>NZ_PEJS01000002.1:0-300000 GCF_002750975.1 Stenotrophomonas indicatrix
AATGATTCTGGCAACGTATCGCTTGCTTTAAAACAATTAATAGTTGCTTGATCAAACGTCTGCAAGATGGACAATCATCCTTCCTGCAGGCGCCTTCACAAGATACCTGCGCATACTTTCAAAGATCTTGGGAAGTGGCCTCAGCGCCATTCCCGTGTGCTGCGAAGTTTCCTTCGTAGCGAGCCGCCCATTATAGCCGGCTTTTCCGCTTCGTCAACACCTTTTTTCAAGGCCGTCTCACCGAAGTGGACGTTGTTGCCGATGCTGCTTCGGCGTTGGACCCGAAGGCCTTTCGTCGTTGCGAGCCGCCTATTATGCCGGACTTTTCGAGTCCGTCAACACCTTCGTTCGATGATCTCGTCCGGCGGTGGTGGCGTTGCTGTTGGCGTTGCCGGCTTCCGAAGAAGTCGCCGCGCTGCAGCAAGGGAGCGAATTCTAGAGATCCTGCAGAATTCGTCAACACATTTTTTTCAGGAGCATGACAACGCATCGGCTGCTGCATGCACAACGGGCGTGCAACGATCACGGCGGCGTTGCCCGCGCGTTGCGCGGTCAACGCCGCAGGCGCTATCTATAGTCGGATGCATACAGGAAGGAAGACGATGGACACGAAGGTACGACAGGGATGGTGGCGCGATCTTTCGATGCCGGCGATCGTCGCCGGCTTCATCACCGTGCTGGTCGGCTTCGCCAGCTCGGCGGTGATCGTGTTCCAGGCCGCGCAGGCCGTGGGTGCCGACCAGGCCCACATCGCCTCGTGGATGTGGGCGCTGGGGCTGGGCATGGGCGTGACCTGCATCGGCCTGTCACTACGCTACCGGGTGCCGATGGTCACCGCATGGTCGACGCCGGGGGCGGCGATGCTGGTCGTCGGTGCGGGTGGTGCCTCTCTGTCCGAGGCCACCGGTGCGTTCCTGCTTGCGGCAGTGCTGGGCATGCTCGCTGGCTTCTCGGGAGTGTTCGCCCGGCTGATGAAACGCGTGCCCATGGCCCTGGCCGCCGGCATGCTGGCCGGTGTACTGCTGCGCTTCGGGCTGGACGTGTTCGTGGCGATGAACACCCAGCGCGTGCTGGCATTGGCCATGTTCGCTACGTGGCTGCTGGGCCGCCGCCTCTTCCCCCGCTATGCGGTGATCGCCACCCTGCTGGTCGGCATCGCCATCGCTGCCAGCCAGGGTCTGCTGCATGCACAGCAGGTGCACCTGCAACTGGCGGCACCGCAATGGGTCACTCCCTCGCTGTCGTGGACGGCGATGGTCGGCATCGCCCTGCCCCTGTTCGTGGTCACCATGGCGTCGCAGAACATTCCCGGTGTGGCGGTGATGCGCGCCTCCGGCTACGACGCGCCGGTGTCACCGGTGATCGGCTGGATCGGCGTGGTCAACACGCTGCTGGCGCCCTTCGGTGCCTACGCATTGAACCTGGCCGCCATCACCGCGGCGATCTGCATGGGCCGTGATGCCCACGAAGACCCGGCACGGCGCTACACGGCGGCGATGGCGGCCGGCGCCTTCTATATCGTCATCGGCCTGTTCGGGGCCACCGTAGCGGCCCTGTTCGCTGCCTTTCCCAAGGAACTGGTGGCCTGTGTGGCCGGCATCGCCCTGTTCGGCACCATCGGCAACAGCCTGGCCAGCGCATTGGCGGTGGAGCGCGACCGCGAGGCCGCGCTGGTCACTTTCCTGGTGACCGCCTCGGGCATGACGCTGGCCGGTGTCGGTTCTGCGTTCTGGGGCCTGGTCGCCGGAACGCTCTGCCTGTGGGTGCTGCGGCCGCGTTCGCCGGCTCAGTGATAGGTCTGCAGGAGGCCCTGGGTGATGTAACGCAGCGCGTAGATCAGGCCCAGGCAGACCACCACGGCCGAGGCGCGGGTGCCACCACGGCGAAGCAGCTCGGCGCGGATGCGGTTCGGCTGGCCGGCGTGGGTCGCCTGCACCCTCGCCAGCAGACGGCTGCAATGGCGCAGGTACAGGGCGTTGGCGAAAATGGCCAGGGCGATACGCGGGAGCAGCATGCCAAAGGCGATCTGCGGTATGCCCGCGTCGGCCAGCAGCATCAGGATCGGCAGCAGCGTGGTGACCAGGTAGAAGCCGATGGCGGCCAGGTACATCCGGCGATGCACCATCCACAGGATGCCGAACAGGAAGGCGGGCCAGTTCCAGCGGCGCGGAGGCTTCGGCAGCGCACTGTCCACATGCCAGAAACGACGGTAGGCGGCGGCATTGGGCCCGACCACCAGCGTCAGGTAGTCGGCATCTTCCAGTGCAGTGCCTACATCGGCGTCAGCGCCGGGCGCCAGATAGGGATTCTCGCTACCGGGCGAGGTCTGCGGATCGAGGGTGCTCATGCTGGCCATCCGTGCCAAGGGGGAAGCCCGCTATAGCGGCGCGCTGGACAGGATCTGAAGCAGAACATGACGCCCGCCCGGTGCCACGGTGACCACATCGGGCCCGGCGTTGGCCGCTTCCAGGCAGACATAGTCGCGCCAGCCGTCACCGACATCGGCCATCCTGGCGGCACCTTCGGCGCCAGGGTTCCATGCCACCAGCGAGCGGCTGCCTTCGGTACGGAGGTCGATGCGGCGCTTGAGCACCGGGTCGCGCAGCACATAGTGTCCGCCGGCCTGGGTGTAGATGCGGTCGCTGCGGCCCGGGTCACGCGGATCGCGCAGCGACCAGGGGCCCTGCTGGCGGCGCGGCTGGGCGTAGTTCTCGAACTTGTCGAGGTAGTCCAGGCCGTCGACGCCGTCGACATCGACCTTGCTGGCGTCACCGACACGGAAGTAGTTGTGCAGCGCCTGGGTGATGGTGGCCGGAGCCTTGCCGGTGTTCTCGGTGACCAGCTGCTGGCGCAGTTCACGGCCGACACGGACGGTCATGGTCAGGCGCAGGCCGAGGTTGTCCAACGCCGGCGGGGCCAGGGTCAGCTCGATGCTGCCATCGTCGAGCCGGCGCGCCTGCTGCAGTTCCCAGGGCAAGGTGCGCACGAAACCGTGGGCGGGCACGTCGTCGCCCTGCCCCTGGCGGCCGAAGTAGGGCCAGCACACCGGGCTGCCGCCACGGATCGGCGTGGGCAGCGCGGCACGCTTGGGCGAGAGCCACATCAGATCGGGCTGGCCCTTGGGCACGAACGAGAGGAGTTGGCCGCCGAACACGCTGATCGCGGCGGTGGCCTGGGGAGTTTCCACCAGCCAGGCGTCGAGTCCCTGGAACTGGCCACTGCTGACACCCTGGATCTGTTGCACGCTGGATCGACTCCGGATGGCCGGCGACTGCACGGCACTGTAGTTGTTGGGAAGGCTGAAGCGGGTCGGCGCGGCTGGCGCCTGTGCCTGCGGTTGTGCCTGCAGCGCGCGCAGGATGCGCTGGCCGGCGCGACCGTCGGCGTCGGCCCACCCGAGCCGACGCTGCTCGACCTGGATGGCACGACGACTGGCGGTACCGATCATGCCATCGGCGGCGCCGATGTCATGGCCGCGCGCGAGCAGCAGGGTCTGCAGCTGGCGGCGCTCGTCGCGGCCAAGGCCAGGATCATCGGTTGGCCAGGCGGTGACCAGGCCGTTGCTGCCACGCAGGCGGTCGGCCAGGGTGGCGATGGCCAGCGCATAGCTCTCGGCCGCGTTGTAACTGTAGATCGCGTCGTAATTGCGGAACACCAGCAGCGCCGGGCCTTTTGTCCCGGACGGCAACAGCAGCGCGGCGCGGGCATCGGCGGGCAGGCCGGACGGTGCCAGCGCGCTGCCGTCCAGGCCGGTCACGCCCAGTGCGCGCCAGTCGGCCAGTGACCGGCGCTGGGTGCGTCCCGACTGGCTGGCGTTGAAACCGGCGGGGACACGGACTTCCATGCCCCAAGGTTCGCCGGTTCGCCAGCCGGCACGCTTCAGATAGTTGGCGGTGGAAGCCAATGCATCGGGAATGCTGCCGACCAGATCGCGGCGACCGTCGCCATCACCATCAACGGCAATGCGTGCGTAAGTGCTGGGCATGAACTGGGTGTGGCCGAAGGCACCGGCCCAGGAACCGGTCAGGCCCTGCGCCTGCAGGTCACCCTGGTCGATGAGCTTGATCAGCGCCAGCAGTTCGCCGCGGAAGAAGGGTTGCCGGCGGCCGGCACAGGAGAGCGTGGCCAGCGACTGCAGCAGTGGGCGTTTGCCGAACACGCGGCCGTAGTCGCTCTCCACACCCCATACGGCGACGATGGTGACTGGATCGACGCCGTACTGCGCCGATACGCGCTGAAGCAGCTCACGGTGCTGCTGCAGCATGGCGCGACCGTCGTCCACGCGCTGGCGATCGACCAGTGCGGCCAGGTAGTCCCAGATCGGCGTGGTGAACTCCGGCTGCGCATCGAGCAGCGGCAGCACGGTAGGGTCGGGCTGCAGTCCGGCGGTGATCGCATTTAAGCGGTCAGCGGCAATGCCCTGGCTGGCAGCCGTCGCCTGCAGGCCCGCCATGCAGCGGGCAAACGCGGGATCAGCGGTTGCCGCTGCTGCCGGCGGCGCGGCCGCTGGCATGGCAAGCGCGGCGGCCAGGCCGAGCGTGGTCAGAATGGGCATGGCGTCCTCCGTGTTGCCGGTGCTGCAGCCATGGTAACGCGGAGGGGCGACAAGGTTGGTCCAGATTGCCGGCCAGCGGCCGGTACTACCTGTGCCTAGGGTGAGGGGCGCAGGAGGCGCAGGCCATAGGCGGGATCGTCCGCGTTCCAGGATGCCGCCACCTCCAGCCCTGCCTGCTGCAGCAGGTGGCCGAAGCTGGCATCGGTGTACTTGTGGCTGTACTCCACGCGGATCGGTTCGCCAGCGCTGAAGTGGAAGGTACGGCCGTCGAGATGCACGTCCTGCTCGCGCTGGCTGACCAGATCGGTTTCGATGCGCAGGCGTGCGGTGCTGTAACGGGCCCGGTGACGGAAACCGTCGAGATCGAAATCGCTGCCGACCTCGCGGTTGAGACGCGCCAGCAGGTTCAGGGTGAAGGCGGCGGTGACACCGTCGGCGTCGTTGTAGGCGGCCTCGATCAGTGCCGGGTCCTTGTGCAGATCGATGCCGACCAGGGCCAGGCCGTGCTTGCCCATGGTCTGGCGCATTGCGCGCAGCAGCGCGATCGCATCCTCATCGGCGAAGTTGCCCAGCGTGGAGCCCGGGAAGAACAGCAGCCGGCGCGCGGCAGGCCGCTCGGACGCGGGGACCTGCACAGGGCGGGTGAAGTCGGCACACACCGGCAGCATTTCCACGTCCGGCAGCGCCGGGGCCAGGTGGTCGATGCTGGACAGCAACGCCGCGCGCGAGATCTCGATGGGTGTGTAGGCCACCGGGTCCTGCAGGGCAGCCAGCAGGCGCGCGGTCTTGCGGCCGCTGCCGCTGCCCAGTTCGACCACATGCACGCGCGGCCCCACCGCCTGCGCGATCTCCGGCAACACCCGATCCAGCAGGGCCAGTTCGGTGCGTGTGGGGTAGTACTCGCGGGTGTGGGTGATCTGCTCGAACAAGCGCGAGCCGCGTGCGTCGTAGAAGTACTTGGAAGGCAGCTGCCGTGAGGCGTGCGACAACCCCGCCACGGCGTCGGCAAGGATCTGCTGGCGGCCGGGGGTAAGGTCGGTCAGCGCCTGCAGCGCATCCTGGACGGTACTCATGAAAGATCCCTTGCCAGGCGCAGGCCTGAGAACTGCCAACGCGCCGGTGGCATGAAGAAGTTGCGGTAGCTGGCCCGTACATGGCCGCGCGGCGTGGCGCAGCTGCCACCGCGCAGGACCCACTGGCCACACATGAATTTGCCGTTGTATTCGCCGAGGTTGCCGGCGAAGGGACGGAAGCCGGGATAGGCGCCATAGGCGCTGCTGGTCCATTCCCACACGTCGCCGAACAACTGGCGCAGTCCGTCGCCCTGCCCTGCCATCGGGTGCAGATGGTCGTCATCGGCGAAGTGGCCTTCGACCGGCTGCGAGGCGGCGACCGCTTCCCATTCGAATTCGGTGGGCAGGCGGGCGCCGGCCCAGCGTGCGCAGGCATCGGCTTCGTAGTAACTGAGATGACAGACCGGCGCATGCGGATCGAGCTCGCGCCAGCCACCGAGGGTGAACTCGCGCAGCAGGTCGTCATCCCAGTACAGCGGATGCTGCCACTGCTCGGCCTCGCGCAGCGCCCAGCCTTCGCTCAGCCACCAGCGCGGATCGCGGTAGCCGCCGGCGTCGATGAAGGCGCGGTACTCGGCGTTGCTGAGCGGGCGTTCGGCGATGGCATGCGCAGGAAGCAGCACGCGATGCACGGGCGATTCATTGTCATAGGCGAAGGCCGTGTGCTGCGGCCAGGCGGACGCACCGATGCTGACGATGCGTTCGCCCTGTTCGACCCAACCCTGCGTGCCGAGGGCGCTGACGGCGATGGGCAGGTCTTCGCGGTACGGCGGCTGTAGCGGATTGCACCAGAAGGCATGCTTGATGTCGGTGAGCAGCAGCTCCTGGTGCTGTTGTTCGTGCTGCAACCCGAGCTGCAGGTGCTGCAGGGCGTCGCTGCCGAGATCGCCATCGCGCAGTCCTGCCAGCACCTGCTCATCCACATGCTGGCGGTAGGCGTGGACCTGCTGCAGCGAGGGCCGCGACAGCAACCCGCGCTGAGGCCGTGCGTGGGCGGGGCCGAGACTCTTGTAGTAACTGTTGAACAGATAGTCCCAAGCCGGATCCCAGGGTGTGTAGCCGGGCTGGCTGGCCAGCACGAAGCGTTCGAAGAACCAGGTGGTGTGGGCCAGGTGCCACTTGGCCGGGCTGGCATCGGCCATGCTCTGCAGCAGGGCGTCTTCCGGGCTGAGGGGTGCGGCCAGCTGCACGCTGCGCCCCCGCACATGGGTGAAGTGGCGGGCGAGGTCACGCTGCGGGGCAGCGACGGCGGCGGGTACGCTGTCCATGCGACCAGCTTCGACCGCGGCCGGTGAGCGCGATGTCATGGCCCGGTGCCGCGGTGTTCACATCAGGCTGCGCGTATTCAAGAAGGACGCCGCTGCGCCGCTAACGGCAGTGCTGCGGCCGCGTCGTGACCGCGCTGGAATTCCGTGTGTCCCATCATCCGCTTCGACAGCCTGTGCACTATCTGTTCGTGCTGCCCGCCGTGCTGGTCGCGCTGGTGCTGTGGGCGAGCCTGGAAAGTGATGATGTCGGCCGCGCCGGGCAGCGCATCCTGCCGTGGTTGCTGGCCTGCCTGGGTGCAGGGCTGGCGCTGCTGTACAACCAGGTGCGCACGCTGTGCCTGTTGCTGCTGGTGGCGCTGGCCTTCGCGGTGCTGCACCAGGACCTTGGGCACTACCTGCGCGAGGGCCGGGTGACGGCGTTGACGCCACTGCGCTTCCACGCGATCTCGACCTGGCTGCCGTTGCTGTTCGCCGTCCATGCGTTGTGGCCCGAACGTGGCCGCCGCCGCCAGGACCTGCTGCTGAGGGCCACGATCAGTGGTGTTGCGGTGGCGATCTTCATCCTGCTTGCCGTACAGCAGCCGCAGGGCATGCACGACCTGCTGTCGAACCGGCACTTCCTCTGGATACCGAGCGACTGGAACGCGCTGGCGCAGCTGCCTGCCGTGCTGTTCCTGCTGGCCACCGCTGCGCTGGGATGGCAGGCGTGGCGCCAGCCGCGGCCGCTGCATACGGCGATGCTGCTGGCCCTGCTGTGCCTGTGGTGGATGCTGCCGCGGATCTTCCTGCAGCCGGCACTGCTGCCGGCGCTGAGCGTAGCGGCACTGCTGCTGATGCTGGGCGCGACCCTACAGGAGTCCTTCCACATGGCCTTCGGCGACGAGCTGACCGGCCTGCCCGGTCGCCGTGCGTTCAACGAGACCCTCAAGCGCGCCACCGGCACTTACAGCATCGCGATGATCGATGTGGATCATTTCAAGAAATTCAACGACACCCACGGCCACGACACCGGCGATGACGTGCTGAAACTGGTGGCCTCACGGTTGTCGCGGGTGGGCGACGGCGGCCGTGCGTTCCGTTATGGCGGCGAGGAATTCGCCGTGGTTTTCCTCGACCGCCCGGCATCGGCCTGCGTGGATGCGGTGGAGGCGCTGCGACAGGGCATCGAGCAGAGCCGCATGCAACTGCGCGACCGCAGCACGCGCACCCGCGACGATACGCTCGGCCAGCAGCAGCGCGGGCGCGGCGGTGGCGGTGCGGTGGTGCAGGTAACCGTCAGCATCGGCCTGGCCGACAGCCGGGTCGATCGGCGCCCTGCCGGGGTGGTCAAAGCGGCCGACCAGGCGCTGTATGCGGCCAAGGAGGAAGGCCGCAACCGCGTGTGCGCGCATGGCGGCCAGCGCGTGCTGGCCGTGCGCGGCAGCCACGCTCAGACGGCGTCGAGGTAGTACCAGCGACCCTCGACCCGCAGGAAGCGGCTGTGCTCGGTCATTTTCACCGCGCTGCCGCCACCGACGCGGTAACGGGCGGTGAAGCGGACCTCGGCGCTGTCGCTGCCAGTCACCTGGTGGTCCTGCACGGTCAGGCCCAGCCATTGGGTACGCTGGCCGGGGGCATCATCGAGCGACAGTTCTGCCGGACGGGTGTCCGGGTGCCAGGTGGCACGCAGGTAGTCCGACAGGTGGCGCACATAGGCGCTGTAGCGCGAGCGCATCAGGCGCTCGGCATCCGGCGCGGCGGCGCCGGCATGGAAGCGCCCGCAGCAGGCAGCGTAGTCGGCGGCCAGGCCACAGGGACAGGGATCGGGGGCGGTTCGGCTCATGCGGGTATTGTCGCGTGGGCGGCGGCAATGTGACAGGCGTATGCTGTCGCGCCCCCACTTCGATCGATCGCCGTGCTGGAACTGATTCCTCCTGAGTTGTGGTGGCTGGTGGTGATCGCCTTCATTGCCGGCCTGGTCGATGCGGCCGTGGGCGGCGGCGGACTGGTGCAGCTGCCGGGCCTGTTCACGGTACTGCCGCAGCAGACCCCCGCGATGCTGTTTGGCACCAACAAGTTCAGCTCGATGTTCGGCACCGGCGCAGCGGCATGGCGCTATGCGCGCAACGTGCGCTTCCCGTGGAAGCCGGTGCTGTTCGCCGCCGGTACGGCCTTCGTGTTCTCCTTCCTGGGCGCTACGGCGGTCAGCCTGTTGCCCAAGGACGCAGTGCGGCCGCTGGTGCTGGTGCTGCTGGTGGCGATGCTGGCCTACACGCTGTGGAAGAAGGACTTCGGCGCGCTGCACCGGCCGCAGGACATCGGCCGCCGCGAGCTGGTGATCGCGCTGGCGATCGGTGCGGCGATCGGCTTCTACGATGGCTTCTTCGGGCCCGGCACCGGCAGCTTCCTGATCTTCCTGTTCGTGCGCTTCTTCGGGCTGGACTTCCTGCGCGCGTCGGCCGCGTCGAAGGTGGTGAACCTGGCGACGAACGTGGCGGCGATCTCGTTCTTCGTACCGACCGGCAACATCCTGTGGCTGTTCGCGCTGCCGATGGCGGCGGCCAACATCATCGGTTCGGTGGTGGGCACGCGGTTGGCGCTGAAGGGCGGCACGCCGTTCATCCGCAAATTGTTCGTGGGCCTGGTGGTGGTGCTGATCGCGCGGATGGCGTGGGATACGTTCCGCAGTGCGTAAAGGCGGTTGCCGGCCAGCGGCCGGCACCACCACTATCGGGGTTCATGACCCGGTAGGTGCCAACCTTGGTTGGCACAGCGTTTCCAGAGCGGTCAGGCTTCGGCTTCTTCCGGTTCGTCGGCCTGCTGGCGGCTGCGCTCCGGCAGCTTCAGGCGCTTGCCTTCTTCGTCGTACTCGATGAGCAGCACGCCCGAATCGTGGCGGCCACTGATCTCGACGAAGCAGGCGCCACCGATGAACGGTTCCAGCGTCATCACCGATTTCAGCGGGGTGGCCACCACCATCTGGAAACCGAAGTTGTCGAAGATGTTCATCGCCAGCGCGGTGAACTCGTTGTCGGCCTTGTCGAAGGCTTCGTCGAGCACGACTGCGGCGTAGCTGGGCAGCTGGCTGTCGGCGCCGCCGAGCTGGTAGCGCAGCGCCGCCGCCAGGCAGGTGGTGGCCAGCTTCTGCCGCTGGCCACCGGATTTGCCGGCGCCGCTGCGGTAGATCTCGACCTGCTGGCGCGTTTCCACATCCAGCTCCACGCCGATGAACTCCACGTGCAGGCGTACGTCCAGCACCACTTCGCGCCAGCGCTTGTCTTCGCCTTCCTGCGAGCCGAGGCGGTTGACCAGCTGGCGCAGGACGGTGAACTGCGTTTCCGCCAGGTCGCGCTGCTCGGTCTGCTGCTGCGACAACACCTCGCGCAGCTGCTGGTGGAACTCCTGCACTTCCGGCAGGCGCCGGTCGTTCAGTTCGATGGTCAGCAGGGTGCCACGGTTGAAAGGCACCTGCTCCAGGCTGGCGTTGACTTCGTCCAGGCGCTGGCCGATCGACTTGCGGGCCTCCGCGCTGTGACGCTGCAGCGCGAGCAGGTTGTTCTTGCTCTGGTTCTGCAGCAGGTCGAAGAAGCGTTCTTCGTGCTGCGGCAGGCCATCGCGTTCAAGGCGTTCGAGGCGAGCGAGGAAATCCTCGGCCGAGGCCACCGACACGGTGAAGTCGCCCGATTCTTCCGGCCACTGCTGGATGAAGCGACGGAAGCAGCCCAGCAGCAGGTTCTCGATGCGGTTGACGTCCTGCTGCGAAGACGAGAGCTGTTCGTTCAGCGCGTTGCTGACCTGGCGCATGTGCGCTTCCAGCGTTTCCAGGCTGAGCGGGCCCTGCTCCTGCAGGCGCTCGGCCAGGCCGGCCTCCTGGTCTTCGGCCAGCGCTGGCAGGACCAGTGCACGGCTCTGCTGGCGGGCACGGTCCAGGCGGTCGCGTTCGCGCACCAGCTGGCCGCGCTCGACGCGGGTGTCTTCGTAAGTGCGGCGGGCCTGCTCGATATCGGCGCGGGTGGCGTCGATCTGCTGGGCGATCCTGGCCAGGTCGGCATTGCCTTCGCGCAGGGCGTGCAGGCTGGCCTCGATGTCGGCCAGGCGCTGCTGCGGCGCGGCGACGTCGATTTCGTTCCAGCTGATGCCCACCAGCTGGTGGCAGGCCAGGCGACGTTCGTTGTCGCGGTCACGCTGGCTGCGCAGGCGCGCGATGTCGGTATCGCAGCTGGCGATACGGGCGGCCAGCTCCTGGGCTTCCTTCTCGAAGACGGCCAGCTTGTCGCGGTTGCTGAAGCCCAGCAGCCAGCGGCGGCGATCATTGACCGCACTGCGGTCGTCCTTCTCGAAACGATCGCCCGGATGCTTGACCTGGCCTTCGCGGGTGATGCCGCGGTCGACGTTGCGCAGCTGCTTGGCGTCCACGCACTCGTAGTCGAAGCGCTTGCCCAGCTCGCGGCGCAGCCAGCTTTCGAACACGTGATCGCGCAGTTCCAGCTTGTGCAGCAGCGACTTGGCGGACGGTTCGCGGGCGAACGCATCATCATTGCGACGCACGCGGTAGTAGGTGAAGCGCATCCCCAGGTGGGTGCGGTTCACCCACTCGGCGACGTCGTTGTAGTGCTTGTCATCGACCAGCAGCGATTGCGCGAAACCACCGAGCACGCGCTCGATCGCGCCCTGCCAGCTCTGCTCTTCCGAGCGGACCTGGATCAGTTCGCCGACGAACGGCAGGGCCGCTTCGGAGATGCCGGTTTCTTCGGCCAGGCGTGCGCGCAGCTTCTGCATCGGCGCAGGAATGCTGGAGGGTGTGCGCTGCATCGCCTCCAGTTCGCCACGCACTTCGGAGAAGCGTCGCTCGTCGTCGCGCTTGCCGCCCAACCGTTCGCTGATGGCGTCGTCCAGGGCGCTCGACGCACGCTGACGGTCTTCCAGTTCGGACTGCGCCTGCTCCACCAGCTCGGCGAAGCCATGTGCATCCTCGGGCAGCGCGGCCTGCAGCTTCTGTGCGGCGTCACGCGCCTGCGCCTGCTTGGCCAGGCGGCGATCACGTTCGGCTTCGGCGCGGCCCTGCTCGCGTTCCAGTTCCTCGATGCGCTCACCACCCTGCTGGCGGCGCTGCAGTTCCAGCTCGGCCAGTCGTTCGGTGTGGTTGTCCAGCGCCGCTCGACGCTGCGCTTCTTCGCCCAGCAGGCCACGATCGCGCGTGTCCATCTCGCGCAGGCGTGCTTCGATCAGCAACTGGCGGCGGCTTTCGCGGAAGCTGTCGATGCCGAGCTTGAGCGCTTCGTCGTCGCCGCGACGGCGACTCATCGCCTGCAGATCGCCATAGTGCTCGCGCGCCGGCTGCAGGGTTTCGACCTGACGCCGCGCGGTGACCACGGCCTGGTGTGCGCCATCGAGTTCGGCGAAATCGCTGACCAGTCGTTCGGCAGCGTCGAAGGTCTTCGGCGTGTCGAGCATGAAGTCGCGCAGGAAGACGTTCAGGTCACCCAGGTTCTTCGCCGACTGCGTCTTGTGCAGCAGCCGCAGCGCCATCTCGTTGTCGATGCCGAGCAGGTGGCGGAAGCGTTCGGCATAGCCGGAGAACGTGTCGAAGTGATGGACGTCGGCCAACTTCTGCTTGAGCTTGCGCAGGTCCAGATCGAAGCCGCCCAGATCCTTGGCGATGTCGAACGGACGTTCGGCAATCATGTAGTGCTTGCGCACGTCACCGGCGGAGGTGCTGCTGCCGGCAATCCAGAGCAGGCGTACCAGGCTGACCACGCGGCCATCGCCGGCGCGGTACTCCAGCACCAGCGCGGTCCAGGTCGCGCCCTTGCGCAGGTACTGGGTGGCGATTTCACCGGTGCCACTGTCCTGCTGGTCGGCCCACGCGCCGCGCACGTAGGACACCAGGTTGCGGTCGCGGCCGCTGCGTTCGGCTTCACGCGCTGCGGCGTTGAAGTCGACGATGGCCGGTGGCGTCAGCAGGGCGGACATGGCATCGAGCAGGGTCGACTTGCCCGAACCGGAGCGGCCGACGAACAGGAAGCCGCGCTCGGCGATCGGCACTTCGGTCAGGCCGTTGAAGGTGCCCCAGTTGTGCACCTGCAGGCGGCGCATGCGGAACTGCTGCAGGCGCGGGTCCGGCAGGCCTTCGTTGAACAGGGCGGGAGTGTGCTTGGAAATGGCCATGCGGTGCTCGGGTCTCTCAGGCTTCAGCGGCCGGGGTTTCGCGCAGCTGGCGGTAAACCGCCGACAGCTGGGATACGTCTTCGGCGGAGAACAGCAGCTTCAACGCCGGCGAGACTTCGTGGCGATCTTCCTGGCCGCCGAGGCGGGTCAGGATGTGGTTGTCCTTCATCTTCTGCACCGCCGAGGCGACACGGCGGTTGAAGCCGGCGCGGTCGGTGGACAGGTTCTTTTCGTAGATGGCCAGTGCTTCGGCCATTTCAGCATCGGCGACCACGGCGCGGTTGCCACGCGCATCGGCTTCGCCCAGCTGCTGGCGCAGGTACAGCAGCAGCACCGAATCGATGAAGGTCAGCGGCGAGGTGCGCAGCAGTACCGGTGCATCGACATCTTCGGTGTCGGCCTGGCGGGTGAACGCCACGCCACTGTCACGGTCGAGCACCAGTTCCAGGAACAGGTCCGACAGCGCCGAACGGATACCGGCTTCGCTGCGGATCAGTGCCGGCCACAGCTTGGCGTGACGCAGCTGGTCGATGCTGGGGCCGATCAGCAGCTGGCACAGCGCGCGGCGCGCATCCAGCGGCAGGCGGCCGGTATCGCCCATGTAGTAGACGTCGTTGCCGCGGCGGGGCTGGGCCACGGTCGCCACCGGTTCGGCCTGGTAAGCGTCTTCGGCCAGGTCGGCATGCGGTGCGTCGATGGGGTCTTCATGCCAGCTCATGGCGTCTCTCCTGGGTAAACCAAACCAGCGGGATGCGGGCACGACGGATCTGCCCGTCGCCACCTCGCCATTCGGCAAGCTCCTGTTCGCCGGCGATCACGCTGCCAAAGCGCGTGCCCAGCGAGAGGTAGCCGATGACACTGCCCAACCCCTGCGGCGCTTCGCGCTGCGACAGGGCCTGGGCGATGCTGAGTTTCGGCTGCCTGTCGAGCAGGTCGTGCAGGTCGCGGCGCAGGGTGCGGAAATCGATTTCCGACGACGCCACCAGATCGCCCACGCTTTCCAGGCTGATGCTGGCCGCATCGTTGTATTCGACGTTGCCATCGACCTGCGCGCTGCGCGGGTCGTGCAGCTTCCACTGCGACCACGAACGCAGGCGGCTGGTGGTCAGCTGCAGGTCGCGGCCAATGGCGCGCTGCGCCGGGAAGTCATCGCGCAGTGCCAGTGCTTCGGACTGCGCCTGCTTCAACAGCTGGTTGAGGCGGCGCTGTTCCAGGTAGCCGCGGCTCTGCACGAAACCACGCAGGCTGCGCGCGAAGTTCTGCAGCACGTCATGCACCTGGCCACCACGCTCGAGCATGGTGCTGGTGAAGCCGCGCAGGAAGTTGCGCTCGTTGCGATCCAGCCGCCGGGCGAAGCCACGGGCCAGCAGCGTCTCCAGCGCGGCATCGAGCTGGGCGCTCTGTTCGGCGTCGTTGAGCAGGCGCCAGAACGCCTGGAAACTACGCCCCGCGTCGCTCTCGCCGATCACGTCCACGCCTTCGAACAGCTTGGACAGCACGTCGCCGCGCTCGCCTTCGTCATCGATGATGCGTTCGCGGAAATCACGGTTGAGCTGTTCAAAGTCGTCGCGCACGCGGCGGAAGTCTTCGGTCAACTCGTCGGCCAGGCCGATGATCTGGCGCGTACGTTCCAGCGCGCGCTTGCCGTCCAGGGCCGTCACACGGCCAGCGCTGACACGGGCGATCTCGGCATCGATGCGGTCGCGCTCGTCGCGCAATGCGGACAGGCGTGCGTCCGGGTCGGCCTCGGTCTGTGCGGCCAGCTGCGACAGCTGTTCGATCACCAGTGCCAGACGGCTCTCGGTGGCGGCCACGCGGGCCTGCTCCATGCTGTCGGCGAAACGGATCGCCTGCAGCGCCTGGGTCGAGAGCTCGTACTGCTCCTGGTCGGCGCCTTCAGGCAGCCGGCGTTCCAGCCAGCCCTGCGCGAGCCAATGGGCGACGTAGGCCTGCGCGGTACGCGGCAGCTCGCGCGACAACTCGTCGCCGTTGAGCTGGTCCAGCGCACGCTGCAGGCGCTCATTGAGAACCGATGCCGGCAACGTGCGATCGCCGTCCATCAGCAGGCCCTGCAGCAGGCCGATGATTTCCGGTGCGTGGTCGGCGGCGAGCAGCTTCCATTGCGGCTGTTCGCGCAGGTGGCGATAACGGGTGATGCGTTCGCGGTGCTTCATGCAGCGAGATCGGTCGGAAGGGCGCGGCGGCCAGCGCGCGCGCAAAGGCGCGGCGCAGGCACGGCGAAAGCGGCGGCCACGCGCGGCCGCCACCGGGAGGCGACGGCGCTCAGCGCTTGCCGCCCACTTCGATGAAGCGCAGGAACTCGGCGCGGGTGCGGGCGTCCTCGCGGAAGCTGCCCAGCATCTTCGAGGTGACCATGCTGACGCCGCGCTTGTGGATGCCGCGGGTGGTCATGCACTCGTGGGCGCCTTCGACAACGACGCCGACACCGACCGGCTGCAGCACGTCCTGGATGCACTGGGCGATCTGCGCGGTCATCTTTTCCTGCACCTGGAAGCGGCGGGCGTAGGCTTCGACCACGCGTGCCAGCTTGCTGATGCCCACCACCTTGCCGGCCGGCAGGTAGCCGACGTGCACGCGGCCGATGATCGGCGCCATGTGGTGCTCGCAGTGGCTTTCGTATTCGATGTCGCGCAGGACGATCAGCTCGTCGTAGCCGGCCACTTCCTCGAAGGTGCGTTCCATGTAGGCGCGCGGGTCGTCGCGGTAGCCGCTGAACCAGTCGCCATAGGCTTCGGCCACGCGGCGCGGGGTATCCAGCAGGCCTTCGCGGGTCGGGTCCTCACCGGCCCAACGCAGCAGGGTGCGCACGGCATCCTCGGCCTGGACCTGGGTCACGTCGCCCTGCGGGGCGGCCTTTTCGTTGTTCTTGCTCATTGCATACAGCGCCCGAACGGGGGGCGAGCATCGTACCCGACCGGGGGGTGGGTCGTCCTCTGGGGACGGTTCATCGGGAGGCCGCCCGACGCCGGATTGCTATCGATCTGGAGCGGGAAGGGCGGCAGGGCAGGACACGCCGTAAACCCATCCATGGGGGCTCGGTCGGCGCATCCATGCGCCTCACGGTCCTGCCCTGCCGCCCTTCCCGCTCCCTGACGGTTTCCTGCGGGCGCGGCCGGTCCGCCCGAAAGCGGAGTCAAATGCTGGGGTTCATGGCTTCGGAGAGTGCTCTGGTAGCGCCGGGCCATGCCCGGCGAGCGGAGCGGGTGCCACCAGGAGCCGCCGGGCATGGCCCGGCGCTACCGCTCTTGTTCTTGAAGCGCCAACCCTCCGCGCCCGCGGGGTGATGGGAGCGCAGCGCGGGTCGGGCGGTGCAGGACCGTCCGCGGCATGGATGCCGCGGCCGAGCCTACAGGGACGTACTTGCGGCGTGTCCTGCACCGTCCGACCCGCGCTGCCCCAGCCGTAACAACGTGGCGCAACGCTTTCCTCAGTACACCCCACCCATTCAGCAAAACCTATTGATAGGAATGAAATTAGTAGTATCCTATCTATTACTTATGGACCGCCCCCTCGACGAGCGCACCGTGCTGCAGATGCAGCTCAGCTCCGGCCTGCTGTACGCAGGGCGGCAGTGGCAGCGCCTGGCCGACAGCCGGTTGGGCAGCTACGGCATCTCCACCGCCTGCACCATGCCCCTGCTGATGATCGGCCGCTCCGGCGGTGGCATCCGCCAGGTCGCGCTGGCGCAGCAGCTGGGCATGGAAGGCCCTTCCCTGGTGCGCCTGCTGGACAAGCTCTGCGCCAGTGGGCTGGTCCGCCGCGAATGCGATGCCAGCGACCGCCGCGCCAACCTGCTGTGGCTGACCGAGGAAGGCCAGGCATTGGTGCGCGAACTGGAAGACCAGTTGATCGGCCTGCGCCAGGACGTGTTCGGCGAGCTTTCCATGGATGAACTGCATGCCGTGCTGAAGGCATGGCGCCTGCTGGCCGAGGCTGCCGACCGCATCACGTAAGCCCGTTGTCGGTGAATACCGCCGCTGCCGTGCATGCGCCAGCGGCTTTTGCCCGTTGCCGTTGTCCTGTTCCACCTCCCCTTCCCCTACCGTCCCCGCCCCTACCGATGCCCGGTGAATTCAGTCTCCACGGAGTGTTCGTCCCGACCCTGCTCGGGTTGATGGTGTTGGCCTACCTGGTCAACAGCGGCCTGCACGCGCTGCTGCAGCGTGCCGGTGCCTATCGCCACGTATGGCACCCGGCGCTGTTCAACCTGGCCTTGTACGGGATCGTGCTGGGCCTGCTGTTCCACCTCCTGCGTTGGATGCAATCGTGAACAAGATCGTGAAGAAGACCCTGCCGGTGCTGCTTACCTGCGCAGCCGTGATCGTCGCCCTGCTGGTGCTGCGCCAGCTGTGGGTCTACTACATGGATGAGCCGTGGACCCGCGACGCCCACGTCGGCGCCGACGTGGTGCAGGTGGCGCCGGATGTGTCCGGCCTGGTCGAAACGGTGCAGGTAGCCGACAACCAGGCCGTGAAAAAGGGCGACCTGCTGTTCGTGATCGATCGCGCACGCTACCGCATCGCGCTGGAGCAGAGCCGCGCCAGCCTGGCCGAACGCCAGGCATCGGTCGCGCAGCTGCGCCGTGAGATCGGACGCGACCGCAGCCTGCAGGATCTGGTGGCCGCCGAGGACGCCGAAGTCCGCCGGGCCAAGCTGCAGGCCGCACAGGCCGCATTGGCCACCGCACAGGCCGCGGTCGACCTGGCCGAACTCAACCTGGCCCGCACCGAAGTACGTGCACCGGCCAATGGCCGGGTCAACGACCGCACCATGCGCGTGGGCGACTACGTGGTGGCCGGCAAGCCGGTGCTGGCGCTGCTGGATACCGGTTCGTTCCGCATCGATGGCTACTTCGAGGAAACCCGCCTGCGCGGCGTGGCCCCGGGGCAGCGCGTGGACATCCGCCTGATGGGCGAGGACACCCCTCTGCACGGCCATGTCGAAAGCATCGCCGCCGGCATCGAGGATCGCTACCGCAGCAATGGCAGCACCCTGCTGCCGAACGTGACCCCGGCCTTCGACTGGGTGCGGCTGGCGCAACGCATCCCGGTGCGCATCGCCATCGACGAGGTGCCTGCCGGCGTGGAGCTGATCGCCGGGCGCACCGCCACGGTGACCGTGGATACCGGCCGCCACGTGCAGAACAAGAAGGCCGGCGCTGCGCCGACACAGGCGGGCCTGTGAACGCCGCCCTGCCCCGCCTTGGCCTGATCGTCGCGCTGGCCAGCCTGGCTGCGTGCAGAACCGTCGGCCCGGATTACGCATTGCCCGAGGGCTCGGCGTTCAAGCGGCCGCAAGCGAATGCCGCGTTCATCGATACCCACAACCCCGAAGTGGCTGCCAACCAGGCACTGCCGGCACGCTGGTGGTCGCTGTACAACGACCCGGTGCTGGATGGGCTGATCACCCAGGCGCTGCGCGACAACGTCGAACTGAAGGCAGCCGACGCGCATCTGCGCCGCGCTGCTGCGGTGTACGAGCAGGCGATGGACGCCGGTGGCTTCGAGTACGAGGCCGAAGCCGGCGTCAGCCGCGCACAGTTGTCGGCCGAGTCGTTCCTGCAGGAGCACGAGCTGCCGGTGATCAACCTGGCCGACGGCAAGTTCGCGGTGAGCTACCAGTTCGACCTGTTCGGCAAGCTCAAGCGCGGTGCCGAAGCAGCCCGCGCCGACGAACAGTCGGTGGCCGCTGCACGTGACCTGGCCCAGGTGAGCGTGGTGGCCGAGGTGGCCGACAGCTACCTGGAGATCTGCCACGCCAACCACGAACTGCACGTAGCCGAGCATTCCCTGCAGCTGCAGCAGCGCAGCCGTTCGGTCACCCAGCGGTTGATCAACGCAGGCCGCGGCACGCCGCCGGAACTGGCGCGCGCCAATGCCCAGGTCGCGCTGCTGGAAGCCGCATTGCCCCCGCTGCAGGCGCAGCGTTCGGCCGCCGCCTATTCGCTGGCGGCACTGCTTGGGCAGACCCCGGGCCAGCTGCCGGCCGGGGTGATCGACTGCGCGCACGCACCCACCCTTGCCCAGCCGCTGCCGGTCGGTGATGGCCGCGCGCTGTTGCAGCGCCGTCCCGACATCCGCCAGGCCGAACGCAAGCTGGCCTCGGCCACCGCGCGGATTGGTGTCGCCACTGCCGAGCTGTACCCGGACATCCGCCTGGGCGCCTCGGTCGGCGCCGCCGGCCTGCTGGAAGACTTCGGCCAGCCGATGACCCAGCAGTGGTCGTTCGGCCCGCTGATCTCGTGGACGCTGCCGTCCTCGGGCACGCATGCACGCATCCATGCCGCCGAGGCTGGCGCCGATGCCGCGCTGGCCGAGTTCGACCATGCCGTGCTGCAGGCACTGCGCGAAACACAGACCGCACTGGACCGCTATGCGCAGGATCTGCGCCGCCTGCAGTCGTTGCGCGTGGCGCAGGAGCAGGCTGCGATGGCCGCAGAGCAGAACCGCCGGCTGTACCAGGGTGGCCGCACGCCGTACCTGTCCAGCCTGGATGCCGACCGCAGCCTGGCCAGCAGCGATGCCACCCTGGCCGCGGCCGAAGCCCAGGTCTCGCGCGACCAGATCCACCTGTTCCTGGTACTGGGCGGTGGCTGGCAGGACAGTGCCGCGTCTGCGTCTGCGCCGACGGCGGCGAGGTAAGCGATGAACGGGCTGACCGACCGCCAGGCCTGGCTGTTCTCGATCAAGACCTACCTGGCAGCGATCGTCGCGCTGTATATCGCCATGGCCGGCAACCTGTCGCGCCCGTACTGGGCGATGGGCACGGTGTACATCGTCAGCCAGCCGCTGCTGGGCCCGACCCGGGCCAAGGGCGTGTACCGCATCCTCGGCACCCTGGCTGCCGGCCTGGCCACCCTGCTGATGTTGCCCGCCCTGGTGGAAACACCGCTGGTGCTGAGCGCAGCGATGTCGATCTGGCTGGCCGGCTGCCTGTTCCTGGCCCTGCTCAACCGTGGCCCGCGTGGCTACGCGTTCCTGCTGGCCGGCTACACCACTGCATTCATCGGTTTCCCGGCGGTGACCTCGCCGGAGACCATCTTCGACACCGTGGTGGCTCGCAGCGAGGAGATCATCCTCGGTACAGTGGTAGCGGTGCTGTTCGCCTCGCTGCTGTTCCCGGCCTCGGTGCGGCCGATGCTCGGCGCGCGCATCGGCAACTGGATGGAGGACGCGGCGCAGTGGTGCCGGCAGATCCTCGAGCGCGGCCGCGCGCATGCCCCACGCAACCGGCTGGCCGCCGACCTGGTGCAGTTCGAGGCGCTGATCGAGTTCCTGCGCCGCGATGACCCACGCCATGCCGGCGCGGCCGTCTCGATGGAGCGCCTGCGCGAACGCATGCTGTTGCTGCTGCCGGTGCTGTCATCGATCGCCGACCGCCTCAGTGCGCTGCGCAGCGATGGACAGACCCTGCCCGAGGGCCTGCCGACGCTGGTCGATGACATCCACGACTGGATCGACACGCCGTCCAGTGCCAGCGACTACGCGCGCCTGCGCGCACGCATCAGTGCGCTGAAGCCACAGGTGGACCGCGATCTGCAGCACCTGCAGCTGGCCAGCCTGCTGCTGCGCCTGGAGGAGCTGGTGGACCTGTGGCAGGACTGCCGCACCCTGCAGCACGCGATCGACCAGGGCACCGCGCCGCTGGACCGTGCGCACTACCGCATCCGCACCGAACGCGCCGCCACCGACAAGCACGTCGACTACGGCATGGCACTGTTCTCCGCGCTCAGCGCCGGCGTGGCGCTGATGAGCTACTGCGTGCTGTGGATCGGCCTGGGCTGGGAGGGCGGTGGCAACGGCGCGATGATGGCCGCGGTGACCGCCGCGTTCTTCGCGGCACAGGACGACCCGGCGCCGAGCATGGTCTCGTTCCTGGTGTGGGCGATGGTGGCTTCGCTGGTCGCCGGCGTGTACCTGTTCGGCGTGTTCCCCGCCGTGCACGACTTCGGCCTGCTGGCGCTGGTGCTGGCAGTGGTGTTCCTGCCGTTGGGCCTGCTGCTGCACCACCCGAAGAGCGCGCTGTTCGCGCTGCCGCTGACGGTCAACCTGGCTGCGCTGCTCAGCCTGCAGAACACCTACAGTGCCAACGTGCAGACCTTCGCCAACTCGTCGATCGCGATGTTCATCGGCATTGGCTTTGCGGTGGTGATGACCCGGCTGTTCCGCTCGGTGGGTGCCGAATGGACCGCGCGCCGGCTGGTACGGCAGGGCTGGACCACGCTGGCCGAGGCGGCCGAAGGCCGTGGCCAGCAGGATCGCCAGCGCTTCGCCGCGCGCATGCTGGATCTGCTCGGCCTGCTGGCACCGCGCCTGGCGGCGACCCCGGAAGGCAGCGACATCGCCTCGGTGGACATGCTCAACGAGGCGCGCATCGGCCTGAACATCCTGCAGCTGCGCCGCGCCCGCCTGGAGCTGCCGGAGCGCAGCCGTGAGGCGGTCGAGCACATCCTGGAGGAAGTGGCCGTGCACTATCGGCGGCAGATCGCCGCACGCAAGCCGATTGTGGCGGCCGAGGCGCTACGCGAACGGCTGGACACCTCATTGGGCCGGGTCGGCAGCGTGGCCGCCTGCAAGGCGCGCGACGAGGCGCTGATGGGCCTGGTCGGTCTGCGGTTTGCGCTGTTCCCGGAAGCGAAGGCGTTGGCGCCGGGATTAGCGGACGCCGCAGCGCCGTCCGTCTGATGCGATCCACCGGGCATGGCCCGGCGCTACCATCGTCATCCGGTAGCGCCGGGTCATGCCCGGCATCCTTACGCCACGGCAACAGGACGGTTCAATGAGTTACGACATGATGGTGTTCGAGGCCAGCGTCGCCCCGCGTGAAGCGGCGGCGTTCATCGCCTGGTTCGAGAAGCAGGCGCAGTGGAACGAACGTCACGAGTACGACGACCCGGCGGTCAGCAGCCCGGCGCTGCAGGCATGGTTCGCGGAGATGGCGCAGGAATTTCCGCCGATGAACGGCCCGCTGAGCAATGACGATGATGATCGCGCCGAGGTGACCGAGTACAGCATCGGCCGCCATGTGATCTATGGCGCGTTCGCGTATTCGGTGGCCGAGCGCGCGCATGGGCGGGTGCAGGACCTGGCCGAGAAGCACGGTGTGGGGTTCTTCGATGTCAGTGCGGATGAAGCGGCGATCGTGTATCCGGATGGGTTGGTGTTGATGCCGGAATAGATTTGGCGGCAGGGCTGCGCCCTGCACCCGCCGAATCAACGGCAGCGGCAACGTCAACATCAAATGCGTGCTCTCCGTGGGTTGGCGGGGTGGGTCCGGTTGCGGGGGACGCTGCAAGTACGTCCATGTAAGCTCGGTCGCCGCATCCATGCGGCTCACGCCCCCGCAACCGGACCCACCCCGCCTTCGACAGATTTCCGCGATCTGTCGGAATGGCATGGCCTGCTTCTGGTGGGTGTCGACCTTGGTCGACACGGTAGATCCACGCCGTGCGTGGATGAAGGTGACCGACGTGATGGTAAGGCTGGCGTTTAGAACAACGTGCCTTGCACGGTGGGTTCTTCGCCGCGCGCCGGTTCCTCGGTTACCTCTTCCGCACCCAGTCGCCAGGCCAGGCCACCGAGGCGGCTGGCATGTCGTTTCAATGCCGCCTCCAGCACCTCGGCGCTACCGGCCACCTGCAGGCGCTGGCGGGCGCGGGTCAGGCCGGTGTAGACCAGTTCGCGCGACAACACGCGGCTGTCCTGCCTCGGCAGCTGCAACCACACTTCATCGAACTCCGAACCCTGCGCCTTGTGCACGGTCATCGCGAACGCGCTCTCGTGTGCGGGCAACGCTGCCGGGTGGAAGGCGCGCGGCTGGTCGGCGGTCTCGCCGGGGAACCAGGCCACCATCGCACCGCTGCCATCGCGCAGGCAGATGCCGATATCGCCGTTGAACAGGCGGTGGCGGTAGCTGTTTTCGGTGATCAGCAGCAGCCGGCCCTGGAAGTAGCCCGGGGTGTTGCCAGCCAGCAGCTGTTCAATACGGCTGTTGAGGCCACGCGCGCCCTGCGGGCCTTCGCGCAGTGCGGTCAGCACGCGCAAGCGACCGGCCTGCTGCAGTGCCTGCGCCGGGTCCACTGCGTCGGCCAGTGCGCGCCAGTGGTCGAGCAGATGCTCGCGCTGGCCACGCAACGGGTCCGCCTCGCCTTCATGGAAACGGACACCAGCCAGCCCGCCACTGCGCAGCAGGCGCAGGGCGGTACCACTGTCACCGCCACGCACGGCCTGCGCCAGCGGCGCCAGGTCCAGCGCATCACTCTGCCGGTAGCCACGCTGCAACTGCACGCGGCGACCTGCGAACGCGCGCGGCGGTGCCTGCGGCTGCAGCGTGGCCGCTGCCAGCAGTCCATGCAGCGCCTGCGCATCGTCGGCACGGGTGCCGATGCCATCGCCGCTGGCGCGCAGGATGGCGCTGAGCACATCACCGGCTTCCACTGACGGCAACTGGTCGGGATCGCCGAGCAGGATCAGGCGGGTACCGCTGGCGATCGCGTCGACCAGCTTGGCCATCAGCGGCAGGTCGATCATCGAGGCTTCGTCGACCACCACCACGTCCACCGGCAACGGGTTGTCGGCGTGATGGCGGAAGCGCGGTGAATCGGGAATCACCCCGAGCAGGCGATGCAGGGTGGTGCCTGTGCTGGGCAGCGCGGTGCACAGCGCCGGGTCCAGCCCCTGCTCCTGCAGCCGCTGGACGGCCAGGCGCAGGCTTTCGGCCATGCGCTCGGCGGCGCGGCCGGTGGGTGCAGCCAACGCTACCTTCGGCACGGGCAGGCCCTGGTGCTGCGCCTGTGCCGCCAACAGCAGCAGCAGGCGGGCGATGGTGGTGGTCTTGCCGGTACCGGGGCCACCGGTGACCAGGGCCAGCGGGTGGCGCAGGGTTACGCCAGCCGCACGGGCCTGGTGGTCCTCACCCGTTGCGGCGTGCGGGAACAGACGCGCGAACAGGGGCGCCACGGCGGCCATGTCCGGTGCAGGCAGCGGATGGCGGCCGATGCGTTGCAGGCCGACAGCCAACTGCCGCTCGTATTCGCGGTAGCGGCGCAGGTACAGCAGACCGTTCTCCAGCACCAGCGGCGCTTCCGCGGCGGCGGCGTTGGCATCCTGCGGGGTCGCCACCCAGGGCGAGGCTTGCAGCTGCGCCAGCCACTGCGCAGGTTCGGGCCATGCCGGAATGCCATCGATCACGCGCTGGGGCTGGCGCGGATCGAAGCCAGCGTGCCCCTGCGCCACGGCCAGCGAGGCCAGTGCGGCGGCCAGTGCCACGTCGTCCGGCGTGTCCTCGCGCAGGCGCTTGAGGCTGATGGCCAGGGCGTGGTCCAGGGTGCGCAGCTGGCCACTGCGATGCAGATCGCGCAGCAGGTTCATGCGGTTTCTCCGCGCGCGCGCGCCGCCATCTCGGCCTGGGCTGCTTCGCCGCCCGCAAACAAGGCATCCAGCGCATCCACCAGCTCAGGCGCGAAGCGCTGCACGTGCACGCCGTTGCCGGCGATATCCAGGCCCCGGCAGAACAGATAGCGGATACCGCCCATGTCGCGCGCGTAGTCGTATGCCGCGCCCAGGCGGAAGCGCAGCCAGCGATGCAGGGCCACGGTATAGATCAGCGCCTGCAGGTCGTACTCGCTGTGGCGCATGGCGATCTCCAGCAGGTCCGGGCTGTAGCCCGGCAACCGGTTGGATTTGTAGTCCAGCACATACCAGCGGCCATCGCGCACGTAGGTCAGATCGATCTTGCCGGTCATCAGGCCTTCCAGCCTTCTGCGCAGGCCGAAACCGCGCCGTGCGCTGGAGATGCCGTGCTCGTGCAGCAGCTGCAGCAGCACCGGTACTGCGGTCGGCTCGATGGCGAAGTGGAACTCGATTTCGGCCCGGCGCTCATGCTCGGGCACGCTGCACAGCGCACCGCCTTCGGGCAACGGTACGGTGAGGGTGTGGCCGACCAGCGGCACCAGCACCGCCACGCCATCGTCCAGATCCTCGTCGGCATAGCCTTCGTCGTGCAGCGAGCGGCGCAGCACGTCGGCCTGTCCCTCCGGTGCCGGTTGCTGCGGCTGCCAGTGCGACCACAGTGCGAAGTCGACGTTCTCCAGTGCATCGTGCAGCACATTGCCGAAGCGGCTGCCCATGAAGCGCGGATCCGGCGGCGCAGTGTCTTCTGCGGCAGCGTCCGGCAGCGCCGGTTCCAGCGGCAGCTCGGCACCGGCGGGTTCGTCGGCAGCCGGTGCCGGCAGTTCGGTGGCCGCCGCTTCGATATCGTCGCCGTTGCCAGCGTCGGCATGCGCCAGCTGGGTGAAGCTGTAGACCCACCAGTCATGTGGCACCCGGCGGGTCAAGGCACGCACCGCAGGCAGCTCACCTTCGGTTTCGGCCAGCAGCTGCGGCAGGCGGCCAGGCGGCGCACTGTCATCCAGGTCTACGTCCGCGTGCGTACGCAGCGCCTGCAGGTCGCCGAGCAACGGCGCCAGGCGGGTCTTCGCATGGCCTGCCAGATCGCCGGTGGCGATCCACAAGGCATGCTCGGCGCGGGTCAGGCCGACGTACAGCAGGCGCGCGTCTTCTGCACGCTGTTCGCGCTCGCGCTGGCTGCTGGCCGTGTCCCAGGCGTCGTCCCTGTCCAGCTTCCAATGCAGTTGGCGCTCACCCTGCAGGTGCACGGTGCAGTGGGTGGCGGTGTTCGGCGCGCCGCCATCGATGCCCACGAACGGCAGGAACACCAGCGGGTATTCCAGGCCCTTGCTCTTGTGCAGGGTGATGATCTGCACCCGTCGCGCGTCGGACTCCAGCCGCAGCAGCTGTTGCTCGTCATCCTGGTCGGCATTGGCCATCTGCCCCTGCAGCCAGTCCAGCAGGCCGTGCATGCCCAGTGCCTGCGCGGAGGCTTCCTGCAGCAGTTCGCCCAGCTGCAGGTAATTGGTCAGGCGCCGCTCGCCATCGATCAGCGCCAGCAGGCGCTCGCCCTGCGCGGCGCAGACATCGGCCACCACCGCGAACGGGCCGCCACGCTGCCAGCGCTCGCGCCAGTGCAGCAGCTGTGCCTGGAACCCGCGCTGCAGGTCCCCCTCACGCTCCATGCTGGCAATCGCGCTTGCGCGCTGCCCCAGCAGTACCGTTGCCAATGCAGTACGCAGTCGCCCTTCGTCGGCCGGTTGCAGCAACGCCAGCAGCAACGCACGCAGGTCACGGGCCTCGCTGGTGGCAAACAGGCTCTGCTTGCCGGCCGCCACCGCGGGAATGCCGACTGCGGCCAGTGCACGCTGCACCAGCGTGGCTTCGCGATGCGAGCGCACCAGCACGGCGATATCGCCGGGTTGCACCGGGCGCCCACGCAGCAGCGCGGTGCCGGCACGCGCCTCCAGCAGGATCTGGTGGATCGCGGCCACACAGGCCTGGGTCGCCGCGTCGCGCGACGCATCGGCGCCAAGGGCCTTTTCACCGTCGCTGCGCAGCAGGCGCAGGGTCAGCGCCGGTGCGGCCCGGCCATCGCGCAGGTAGTCCTCATCGACACGCACGCCACCGGGCCGCACCGGCTCGAACCGGATGTCGCGTTCGAGGAAGGCATCTTCGCCAGCGTTGTCGTACAGCGCCTGCAGCGCGCGCAGCACGGCCGGGCGCGAGCGGAAGTTCTGGTCCAGCGCCGGTGCCTGCTCGGCCACCTGCTTGGCTTTCAGGTAGGTATGGATGTCGCCGCCGCGGAAGCCATAGATGGCCTGTTTGGGGTCACCGATCAGGAACAGCGCCGGCTGCAGCCCCAGTTCGTCCACCTCCGGCGAGGCACCGAACACGGTATGGAAGATGCCCCACTGGCGGTCATCGGTATCTTGGAATTCATCGACCAGGGCGATGCGGTACTGCGCCCGCAGCTGCTTGACCAGGGCCAGCCGCTGCGGGCCTTCCAGCGCGCTGGCGACGCCGTCGATCAGATCGTCGTAGGTCTGCACGCGGCGCACGCGCTTCAGCGCCGACAGGCGCTGGGTGGCTTCCTCGCGCAGGGCGTGCAGGAAGTTCAGTGCCGTGGCACGCAGCCATTGTTCGCGCTGGGCCAGCAGTGCCACGTAGCGCTCAAGCGGTGCCTGCAGCGGCGAGGACGGTGTGCGGTCGGCGAACTTCTTGTTGGTTTTGGCCACCAGCGCATCGGGCAGCAGCGCCGGCAAGCGGTCGCTGGACAGCAGTTCGGCTGCGTCGCCGCGCTCGGCCCAGCCCAACAGCTGCCGGCCCAGCGGGTGCAGCCAGCCCAGCTTGTAGGAAACGCCGTTGATCCACTTGTTGTCGACCGCTTCGCACAGGTCCAGGAAGAAGCGCTCACCGTGCTCGCGCACGGCCATCGACAGTTCCGCCGCCGTGCCCTGCAGCGCCGGGCGCGGATCGTCCACGGCCAGCGGCTGCAGTGGCGGGTGCAGCGGTGGCGATGCCAGCAGCGCGCGCAGGTCAGCCGCCAGCGCGTCCGGGTGGGACCACAACCAGGTCAGCGGTTCCAGCGTTGCCGGGTCGTTGGCATGCACACGCCAGAGATCGGCGGCCAGCTCTTCCAGCAGCTCGCGATCGCTGGCCAGCAGCTCGGGCGGGTCGAAGGTATGCCCGCTTTCGAGCGCATGTTCGCGCAGCACGCGGGTGCAGAAGCCGTGGATGGTGAAGATCGCAGCCAGATCGATCTCGTCGGCGGCTACCTGCAGGCGCCGCTTCAACGCTTTTGCGGTTTCCGTGCCGTCATGCAGATGACGTTGCAGCACCTGCCGGGTCAGCAGCGCATCGGGTGTTTCATCGTCGCCCGGCTGCAGATCGACCAGGCGCGCAGCCAGGGCCAGGCGCTCGCGGATGCGCTTGCGCAGCTCCTGGGTGGCGGCGTCAGTGAAGGTCACCGCCAGGATCTGGCCGATACGCAGGCCCTGCTCGACCACCAGACGGGTGAACAGCGTCGCCAGGGTAAAGGTCTTGCCGGTGCCGGCACTGGCTTCGATCAGTCGCGTGCCGTGCAGCGGCAACGCCAGGTAAGGGTCGGGGCAATGCGTGTTGATGGAAGCGCCCTCGGCACCGCTGCTCATGCGTGGCCCGCCTGTGGATCATTGCCGAAGCTGCGCCCTTCGCGCACGGCGCTGAAGACCACCTGGCTGTTGCGCAGCAAGTCGGCGTAACTGGCGTCGTCGGCGAACGGGTCGGCGCCACGCAGCAGCAGCTGCCAGGCATCACTGTTGGCTTCACCCCAGCTGCGGTCGCTGCCCTGCCATTGTTTCCAGCCTTCGCTACGCTGCTTTTCCACCGGCGCGTTGAACAGCACCCAGCCGGTATAGGGCGCAAAGCGCAGTGGTTCGCGCAGCCCACGCTGGCGCAGCTGCAGCAGCGCGCGCAATGCCGCGCGTGCTGCGGGCACGGTCAAGGCAGGCAATGCATGCGGACCGGGGCCGGCATCACCGCCGTCGTAGAACTGCACCAGCGGCAAGGCATCGCCGGCGGCGTTGGCCAGCAGCCAGTCCAGCCCCTGGCGGATCACCGCGTTGCCGTTGAGGGCGCCGGCGCGCAGGCGCACCAGGCCTTCGGGATGGCGATCACCGACCCGACCATGCAGGCGAACGCCGTCGATCTCCACTTCATAGCGGCGGCTCTCCAGCGGCGTGCCCTGCAACCAGCCCAGCATGGCCGTGGCATACGGTCGGGTCTTGAGCCGCTCCACTTCAAACTGGCGCTCGCCGAGGATGCCCGACGGCAGCAGCCCGCGTGCGCGCAGCCGCGGGTACAGCGGCTCGCTGTCACCGGCCAGGGTGGCCTGCACCACGGCCAGCTGCACACTGCGCTTCTCCGGCCCACGCGAGGACAGCACCAGCGGCTCCAGGTCGTCGACGTCCTCGACGTCGTCGGCCAGGCGCAGGCCCAGCGACTGTGCGAGGAACTGCCCGGCCGGATCACACAGGAAACGACGCAGGCTCTCCAGCGAGACCTCTTCTTCCACCGCGTCGTCCACCGGCGGCGGCAGTGCGGCGTCGAACCACGGCAGCAGGCCGCCGCGCTGCCCGCCCAGCCGCCCGGCGGCCGGGTGCCACTGCCGGCGGTAGCTGAAGCGGCGTGGATCGCCGTCACCGAAGGCGGCCGGCGAGAACGGCTGCAGCGCGTGGCGCACGGTGAAGTCCCTCGTGGCGGTCGACGGATCGAGGTGATAGGCCGCGGCGGCATCGATCAGTTCGCTGACCAGCACCGAGGGTTCGCGCACGCTGCCATCGCGCGGGTCCGCGCCGAGGTAGCTGAGGTAGAACACGTCCTGCGCAGCAGCAAACAACTGCAGGAACAGGAAACGATCGTCTTCGCGGGTGGAGCGGTCGCCGGGACGGCGGCGCGGCGTATCCAGTTCGGCGGTGAGCTGGTTGAGGCCGGCGGCCGGGTCGCGACGCGGGAAATCACCATCGTTGAGGCCGAGCACGCAGATCACCCGGAACGGCAGCAGGCGCATCGGCACCATGCGCCCGAAGCTGATGCCACCGGTCAGCAGCGGCGCGCGCGTATCGGCCTCGGCAAGCGCACCGGCAAAGTGCGCACGCACCACCTCCGGTGGCACGCCATCGACGAACCCGGCCTTGTACGCATCCTCGGCGAACTGGTTGAGCAGCTTGCGCAGGCGCTCCAGCGCGCGCTGGCTGTTGGGCGAGCTGGGTGGTGTCGGCAGCAGGGCATCGAGCAGCGACAGCAGGCGCTGCCGCCACTGTGCCGGGGTCAACAGTTCGCCCAGCCGGCGCTGGTAGACGGCCAGCACGCGCAGCAGGCGCAGCAGCCGGTCCAGCGCATCCAGCGCCCCGCCTTCCAGTTCGATCCACGGAGCCACCCCGGCCAGATCCACCTCGCTGCCGGTGGCGTGGCCCAGCAGCAGGCGATCCAGCGCGAACTGCCAGGTGTAGGCGTCATCGCTGGGGGCCTGCAGCTGGTCGCGATGCTGGGCATCCAGGCCCCAGCGTGCGCCTGCCTGCTGCAACCAGCCATGCAGTCGGTCGAAGTCCACCGCTTCCAGGCCGGCGGCCTCGGCCAGGGGTGCACTGGCCAGCAGATCCATCACCTCGTTCAGGCCGAAGCGCGAAATCGGCAGGCCAAGCAGGTGCACGAACACGTCGGCCAGCGGCTCGCCAGCCAACGGACTGCTGTCGGCCAGCGCGTAGGGAATGTGTTCGTCCTCGCCCCCCCGTCCGCCGAACACCGCTTCCAGATAGGGCACATACGGATCGATGTCCGGCGCCAGCACGGCGATCTCGCGCGCCTGCAACGGCGGGTCGAAGCGCGGGTCCTGCAGCAGGCTGCGCAGCTGGTCGTGCAGCACCTGCAGCTCGCGCAGGCGGGTGTGGCAGGCGTGCACCTGCAGGCTCGGGTCGTCGCTGCGCAGGCCATCGCGCAGTTCACCGGAAGGCAAGGCACGACGGTGGAACAGGTCGCGCTGCAGGCGATGCAGCAGGCTGTCGGACAGCCCGCCCTGGTCCATCGTCGGCCGCGTGTCTTGCTCGGGGTCGGAATAAGCCGCGATCTCGCCGGCCGGATGCACCACTTCATAGCTGCCCAGCACCGCCATGAAATCGCGGCCGGCCGCACCCCACGCTTCCAGCAGGCGGTTCTCGCCGGCGGCCTCGCCGAACGGGTCCGGCGCACCGCTGCGCAGGCGCTCTGCCAGGGTCTGCAGGTCGCCCCAGTAGGACTGCACCGGCGTGGGCAGATAGAAATGCAGTTCGCCCACCCGCGACTGGGTGGCCATCACCCGCAGTACGTCGGGCGAGATGTTGAGGGTGGCGAACGCCGACATCCGCGGCGGCAGGCCCTGCGGCAGCGGTTGGCCGGCGCCCTCGAAGCGGTCCAGGTACGCCTGGATGCGGCGCGCGCGGTAACCATGGCCGGCGGCGATGCTGCGCCACAGGATGGCCTGCGGATCGGCCGCGTCGGCGCCGGCTTCCCAGCGCAGCAGCCAGTCGCGGCGCCAGGCCTGGTACTTCTCGAACACCGAGGCCAGTTCGCCGGCCAGCGCCCAGGGTTTGAGCGCGTCGCCCCCGGCAAGATAGGACTGCAGCGCGCGCATCGGTGGCTGTGCCAGCAGCTGCGGATCGCGCAGGGCCTGGTACAGGCGCCAGTGCAGGGCGGCCGCGTCCAGGTCGTCGGCTTCGCCCTCGACATTGGCGTTCAACGCACGGGCGACGAACTCACCGGGGGTCAGGAATTCCAGGTTGGCGGCCACGCCATACTCGGCAGCCAGTGTCGCCTGCAGCCAGCGCCGCATCGCCACCTGCGGGATCAGCACCACCTCCGGCGCCAGCAGCGGCTGTCCCGGCACCGGCACACGCACGTTGCGCGCCAGCAGGGCAGCCAGCACGTCCAGCGAATTGGAATGGTAGAGGCGGAAGTCGCTGCCCGGGTCACTCATCGTGCACAGTGTGCAGCACACCCGCCCGTATTCAATCCCGGGGTACGGTGATCGCGACGGATTGTTCCGGTCGTTTTCGGAATTGTCCCGGTCTGGCGACGGTCCGACCGTGCAACAATACTGCACCGTCCAGTCTGCTTATGTTCAGCAGTCTGACCCGATGCTTCAATGTCGAAAAAACGTTAAGGGTGCCCATGTCGGCTTCCACTCCCAGTCTGGTGCAGTTGTCCAACGTCCGCATCGACCGGAGCGGGCGCACGATCCTGCGCGACGTTTCGCTGCAGGTGCCCAAGGGCAGCATCACCGCGGTGCTCGGTCCGTCCGGCAGCGGCAAGTCGACCCTGCTGGCGGCGCTGACCGGCGAACTGCGTCCGGTTGCAGGCGACGTCACCCTGTTCGGCAAACCCATCCCGCAGCGTACCGCCGAGCTTCTGGAGATGCGCAAGAGCGTCGGCGTACTGCTGCAGGGCAATGGCCTGCTGACCGACCTGACCGTGGCCGAGAACGTCGCCCTGCCGTTGCGCACCCACACCCGCCTGCCGGCACCGGTGCTGCGCCGGCTGGTGCAGATGAAGCTGCATTCGGTCGGCCTGCTGGCCGCCGCCGATGCCTGGCCGCGTGAGCTGTCCGGTGGCATGGCCCGGCGCGTGGCACTGGCCCGCGCGTTGGCCCTGGACCCGCCGCTGATGATCTACGACGAGCCGCTGACCGGGCTGGACCCGATCGCCTCGGGGGTGATCATGAGCCTGATCCAGCGCCTCAACCACAGCCTGGGCCTGACCAGCATCATCGTCAGCCACCACGTGCACGAGACCCTGCCGATCTGCGACCAGGTAATCGCGATCGCCAATGGCGGCATCGTGTTCCAGGGCACGCCGGAGGCGCTGCAGACCAGCCAGGACCCGCTGCTGCAGCAGTTCCTGCATGGCCAGCCCGATGGTCCCATCCCGTTTGATGCCGCACCGCGCGCGAGGGTTGCCTGATGCCGTTCGTGCAAGCCACCCGCTCGCTGGGTCGTGCCGGCCTGTTCTCGCTGACCGTGCTGCGCGGTTCGCTGCCGACCCGTGATTTCCTGGCCGAGCTGACCCGCGAGATCTACAAGATCGGTGCGCGCTCGCTGCCGATCATCGCCGTGGGCGGTGCCTTCGTCGGCCTGGTGCTGACCCTGCAGGGCTACCGCACGCTGACCACCTTCGGTGCGGCCGACGCGCTGTCCACCCTGCTCGGCCTGTCGCTGTACCGCGAACTGGCACCGGTGCTGACCGCGTTGTTGTTCATCGGCCGCGCCGGCAGTTCGATCGCCGCCGAGCTGGGCCTGATGCGCGCCACCGACCAGATCAAGGCGCTGGAACTGATGGCCATCGACCCGGTGGCCAAGGCCGTCGCGCCGCGCTTCTGGGCGGCGGTACTGACCGTGCCGCTGCTGACCGGCATCTTCTGTTCGCTGGCGATCAGTGCCAGCTACTTCGAAGCCGTGCACGTGCTGGGCCTGGACAACGGCGTGTTCTGGTCGGCGCTGCGTGGCAGCGTGGACTTCTGGGACGACTTCGGCGTGGCGATGCTGAAGTCGGCGATCTTCGGTGGTACCGCGGCCCTGGTGGCCGCCTATGTCGGCTTCCACGCCGAACCGACCATCGAAGGCACGTCCGTCGCCACCACCCGTGCGGTGGTCAACGCCTCGCTGCTGGTGCTGATGTTCAACTTCGTACTGTCGGCAATGTTGTTCACCTAACCCCTCCATCGGCGGTGCGCATCGGCGCGCGGCCACCACGACTGATCAGGTAATCCACATGGCCATCCGCGGTCCCAGACTCGAATTCTCCGTCGGCGCCTTCCTGCTGCTGGCCCTGGCCTCGCTGATGGTGCTGGCCGTCGCCTCGACCAACCAGCGCTGGAGCTGGGGTGGCGAAGGCTATGAACTCAAGGCACGCTTCTCCCAGGTCGGCCAGCTGCGCAAGCAGGCGCCGGTGAAGATCGGTGGTGTCACCGTCGGCCAGGTCGCAGCGATCGATCTGGACCCGGTGAAGTTCGAATCGATCGTGACCCTGCGCATGGACAGCAAGGTCAAGGATCTGCCGGCCGATACCTCGGCGGGCATCTTCACCAGTGGTTTGCTCGGCGAGAGCTATATCGGTCTGCAGCCCGGCGGCGATCCCGACGTGCTGAAGCCCGGCGAAGAGATCGTCTTCACCCAGCCGGCCGTGGACCTGATCCAGCTGGTCGGCAAATACATGTTCAGTGGCGGCGCCGGTGGCGGCGCTGCTCCGAAGCCCAACGATGGCGCGCAGGCGCCTGCAACGGAACCGCAACCATGAAGATGAAACTGATCCCGGCCCTGCTCGCCTCGTCGCTGCTGCTGGCTACCCCGTTCCTGGCCCAGGCACAGGCTGCCGCCCCCGCTGCTGCCGCCCCCCAGGGCCAGGCCGGCAAGGTGGTGATCGACGCCAGCACGCGCATCCTCACCACCCTGCAGCAGCGCCGTGCCGAATTCAGCGGCAACCCGGCCAGCCTGCGCAGCTATATCGACAGCGAGCTCAACCGCACCTTCGACCGCGACTATGCCGCGCGCCTGGTGCTGGGCACGCACGCCCGCGGCGCTGCGGACGCTGACATCAAGCTGTTCGCCAATGCGATGGCCGACAACCTGATGCAGCGCTATGGCTCGACCCTGCTCAACATCCAGGGCAAGCCGAGCTTCCGCCTGAAGGGCGAGAGCCCGCTGCCGGGCAACCGCGGCGTGCGCGTGAGCACCGAGCTGGTGCGTGCCGGCAGCGAGCCGACGCCGGTGGAGTACTGGATGCGCAACGAAGGCGGCCAGTGGAAGATCTTCGACGTGAACATCGAAGGCATCTCCTACGTGCAGACCTTCCGCAACCAGTTCGATGCCCCGCTACGACAGAAGGGTATCAAGCAGGTGGCCACCGAACTGCGCAGCGGCAGCATGCAGGCTGGGCCGGCCGGCAATGGCAAATAAGGCGCTGGCGCTGCTGGAAGGTGACACCCTGCGCCTGCGCGGGGTGCTCGACCGTGCAGCGGTGATCGCGCTGTGGCCGCAACTGCAGGCCCTGCCTGCGCAGCTGTCGCGGCTGGAACTGGCGGAGGTCGAGCGCGTGGACAGCGCCGGCCTGGCATTGTTGGCCGAGCTGGCCGCACGCGCGCGCCAGGGCGGCCATCCGCTGACAATCTCCGGCGCCCCCGCCGGCTACAACGAGCTGAGCGCGGCCTACCGGCTGTCGCCCGACCTGGACTTCAACGCTACTTCTGCTGCGAGCTGACATGAACGTCGTGCGCGTTTTCCCCCTGATCCTCCTGGCCGCCGCGCTCAGCGCCTGTGCCGGCAAGCCGGCGCGCAGCGACGCGCCGACCGCCGACACCGTGGTGCCGGCGACGAACACCACCACGGTCGACAACGCTGCTGGTGCGGATGCGCCTGCTGCGAGCGTCGCAGCCGACGCCCCCGTACCTGCTGCGGCCGCGCCGGCACCGGCTACCGCCTCGCAGGGTGCAACCGGCAGTGATGCCACCGCCGCTGCACCGGGCGGCGATGACGACTTCGACGCGCTGTACGGCGCCAATGGCAGCACCACCAGCACTACCGCGTACGACCCGTGGGAACCCTTCAACCGCAAGGTGCACGGGTTCAACAACGCCGTCGACCGCGGTATCGCTCGCCCGCTGGCAACCGCCTATACCCACGTGGTGCCGCGCTTTGCCCGTACCGGCGTGAGCAACTTCTTCAGCAACCTGCGTGCGCCGCTGACCATCACCAACCAGCTGCTGCAGGGCCGCCCCGGCGACGCCTGGGACAGCCTGGGCCGGTTCCTGATGAACAGCACGCTGGGCATCGGTGGCCTGTTCGACCCGGCCAGCAAGGCGATGGTGCCGCGACGCAACGAGGACTTCGGGCAGACCCTGGGGGCCTGGGGCTGGCGTCGTTCGCGCTACGTGGAACTGCCGTTCTTCGGCCCGCGTACCGTGCGTGATGTGTTCGGCCTGGCCGGTGACATCCCGCTGTCGCCGATCCGCCGCATCGAAAGCGACAAGTACCGCATCGGTCTGCAGGGCCTTCAGCTGGTCGATACCCGCGCGCAGCTGCTGGCGATCGACGACCTGCGCGATACCGCGGTGGACGAATACGCCCTGGTCCGCGATGCCTGGATGCAGCGCCGCAATTACCAGATCGAGAACGACCTGCGTGGCAAGCGCGAGCGTGGCAGCGACGATGCGAACTCGCCGATCCCGGTCGATGCGATGCCGATGCCGCAGTGGACCAATTGACCGCTGCCGGCAACGCATGAAAAAACCCCGCCTCGGCGGGGTTTTTTGTTCTACCGGCAGGTGCCAACCTTGGTTGGCACGTCGTCTTCAGGCCGCCAGCGCCGCCTCGACCGCTTCGCGCAGGCGCGCGTCATCGGCGGCAACGTCGGGGGCAAAGCGGGCGATGACCTTGCCATCGCGGCCAACCAGGAACTTCTCGAAGTTCCACAGCACCGCCGGTGCCGGGTGGATCGGAATCTCCTTGCTGGCCAGGCGCTCGCGCAGCGGGCCTTCACCGATCGCCTGCGGCTGCGCGGCGGTCAGCTGCTGGTACAGCGGGTGGGTATCTTCACCGGCCACGCTGATCTTGGCGAACATCGGGAAGCTCACATCGTAGGTCAGCTGGCAGAACTGCTGGATCTCCGCCTCGCTGCCCGGCTCCTGGCCGAGGAAGTTGTTGGCCGGGAAGCCCAGTACTTCCAGCCCCTGCGCGTGCTTTTCCGCATACAGCGCCTGCAGGCCTTCGTACTGCGGGGTCAGGCCGCACTTGGACGCCACGTTGACCAGCAGCAGCACCTTGCCCTGGTAGTCGGCAAGAGAGGACGGCTGGCCGTCGATGGTGGTGAGGGAAATATCCTGGATCGAGGTGCTCACGCGGGGCTCCGGCTACAGCGGGGAAAGGCCCACCAGCATACCGCCGCACGTGACCAGTAGTGCCGGCCGCTGGCCGGCAACCTCATGAATCTTCGGGAACGGTCGTGCAGCTGCCGGCCAGCGGCCGGCACTACCTTCAATCCACGCAGATCGTGCCTTGTGCCTTGCCACCGTCGACGCGTTGCCGGCAACCGAAGTTCTGGCTGACATCACGCTGGCAGGTGCCGGTTGCCACCGCGCCTGCGGTCACCTCGGCGGACGCCAGGCACTGGCCGCTGCAGTCGCTCTTGCTGCTGCAGGACTTGCCGGCGTCAGCATAGGGAATCACGCACTGCACCCGTTGCAGGCGGCCCAACGGCTGCAACGTACCGCCCGCCGCGCGGCAGTCCACATCGCGTGCTTCTTCATAGGCTGCAGCGGCTTCAGGGCTGTCGGCCGCTGTGGCTGCCGTGCCTGCGTCTTCACTGGCCGGTGGGGTGCTGCTGCAGGCGGCAAGCAGCACGCCCAGTGCAGCGCTGGCAAGGAATCGGAGGCGCATGGCGGTACCTGGTCAGTGAGGACGGCGCCAGCATACGCACCCGGCGATGCAGGTGGCGTGTCAGCCGGCCTCAGGCTTCCTCACCTTCGCCTTCTGCCGCCTCTTCGTCGCTGGAGGCTTCGCCGAGGTCGCCCAGCAGGCCTTGCGCCTGTTCGGTCGCCAGTGATTCCACGCCGCGCAGGCGGCGTTCGATGGTGCGCGTCTTGCGGCTGGCCTCGCCGATGCTGCGGCCCACCGTGGTGATCTGTTTCTCGGCCTTCTCGAGGATGCCGGCGAACTTGCCGAACTCGCTCTTCACTGCGCCCAGCAATCCCCAGACTTCGCTCGATCGCTGTTCGATGGCGAGGGTACGGAAACCCATCTGCAGGCTGTTGAGCAACGCGGTGACGGTGGTCGGCCCGGCCACCACCACGCGGTGCTCGCGCTGCAGCAGGTCGACCAGGCCCGGGCGCCGGATCACCTCGGCATACAGTCCTTCGGTCGGCACGAACATCACCGCGAAATCGGTGGTGTGCGGGGGCACGATGTACTTTTCGCAGATTGACTTGGCCTGCACGCGGATCGCGCGTTCCAGCTGGATGCCCTGCAGGCGCACGCCCTCGGCATCGCCCTGTTCCTGCGCATCAAGCAGGCGCTCATAGTCTTCGCGCGGGAACTTGGAATCGATCGGCAGCCAGACCGGCGTGTCGTCGTCGCGACGGCCCGGCAGGCGCACGGCGATGTCGACCATCTCGTTGCCGTCAGGACGCACCTTCACCCCGCGCGCATACTGTTCCTGGGTCAGGGTCTGCTCAAGGATGTTCTCCAGCTGAACTTCGCCCCAGCTGCCGCGGTTCTTGACGTTGGTCAGTACCCGCTTCAGATCGCCCACCCCGGTCGCCAACTGCTGCATTTCACCCAGCCCGCGCTGCACCTGCTCCAGCCGTTCGGACACCAGCTTGAACGAATTGCCCAGCCGTGTTTCCAGCGTGGACTGCAGCTTCTCGTCGACGGTGTGGCGCATCTGCTCGAGCTTCTGCGCGTTGTCGGCCTGCAGCGCGCGCAGCTGTTCTTCCAGGGTGGCGCGCATTTCCGAGATGCGCTGTTCGTTGCGCTGGGTCAGTTCCTGCAGGCGCAGGCCCAGGCTCTCGGTCAGGCGCTGCTGCGACTGCGCACCCTCTTCGCGGCCCTTGCGGGCATCCTCCACCAGGGCCTGTCGGAGCGCACCGAACTGGGTGTCGGTACGCGCGGTCAGTTCCTGCAGCTGCTGGCCGAAGGCATGGATACGTGCCTCCTGCTGCTGGCCGAATACATCCAACTGCACGCGCAGTTCCTGCAGGCGTTCGCCCAGTGAGGCGGCACTGCGCTGCTGGCTGTCGGCCGCCTCGGCGCGGGCCTTGCGTGCGTCTTCGCTCAGCGCTTCACGCAGCAGGTCCAGGCGCTGGTCGGTGCGGGTGGACAGATCGGTCAGCGCGCGCGCGAACCCATCAAGCTGCTCGCGCAACTCGCTGCGCCCGGCACGTGCTTCATCACGCACGGCCTGTTCCAGCCGGTCGTGGGGCGGGCGGCGCAGCAGCGCCACCAGTTGCAGGATCAGCACGACCAGCAGCAGGCCGGCGACGAGGAGGAATTCGGTTTGCATGTGGCAAGTGTAGGCTGGCCCAGTCTCACGTGCTGAAACGAACCCATGTTTGTACTGTACGGAAAGCCCACCTCGATCAACGTGCGCAAAGTGCTGTGGCTGTGCGCCGAACTCGATCTGCCGTTCTCCCATGATCCGGCACCTGCGCCGGACGTGCTGTCCACGCTGAATCCGAACCGGCAGGTACCAGTGCTGCGCGATGGCGACTTCGTGCTGTGGGAGTCCAACAGCATCTGCCGCTACCTGGCCACCCGGCAGGGACGAGACGATCTGCTGCCGGCCGCTGCACAAGCCCGTGCCCAGGTCGAGCAGTGGATGGACTGGCAGGCCAGCGAGCTCAACAGCGCTTGGCGTCACGTGTTCATGGCCCGCGTGCGCCAGCACCCCGACTTCGCGGACGACGCACGCGCTGAGGCAAGCCTGGAACAATGGAACCGCCTGATGACCGTGCTCGACCACCAGCTTGCCGCCAGCAATGCCTACGTGGCGGGCACCGACTTCAGCCTGGCCGACATCGTCCTCGGCCTGTCGACACAGCGCTGGCGCAGCACCCCCGGCAACAAACCTGTGCTGCGCCACGTAGACGCCTGGTTCGAACGCCTGCGCCCCCGGCCCGGCTTCGCCGAGCATGTGGACAACGGCGTGGCGTAGCACGCTTGCTTGGCTTCATCCACGCATGGCGTGGAGCTACTGTGTCGACCAAGGTCGACACCTACCAACAGCGGCGGGAAACCGTCGAAGGCGGGGCGGTGTGGGTGTGCGGGGTGTGAGCCGCATGGATGCGGCGACCAAGCCCCCATGGACGGGTTCACGGCGCCCCCGCACACCCACACCGCCCCGCCAACCCACAGGAAGCCTGCTCTGGCTCTGGCTCTCGCTGTTGCCGTTGCCTCTGCGGGTGCCGGGCGCAGCCCGGCGTTACCAGCCTTCCAGCACGATCTTGCCCTTGGCCCGGTGGCTCTCCAGCAGCGCATGCGCGCGCCGCAGGTTGGCTGCGTCGATGCGCCCGAAGTGCTCGCCCAGCGTGGTCTGCAGCACGCCGGCATCGACCAGATCGGCCACCCGGTTCAGCAGTTCGTGCTGGCGCTGCATGTCCACGGTCCTGTACAGCGGCCGGGTGAACATGGATTCCCAGTGCAGCGACAGCGCCTTGCGCTTGAGCGCCATCACATCGATCTGGCCCGGATCATCGATCAGCCCCAGCTGCCCCTGCGGCGCCAGCAGCTCGACGAGCTGCGCGTAGTGCTGGTCGGTGTGGGTCAGGCTGGCCACATGGTCCACCTGGGTGATGCCCAGCCGGGCCAGGCCCTCGGCCAGCGGCCGGGTGTGGTCGATCACATGGTGCGCGCCCATCGCCTGCACCCAGTCCTGGGTCTCCGGCCGCGAGGCGGTGCCGATCACCGTCAGCTTCGTCAGCCTGCGCGCCAACTGCACCAGGATCGAACCCACGCCACCCGCTGCACCGATCACCAGCAGGGTCTGGCCCTCGCCACCGCCTTCGGCAATACGCAGGCGGTCGAACAGCAGTTCCCATGCGGTGATCGCGGTCAACGGCAGCGCCGCAGCGGCGGCATCGTCCAGGCTGGCCGGCTTGCGGCCAACGCTGCGCTCGTCCACCAGCTGGTACTCGGCATTGCTGCCCGGGCGATCGATCACACCGGCGTAGTACACCGCATCGCCGGGCCGGAACAGGGTTACCTCGCTGCCGACCGCTTCGACCACACCGACCGCATCCCACCCCAGCACGCGCGGGCCGTCGGTGGCGGCGCCGCGCCGCACCTTGGTGTCGACCGGATTCACCGCCACCGCGCGCACCGCCACCCGCAGGTCGCGCGGGCCCGGCTGGGGCAGGGGCAGGTCGAGATCGATCAGGGCCTGCGGGTCGTCGATCGGCAGGCCGGCTTGGGTGTAGGCAATGGCACGCATGGGGGATATCCAGGGAGGAGAGACCACAGCGTGCGCCGTGCGCAGGGGGGCGGAAAGGCGCAGAATCGGTCAACACTTTCACTGCGGCAATGAAAATGGTCCGCTTCGACGATCTGCAGCTGTTTGTCCGTACCGCCGCGCTGGGCAGCTTCTCCCAGGCCGCGCGCGAGGCCGACCTGCTGCCGGGCCAGGTTGCCGCAGCGGTGGCACGGCTGGAACGCGAACTGGACCTGCGCCTGTTCGTACGCACCACCCGCAGCCTGCGGCTGACCGCCGAGGGCGCGCTGTATCTGCCCTACGCACAGGAGGTTCTGAGCACCCTGCGCGAAGGCCAGGCGCGGGTGCAGGGCGAGGACGCCGAACTGCACGGCACCCTGCAGTTGTCGGCGCCGTCGGACTTCGGCCGCAACCTGCTGCTGCCGTGGCTGACCGCGTTCCGCGCGGCGCATCCACGGCTGCGCCTGCACCTGCGCCTGTCCGACGAAGTGGCCGACGTGTTCCGCGATCCGGTCGACGTGGCCATCCGCATCGGCCACTTCGACGACGCCAGCTACGTCGCCCTGCCCTTGCTGGAACAGAACCGGCGGGTGCTGGCTGCGTCGCCCGGGTACCTGCGGCGGCGTGGCACGCCCAGCCGCCTGGAAGATCTGCGCGAGCATGATTGCCTTGTCTACCAGCTCGGCGGCCGCGCCTACGATCGCTGGTCGTTCGAGATTGAGGGGCGCCGCGTGGTGATCCCGGTGCGCGGGCCACTGGTCTGCGACGACGCCGACGTGGTGCGGCGCTGGGCGGTCGCCGGCGAAGGCATCACCTACAAGTCCTGGCTGGACGTCCGCGACGACGTGCTGGAAGGGCGCCTGCAGGTGCTGCTGGATGGCATCGGCAGCCACATTCCCCTGCAGCTGGTCTGCCCCCATCGCAAGCAGTTCTCACCGGCGGTGCGGCAACTGCACGCGCAGCTGCGCCAGCATCTGCAACCGCTGCTGTCCGCCATGCCCGGCAATGGCGACACGCCCCTGTCGCCTGCGCCAGCACTGGCCGACAATGGCGCTCCCCCGTTGTAAGAGAGTCGCGCCATGCCGTGGATGGGCATCCAGGATCTGTGGACCTTCCTGCTCGCTGTGCTGGTGTTTCTGGCGCTGCCCGGGCCGGGCACCTTCACCCTGCTGACCGCTACCGGTCGCGGCGGTGTGCGCGGCGGCTACACGGCGCTGGCCGGCCTGCTGGTCGGCGACCAGATCCTGATGTGGCTGGCACTGGCCGGCGTGGCCGCGCTGCTGAAGGCCAATCCGACGGTGTTCCATGCCGTGCAGTATCTCGGCGCGGCGTATCTGGTGTGGGTAGGCATCAGCCTGCTGCGCACGCCCAAGGGTGACGGTGCCGACGTTGGCCCGGTGCGCATGCAGCCCGGACGCTACTTCCACCAGGCGATCCTGGTCAGCCTGCTCAATCCGAAGGCGATCCTGTTCTACATGGCCTTCCTGCCGTTGTTCATCGACCCGAAGGCCCACCAGGGCATCGCTACGTTCGCCGCGCTGGCCGGGATCATCTTCGTGGTCAGCATCGCCTACTGCTCGCTGCTGATCTGGGTCGGCAACCTGGCCCGCCGCCGGTTGATCCAGCACCCGCGGGTCAGCGATGCGCTACGGCGTGTTGCCGGCCTGTTCCTGGTCGGCTTCGGCATCCGCCTGGGCCTGAACGGCTGAGATCCCGTCGGCCTGGCAGGCCGCGCGCAGGTGGTCGATGAACACCCGCAGCTTGGGCGCCATATGCTCGCGCGCCGGGTAGTACAGATGAAAGCCGGGGAACGGCGGCTGCCAGTCCTCCAGCACGCTGCGCAGGCGGCCGGCAGCCAGGTCGTCGGCGACCAGTGAGGCGAACCCCTGCGCCATGCCCAGCCCAGCCAGCACCGCCGCATAGGCCAGTTCGGCATCGTTGAACACCAGCCGGCCCTCGACGGCTACGTCCAGGTCACGCCCCTCACGGCTGAATTCCCAGGGCATCAGCCGGCCATTGGCGCGGCGATGGACGATACAGTCGTGGCCCTGCAGCTCCTGCGGGCTCTGCGGCACACCGTGGCGCGCGAAGTAGCCCGGCGTGGCCACCACCACCTGGCGCTCGGGCGGCCCGATCGGCACCGCGATCATGCCCTGCGCCAACGATTCCCCCAGGCGGATGCCTGCGTCGAAACCCTCGGCGACCAGATCGGTCAACGCCGGTTCCACGCACAGTTCCACCTCCACCTGCGGATACCGGGCCAGGAAGGACGGCAGCGCCGGCAGGACCCGGCGCTCGGCAACGATGCGTGGCAGGGTGATGCGCAGCCGACCGGCCGGCACGGTCCGCGCGCTGTCCAGGTCCTCGAAGGCCGATTCGATCTGTGCCAGCCCGCCGCGTATGCGCTGCAGGAAGCGCGCACCGTGCTCGGTCAGGCCCACCCGGCGCGTGGTCCGTTGCAACAGGCGCACGCCCATCCGCGCTTCCAGCGCGCGCACGCTCTGTGACAGTGCCGAGGTCGAGACACCAAGCGCATCTGCGGCGCGGGTAAAGCTGGCGTGGTCGGCCACGTGGACAAACGCGACCACCGCCGACAGCGGTGCGGAGGGATCCATTGTGAAGCCCTTCTTCATTGTCAGTTCGGATGTGTCCAGTTTATCCACAGGATCATCGGGCGGATGCTTTCCCTCCCGGCGGCACACCGCCTCCTCCAATGGAATGCCACATGTCACTTGATCACTACCGCCTGCTCGGTCGCTCCGGCCTGCGTGTCAGCCCGATGGCGCTGGGCACGATGACCTTCGGTGCCGATTGGGGGTGGGGCGCGGACGAAGCCGAGGCCCGCCGCATCTTCGATGCCTACGTCGAACGCGGTGGCAACTTCGTTGATACCGCAAACAACTACACCAATGGCAGCGCCGAGACGCTGCTCGGGCGATTCGCCCAGGGCCGCCGCGAACGGCTGGTGATCGCCAGCAAGTACACCCTGGCGACCGTGCCCGGCGATCCGAACAACGCCGGCAACCACCGCAAGAGCATGATGCGCTCGGTGGAGGACAGCCTGCGCCGACTCGGCACCGACTACCTGGATCTGCTGTACCTGCACGCCTGGGACGACACCACCGGGGTGGACGAGGTGATGCGCGGTTTCGACGATCTCGTGCGCAGCGGCAAGGTGCTGTATGCCGGCATCTCGGACAAGCCGGCCTGGCAGATCGCCCGCATGCAGACCCTGGCCGACCTGCGCGGTTGGGCGCCGCTGGTGGCCCTGCAGATCGAATACAGCCTGATCCAGCGCAGCGTCGAACAGGAGCTGCTGCCGATGGCCGAGGCGCTCGGGTTGGGCGTGGTGGCGTGGTCGCCGCTGGGCAGCGGGGTGCTGACCGGCAAGTACAACGCGGCTGATCTCACCACGGCCGAGCCGCCGGAGGCTACGCCGGGCGGTTCCCGGCGCAACGTGGCCCTCATCAATGGCGCGTTGACGCCACGTTCGTTGAACATCGCCGGGGAAGTCGCTGCCGTCGCGGCGGAACTGTCGCACTCGGCTGCGCAGGTCGCTCTGGCCTGGCTGCTGCAACGACCCGCGGCCGGAGCCATGCCGATCGTCGGTGCACGCACCCTGGACCAGTTCGAACACAACCTGACGGCGCTGGATCTGGCGCTGCCGGCTGAGGCGCTGGCACGGCTGGATGCGATCAGCGCGGTCGCGCCTGCCTTCCCGCACGACTTCCTGCAGATGCCGCTGCCACGCATGCTGATGAGCGGTGGTACGCGTCTGCAGCCACGCGCGCTGCGCAGGTAACAGCGGGGGCGCGCTATGCTGGCGCCCCTCGTTGGACAAAAGCGCCATGGCCGCAACACCAACGCTCGCGGTCGCAGCAGCCCTGGTGCTGCTGCTTGCCAGTGGACCGGCCACGGCCGCACCGGACCACCGCTGCCTCAGTGGTGGCCGCGACAACACGATCCACCTGGAATGGCGCTGGCTGGACGATGGCCGCGCCGATGTGCGCTACGCCGGGCACAGCGAGCGCCTGCCACTGCGCCGGGTCTCCGAACAGACCACGGTGCTGGACGAAGACCGCCCCTACCAGTTCGATACCGTCTGGGAAGAGCGCGTGGACGGTCGCATCAACGGTCACTACACACTGAGCACGCAGGGCGCACGGATCTACAGCTTCAGCTACGTGCGTGCCCGGGACGGTCGCCGCACGGACTTCGACGAAGACTTCAACGCCTTCCAGGACGACGGCTGTCACTGGTAGGCGCCTGCGCTGAGGCCGTTTGTGCCGTTTCCGGCAGAGTGCCCAGCGTCCAGCGCGCGCTGTGTCGGCCATGACCCCCGTCAGTGGCAATGCTGCGCTGCGTTCGGTCACACTCGGGGACTTGTCGTTCTCAGTCACCCCTTCCGAGGCCTGCATGTCCCTGCTCCGGCGCAAGTCCCTAGATTCCGTCACCGTCCATGAAGCCGGCCGGCGCCTGGTCCCGACCCTCAGCTGGCCGCACCTGATCGCGCTGGGCATCGGCGCCATCGTCGGCACCGGCATCTACACCCTGATCGGCGTGGGTGCCGACCGCGCTGGCCCGGCCGTGCTGATCTCCTTCGCCATCGCCGGCGCGGTGTGTGCCTGCGCGGCATTGGCCTACGCAGAGCTGTCCACGATGATGCCTGCCGCCGGCAGCGCCTATACCTACAGCTACAGTGCCCTGGGCGAAGTGTTTGCCTGGGTGGTGGGCTGGAGCCTGATCCTGGAGTACTCGCTGGTGGTGAGTACCGTGGCGGTCGGCTGGTCCGGCTATTTCGTCGGCTTCCTGGAATGGGTGCATACCCAGTTCGGCTGGGACCTGCGCCTGCCGGCGATGCTCGCGGCAGGCCCGCACGTCGATGGCGGCATGATCAACCTGCCCGCCATCGTCATCACCTGGCTGGTGGCCCTGATGCTGATGGCCGGTACCAAGGAAAGCGCCACCCTCAACGCGATCCTGGTCGTGTTCAAGCTGATCGCGCTGGCGATCTTCGTGGCGGTGGCCCTGCCGGCGTTCGACGCCAACAACCTGCAGCCGTTCATGCCCTACGGATTCGCCAAGACGCTGGGCCCGGATGGCGTCGAACGCGGCGTGATGGCGGCAGCGGCGATCATCTTCTTCGCGTTCTACGGCTTCGACGCGATTTCCACCGCCGCCGAAGAAACCAAGAACCCCGGGCGCGACCTGTCCATCGGCATCATCGGCTCGATGGTCGGCTGCACCATCGTGTACGTGCTGGTGGCGCTGGCCGCGATCGGTGCGATGAGCTACACCGTGTTCGGCCAGAGTGCCGAGCCGCTGGCATTGATCATGCGCCAGCTGGGCCAGCCCACCGCCGCGATGTTGATCGGCGTGATCGCGATCATCGCCCTGCCGACCGTCTTGCTGGCCTTCCTGTACGGCCAGAGCCGCATCTTCTTCGTCATGAGCCGCGATGGACTGCTGCCGCGTGGCCTGTCCAAGGTCAACGCACGTACCGGCACGCCGGTGGCGACCACGCTGTTCACTGCCCTGGTGGTGTCGGCACTGGCCGGCGTTGCACGCCTGGACGAGATCGCCGCACTGGCCAATGCCGGTACCCTGGCCGCGTTCACCGCCGTTGGCATCTGCCTGGTGGTGCTGCGCGTGCGTGAGCCGAACCGCGAGCGTACATTCCGCACGCCGTTGGCCTTCATTGTCGGCCCGCTGGCGGCGCTGGGCTGCATCTACCTGTTCGTCAGCCTGCCGCACACCACCCAGCTGTACTTCCTGGCGTGGAACGTCGTCGGCCTGGTGCTGTACTTCGCCTACAGCCGTCGCAACGCGCTGATCGGCCGGTAAAGGTAGCGCCGGGCCATGCCCGGCGGTCTTTGGGTCGTGCCGGCACTACCGCAGGGCGGCTAACCGCCCTGCTTTGCCGCGTAGTCCTGCGCCTGACGCATCACCCGCAGTAGGTTTCCGCCCCAGATGGCGGCGATCTGTTGTTCGCTGTACCCCTTGCGCAGCAGCCACGCGGTGATCTTCGGCAGCTGGCTGACATCGGGCAGGTCGCTCAGGCCACCACCGCCATCCCAGTCCAGACCGATGCCGACGTGCTCGGGACCGACCACCTTCAGGATGTGCTCGAAATGGGCGAAGAAGTCGTCCAGGCTGGCGTGGCGCACCGGGTGTTCGTGGTCCAGTGCCTGCTCGGCCTTCTGCAGCGCCACACCCTGTTCGATGGTCATGCCTTCCCAGCCACCCAGCTGCTTGCTCAGGGCTTCTTCGGCCTGCTTGCGCTCGGGCGACTTGGCGGTGTCGATCAGGTAGCCGCCGTACGCGTTCACCTGGATCACCCCGCCAGCCTTGGCCAGCTTGCGCAGGCGCGCGTCATCAAGATTGCGTGGGTGGTCGTAGACCGCCTTGGCCGAGCTGTGCGACAGCACGAACGGCACCGGCATCATCGCCAGCAGATCGTCGAACACGGCATCGGAGGCGTGCGACTGGTCGATGACGATGCCCAGCTTCACCGCCTCGCGCACCAGGTCCTTGCCAGCCGGGCTCAGGCCCTTCCATTCAGCCCCCTTGGGATCGGTGGCCGAATCGGCGAACTCGTTGTTGGCGAAGTGCACGGTGCTGAGCAGGCGCAGGCCCGCACGGTGATAGAACGACAGCAGGCTGGGATCGGCCACCAGCGGACTGGCGTTCTCCATGCTGATGTAGACCACGCGCTTGCCGGCGGCCTTGATCCGCGCCGCGTCATCGGCGGTCAGCGCCAATGCGAAGCGCTCCGGATTGGCGGCCAGCATCTGCCGGATCTCCAGCAACCGCTGCAGGCCGTGGTCGCGCTCGGCCAGATGCGCGGCGGCCGTGCGGTCGCCCTGGTCGGTATAGATCGCCCAGAAGCCGCCATCAAGCGCACCTTCGACCATGCGCGGGTAGTCCACCTGCGAGAGCGCGTTGCGGTCGTGCCGCTGCTCGATGTCGAAGCCGTCGCGGCCGAAGTTGGCCGGCGTATCCAGATGGCTGTCCAGGGTCAGCAGGCGCTGCTGCAGTGCCTTGGCACGGGCCAGCTCCTGCGCGCTGAAGTCGATGGCATGGGCGGACAGCGGCGCACTCAGCGCCAGGGCGAGCAGCAGGGACAGACGACGCAACGACGGCATGGGCATCCACCGGCAATGGGAAGGACACGACCATAGCGCCGCGACGGCCAACGCCGGTAGTGCCGTATTGACCCGCCAGCTCCATTACACTCGCCGGCAGCCGATAAGTCAGCGTGCAGCACCGCGTGCTGCGTCGACCATGGAATGGAAGCATCGATGTCGAACTCCCAGCCTCCGGCGCTGCCCGTGCAGGGCCAGGCGCCTGTCCCCGCCAACACGGTCACCGTCGAGCAGCTCAAGCGTGATGTGCTGCCAACGTTGTTTGCCGGTCGTACCGACATCGGCCGCTATGGCCCGGCCGACCTGGCCAGCGCCAGCGCCGAGCCGGCCTGGCAGGATGGCAGCGCCAACGCACTGGCCCAGGCGCTTGCCGAACTGGTCAGCCGGCTGTCCGAACACGATCCCAATGCGCTGCTGCAGCGCGCGGGATGGTGGGAGCGGTTCACCGGTGCCGATATCGAAGAACGCCTGCGCCGTCGCATTGCCATGGGCAGCAACGGCAATGTCCTGGCCAGGATCGAGCGCGAAGCCATCGCCGTGCGTGCCAGCGTCGATCGACTGGATGCGCAGCTGCTCGAGCATGACGTGCAGGGGGTGCGACTGCAGGTGTACATCGATGCAGGCGTGCAGTTCCTGCAGGAGCTGCCAGCGGCCGTGGACAGCGACGATGGCGCGCCGGTGCTCGACCGTCCGGTCGAGCGGCTGCAACGCCGCGTAGCCAATCTGACCGCGCTGCTGGCCAGCCATTCGATGAGCCGGATGCAGGTGCAGCTGGCACGCAGCCATGCCATCGACCTGCTGGACCGTTACAGCGAGACGGTGCAGATCCTGTTGCCGATCTGGCGCCAGACCATCCAGGCGCTGCACAACAGCGACAACGCCAGCCCGCAGATGATCGCCAGCGCGGCCCAGGCACAGGACCAGCTGAAACAGGCCCTGCAGCAGTTGCTGCGCACATCGGCGGTGCCGGCATGAGCGCGCCGGTACGCGATCCGCTGCAGATCCCGCCGGATCTGCAGGCGCGGGTGGAGGCTGTTCCGGGCCTGCGCGCGTTCTACCGGCGGGCCTCGCTGCTGCGGGTCTTCGGCCTGGCCTGCCTTCCGCTGGCGGCAACGGCGCTGTCCTGCATGGCGCTGGCATTTACCGGCACCGAGCTGGGCCCCCCGTCGTGGGCACAGGTGCCGGCCGGCTATGGATCGAAGGACACGGGCAGGCAGTTGCTCATCCTGCTGGTCATGACCCCCTTGCTGCTGGTGTGGATGTTCTTCGGCGTGCGCGACCTGCTCAGCCGCCATCGCCTTCGCCGCTTCGCCTGGTCATTCGCGCTGGGTTCGATGCTGCTGTGCGGTGCCTGGGGAAGCATGGGCATCACCGCACCCGCCATGGGCCAGGGCGATCGCCTCTACCATCGCCAGCTGGACGCGCTGATCGCCGGTCCAGACTTCAGCGGCTTCAGCCCCCAGTGGCAGGCCTATCTGCGTGCACAGCAGGAGCTTCCCTACGGCGTCGCCTCGTCGGCCGTGGTCGCCACTGCCCGTGCGTTGGCCAATGGCGAAGACATCGGTGTTCCGGTATCGCCGGCAATGCAGTCCCGCTTCGAGAAGGCAGCAGGGCTGCCCCGCTCTGAACGGTCGCAGCGATGGCATCAGCAGCGTCTGCTGGGCTGGCTTCTGTTCGACGTCGGCTGGGTGCTCGCGCTGCTCGCGGTTCCGGCGCTGCTTGCGCTGGGCGCGGTGGCGATCGTGCTCGGCCACCATCTGCGGCGCAGGTCCGAGGTGATCAACGGGTTGCTGCAGCAGCTGCAGCCGGTTCCTGCGCCGCCACGCGCGCAGCCCTGAGGCTGGCGCGCGGGGGCAGTCTTCGGCGCTGTGTGGGGGAGCCGGGCATCGCCCGGCTCCACACCCCGCAGGTCAGTCCACCACGCGGCAGAACACGGCCTTCAGGTAACGCGATTCCTGCACGTGGGCCATGAACGGATGGTCCGGGCCGGCGCCGGCCACCTTCAGGATCTGGATGGTGCGGCCGGAGAAGTACGCCGCACGACGCAGCATGTCCAGGAACTGGTCCTCGGCCACCAGGCCGGTGCAGGAGAACGTGGCGAACAGGCCACCGGGCTTGACCACGCCCAGCGCCAGCTTGTTCATGTCCAGGTACTTCTTCAGCGCGGTGATCACCTGGTCGCGGTCGCGGGTCATCTTCGCCGGGTCCAGGATCACCACGTCGTACTGCTCACCACGGTTGGCCGCATCGCGCAGCCACGGGAAGATGTCGGACTGGACGAACTTCGGGCGCACGTTGTTCAGACGTGAATTGCCCTTGGCGATCTGGATGACGTCCTCATCGATGTCGATGCCGACCACTTCCGATGCACCGCGCGCGGCCGCGTACACGGCGAAACCGCCGGTGTTGCAGCACAGGTCGAGCACGCTCTTGCCTTCCACCTGCTGGCTCAGCCACTCACGGTTCTCGCGCTGGTCGGCGAAGAAACCGGTCTTGTGCGCACCGGCCGGGTCGGCGCGGAACTTGATGCCGTACTCGGTGATCACCGACGCTTCGGTGGTGGTGTTGCCGTGGAAATCGAAGCTTTCCTGCTTCTGCACGTGTTCGTCGGCGAAGCTGTGGAAGCGGCAACCCGGGAACTGTTCACGCAGGGCGTCGTAGATCCATTCGCGGTGGCGGAACATGCCGGCGGCGAAGAACTCCACCACCACCAGGTCGCCGTAGCGGTCGACCACCAGGCCGGACAGGCCATCGCCCTCGCTGTGCACCACGCGCCAGGCGTCGGACACCGCATCGAGCTTGAGCACCTCACGACGCAGCGACACCGCCTGGGCGATCTTGCGCGAGAACCAGCCGGCATCCAGCGGGATCTGCGGGTCGGTTTCGAGGATGCGTACGGCAATACGCGAATGCCCGTTGTAGAAGCCACGGCCGATGAACTCGCCATCCACGCCGACGACATCGACGAGGGAGCCGGGCTTGGGCCGGACGGTCGGCTTCTCGACCAGTTTCTGGAAGATCCACGGGTGGCTGGAACGCCACGCGTTCTTGAGGCGGACAACGGGAAGGGGGGTATTCATCCACCTATTGTAGCCGGGGGGCATGGGGCGCCGGAAATCCGGTGAAGGCCCGGCATTTGACGCCGGCCCGGCCAGGCCGCAGAATCGGCGGCAGAAGGGGAGTAGCTCCCAGACGTTGTCGCCGTCAATTCGAGCCCGCAGGCTCCGGTGCAACGGCAGTTCCGGCCCATCGGAACTGCGAGCGAGACCTTCGCCGTACTGGCGAAGCTCTGTCCCTGGATCCCCTCCCGATCCTCCGTTGCAGATCCTCGCCGTCCGGCTTGAGGCATTTTTCATTTCCCAACGGACAAACCCATGCAGACGATCGGTAATTTGTGGTTGTGGGGCGGCTTCGCAGCGGTGGTGGTCATCGCCCTGCTGGTCGACCTCGTATTGATGCGCCACGGTGGCCCGCACAAGGTCACTTTCAAGGAAGCCCTGTGGTGGTCCATCGGCTGGGTCGCGCTGGCGCTGGCCTTCAACGGCGGCCTCTGGTTCTACCTGAACGAGACCGCCGGCCAGGTCGTGGCCAACAAGGTCGGCCTGGAGTTCCTGACCGGCTATCTGGTCGAGAAGGCGCTGGCGGTGGACAACATCTTTGTCTTCCTGATGATCATGAGCTACTTCGCGGTGCCGGAGGAACAGCGCCAGAAGGTGCTGATCATCGGCATCCTGGGTGCGATCGTGCTGCGTACGATCATGATCTTCGCCGGTAGCGTGCTGATCACCCAGTTCCACTGGCTGCTCTATGTATTCGGCGCCTTCCTGCTCTTCACCGGCTGGAAGATGTGGTTCGCCGCGGGCCAGGAGCCTGACCTGGAAGCCAACCCGGCCCTGCGCTGGATGCGCAAGCACCTGCGCCTGCTGCCGGACTACGAAGGCAACGCGATGAGCGTCAAGCGCGACGGCGTGCGCTGGTTCACCCCGCTGTTCGCGGTGCTGATCCTGATCGCGGTGACCGACGTGATCTTCGCAGTGGACAGCATCCCGGCGATCTTCGCGATCACCACCGACCCGTTCATCGTGCTGACCTCCAACGTGTTCGCGGTGCTCGGCCTGCGTGCGATGTTCTTCCTGCTGGCCGGCATGGCCGACCGCTTCCACCTGCTGCCGTACGGCCTGGCCCTGGTGCTGGCCTTCATCGGCATCAAGATGATGATCATCGACCTGTTCAAGATCCCGACCCCGATCTCGCTGGGCGTGGTCGCGGTGATCATCGCCGCCACGGTGGTGCTGAGCCTGAAGAACCCGCCGAAGGAAGGCGGCGCCTGATCCTGGCCGATTGAACGCTGCGGCCGGTGGATTGTCCCGCCGGTCGCAGCCACTCTCCCGCAGCGGTGGCCTTGGTTTCGCGCCGGCCACCGCCATTGCTGAGGGTATGAACACGAACGCGCCCCTGCCCGCCGGCGACGCGCCGGCCGCCCGCAACGACCGCACGCGCATCCTGCGCGCCTTCAATGCCAGCCTGGCCGCCGTGTTGGTGCTGGTGGCCGTGTTCGCCCTGCAGGACCATTTCGACTGGCGGCCCTGGGCGGTCGCACCGTTGGAAGCCAAGGGCCTGCTCGGCCTGATCGGCGGACCGCTGCTGCATGGCTCGGTCGAACACATCGCCGCCAACAGCTTCGCCATCCTGATCCTCGGCACCCTGGCAGGCAGCGTCTATCCCAAAGCCACGCTGCGCGCCCTGCCCCTGCTGTGGCTGGGCTCGGGCATCGGTGCGTGGATGCTCGGCAACCCCGGCAGCTTCCATCTCGGCGCCAGTGGCGTCACCCACGGCCTGATGTTCCTGCTGGCCAGCCTTGGCCTGCTGCGCCGCGACCGCGCGGCGATCGCCACCGGGCTGATCGGCATGCTGTTCTACGGCGGCATGTTGATGACCGTGCTGCCGCATGCCGACGGTGTGTCCTGGCAGTCGCACATGGGCGGAGCCTTCGCCGGCATCATCGCCGCACTGCTGTTCCGCAACGCCGACCCGCTGCCGCCGCGCCCACGTTACAGCTGGGAGGACGAGGAAGACGAGGTCGAGCCGCTGGCCGATGACGAACTCGAGCCGCCGTCACCGCAGCGCGTGCCGGTGCTGTGGCAGCCGCGCGAAGGGCAGGACTATGTGGTGATCCCGTTCCGCCGGCCGGAAGACCCGCGCGGTTGATCGGGTGGATACGCCGGGCATGGCCCGGCGCTACCGCTTCTGGATGCCTCTGGTAGCGCCGGGCCATGCCCGGCGGCATTGACGCCGGTCAGTTCGCCGCGTTCGCCGCCGCGCCCGTTCCATCCACCGCCTGCCGGCCCAATGCCGGGTCATCGGTGAAGAAGGCATCGATGCCGGTCGCCAGGTAGGCACGCATCTCCGCGATCGACCCCTCCGCGTTGCGCGCATTGTCCGCGCCCTTGCGCAGGTTGCTGGCCTGGAAGTGGTTCTCCGGGCGGAAGGTGTACGGAATCACCATCAGGCCCAACGCGTGCGCATCGCGCACCAGCGCCGTCGGCGTGCCCAGCGCACCGTTGGCATCCAGCGGGATGATCGAGCGCAGCTCAGGGCCGATGCCGTCGGCATAGGCCGCGATGTCCTTCAGCCCCGCCGGGGTCATCATCTGCGCATAGGTCAGCGCGCCGCCGGCCTTGGCGATGTCGGCCGGCTGGGCGTCGCCCTTCCACAGCAGCTGCAGCAGGCGGATGTTGTTGCCACGCGGGATCTTGCCGCGCAGGTAGCGCAGGTTGGCCGTCTCGAACGACTGGATGGTGACCGGGCCGACGTTGGTATAGGCGTTGCCGCGCAGCGCGGCCAGCAGCGTGTCTTCCATCGGCAGGCCGATCGACTGGAAGTAGGTCGGGTGCTTGATCTCCGGCACCAGGCCGATGCCACGGTTGGCACGACCGGCCTGCTGGACCAGGAACGCCAGGATCTCGTCCAGGCTGGCAATGCGGAACTGGCCGTCGTAGGCAGTGCTGCGGAACTCCGGCAGGCGCTCGCGGGCGTACAGGGTCTTCAGCTCGGCCAGGGTGAAGTCTTCGGTGAACCAGCCTTCGACCGTCTGCCCGTCGATGACCTTGCGGGTCTTCCGCTTCGCGAATTCCTCGTGCTCGGCCACATCGGTGGTGCCACCGATCTCGTTCTCATGGCGGGCCACCATCACCCCGTCCTTGGTCATCACCAGGTCCGGTTCGATGTAATCGGCACCGTCGGCGATGGCCTGCGCATAGGCCGCCAGCGTGTGCTCGGGCAGCAGCGCGCTTGCACCGCGGTGGCCGTAGACCGACACCTTGTGTGCGGCCGGAGGGGAGGATTCAGCACTCATGGCCACCGATGGTGCCACGGCCAGCGACAACAGCAACGCACGACCCCACGACTTCACTGCAACTTCCCCAAGCGGTTTGTGATGGGCGTCAGTATGCGGCGGGAATGTGACAGGTTGGGGGAGCTGGGGTCGGATCCCCGAAGGGGCTCCGACCCGGCATCCTCAGTCAACCAAGGCGTCGTGGAAATCACGCTCATGGACAATCATGATCCGGAGTCCTTCCTTGCGCAGTTCCACTGCGCGTTCCACCTTGCGACCGTAGCAGGCGTAACTCCAGCAGGGATTTCCCTCAGCGCCGATCACCAGGTAGTCCACCTTCTTCGATGGTGCACTGTGCACCCGTCCTCCTCGTGCCGTCACCAGCGCGTGGATATCGGCGCGTGACCCTCGGGACGAAGCACCCGTGAAACAGAATCCCTTCTCTTCGAAATGGATTTCGGGAGCCACCGCGCAAAGCCCGACCAGACTTCCGGCGATCTGCAACGACGGATCGGTCAGGGTGCGGTCGTCGCCCAAGGCGATGAACTCGCTGAAGAACTGGCGAAGCAGATCCTGTTCTTGGCCATCCACCACGCCATCAGTCAGCACCTTGGCCACCAGGTGTCCGATTTCATCGTAAGGCCAGCATCCCTGCAGATGGACATGCTCTTCCATCCAGTCCGAGAGGCCACGCAACTCGGTTTCCGAAACGCGGCCGTCAGCGATGATGCCGCCCAGCACAGCATGCAACCGCTGGAGATCGGCCGTAGTAGCGTTGACCCGATCACTTGAACGCATCCGGTCGATCAACCATCGCAGGTCTTCCACCGCATCTTCGTCCATGCGGCCCTCGCCAAGCGCGCGCTCGACCACCGGCATCAGTTCGGTGAAGGGGTGCTGTTGGCGCTGATGAAGATGATCCTGGATCCAATGAGCCAGGAAGCGGCGTTCATCGGCGTTGATCTCCCCATCAATGGAGATCCCTTCGATGATGCCCGCCAGCGAGTTCAGTGCACGGGTGAGCTGCGCCGGGCTGGTGAAGTGGACGTAAGAAACATGGTCCTGATGCATCTGCAGTTCCTTTGCCAGAGTTTCCTTCACGCTAGCGTGGTCGGAGCAGGTACTCAAGCGTGCCCGGCAAGGTTCTGGAATATTGGGACGATCGCGTCATTTTGTGGGGTCAAAGCCCCTTCGGGGATCTCACCCCGAGGAGCTCGTTTGGCTGGATTGCCGGCCAGCGGCCGGCTCTACCAAGGCACTACTTGCCGATGCAGAAGCTGGAAAAAATCCGACCCAGCAGGTCATCGGCACTCATCTGCCCGGTGATTTCGCCCAGCGCGTCGTGCGCCAGACGCAGCTCCTCGGCCGCAAGCTCCAGGTGCTCGTGCACCAGCTCGCCATCCGCCCGCTGCGCGTGTTCCTGCGCGCGCTCGATCGCATCGACGTGGCGGGTACGTGCGGAGAATTCGCCCTCCACCTGCTCCCCTGCCCCGGCCGAAGCGATCGAACGCAGGCGCGCATGCAGCTCGTCCAGTCCCGCGCCGGTGGCAGCGGAGACGAACACGCGGTCCGGGTCGTCCCGCACCGGCATCGCATCCAACAGATCCGACTTGTTGTGGATGTAGACCTTGTGCGGCACCGCCAGTACCGCTTCGCCGATCGCGGCTTCGCCGGCTGCCGGATCGCGTGCATCCAGCACGATCAACGCCAGGTCGGTGCGCTCGATCTCCGCGCGCGCGCGACGCATGCCTTCGCGTTCGATGGCATCGCCACCGTCGCGCAGGCCGGCGGTATCGACCAGGGTCAGTTCCAGCCCATCCAGGCGGATGGTCTCGCGCAGCGTGTCACGGGTCGTGCCGGCGATGTCGGTGACGATGGCACGCTCGCTACCGGCCAGCGCGTTCAACAGCGAACTCTTGCCGGCATTCGGTGGGCCGATCAGCACCGCATGCAGGCCATCGCGCAGACGACGGCCACGCTCTGCGTCGCGACGCAGCAGGGCCAGATCGCTGCGCGCTTGTTCCAGGCCACGCCGCACCTGTGCACCGCCGAGTGTATCCAGCGGTTCGTCGGCGAAATCGATGGCCGCTTCCACGTGGATGCGCAGCAGCACCAGCTGTTCGACCACCGCCTCGATGCGGCGCGAGAACACACCGTCCAGCGAGCGTCGTGCTGCGCGCGCCGCTCGGTTGTCACCGGCCGCGATCAGATCGGCGATGGCTTCGGCCTGTGCCAGGTCGAGCTTGCCGTTGAGAAACGCGCGCTCACTGAACTCGCCGGGCCGCGCCTGCCGCGCCCCCAATGCGATGCAGCGTGCGACCAGTTGCTGCAGCAGTACCGGGCTGCCATGGCCCTGCAGTTCCACCACTTCTTCGCCGGTGAAGCTGTTCGGCGCCGGGAACCACAACACGATGCCATCGTCGATCACTTCACCGTCTGCATCGCGCAGGCGCGCGTAGTGCGCATGCCGCGGGCGCAACGTCGGTGCGCCGAGTGCGTTGGCAATGGCTGCGGCACGCGGGCCTGACAGGCGCAGCAGGCCCACGCCGCCCGCGCCGGGCGCGCTGGCAATGGCCACGATGGTCTCGGTGCGCTTCATATCGTTCATCGCTCAGAGCTTCTCCAGCTGCGCGCGGGCCTGCGCCGCACCACTGCCCTGCGGCTGCAGCGCCAGGTAGGTGGTGTAGGCCTGCTTCGCCTTGGCCTTGTCGCCTGCGTGGAAGTACGCGTCACCCAGATTCAGATGGGCCACCGCGCGTGACGGATCGATCTTCAGTGTGTTCTCCAGCCAGCGCGCCGCTTCGGCGTAGCGCTGCTGGCGGTAGTAGACGAAGCCGAGATTGTTGGCCGCCTGGGCAAAATCCGGGCGCAGCTTCAGTGCCTCGGCGAACTGCACGGCGGCTTCGTCGTAGCGCTTCTCGCGGTACAGCTGCAGGCCACGGTCGTTGGCCTGCTGCGAGCGCTGGCGGTCCGAGGCCGGTCCGGCCGTCGGCACCACCAGCTTGGCCTTGCCGCCCTGCAGGTCGGCCACGGTCACTGGCGCTTCGCTGTTCTTGGCGTCCTGGGCAGCGTCGACCTTGTTGTTCAGGGCGATCGCATCGGCAGTCAGCTGGCGCGTATCGGCGTTGAGGTATTCCTGGCTGTCCGGCACCTGGAACACGAACTCGCCCCCCTGCGAGCCGGGCAGGCTGCCGAACGCCGGCGTCTGTTGCGAGACCGCCGACACCGCCGGCGCCACATAGGCGGCCAGCTCGGTACCGGTGATCAGGCCATCGCCATTGAGATCGCCCTTGCCAGCCAATGCCTGCAGCAGCACCCAGGTAAACACCGAGTGGCCGTTCGGGCCGGCATCGGCCACCTGCTGGTCGGCACCGCCGGCGGTCAGCATCTGCCGCGCGCTGCGGCGTGCGTTCTCGCGCAGGAACGACGATGACGACGGGCCGCCGCGGGTCAGACCCAGACCGCTGTAGCAGGCATCCATCACGAACATCACATGCTTGGCCTGCATGCTCTCGGCGATGTTCTGGATGTCGGTCATCGCGATGGCATCGGTGGCGAATTCCTTCGGGTCCGAATCAACCGGAATGATGTAGCCGAGGTCGCGCCCGGATGCCAGCTGACGGGTAGCACCGTGGCCGGCGAAGAACACGAACACGCGATCATTCCTGCCGGTGCGGTCGTCGGACAGCCGGTCGTGGAAGGCGGCCAGGATGTTGTTGCGGGTGGCCTGCTCGTTCTTCAGCACGATCACCTGCGAGGACGGGAAGCCGAACTGCCCGGTCAGCGTATCGGCCACGGCCTGGGCATCGTGGCTGGCGTATTCCAGCTTCGGCCACTTGGCGTAGTTGTCGATGCCGACCACGATCGCCCACGATTTTTCATAGCCGGTGGTGACGGTAGCATCGCGGTCGCTGCCCTTGCGCGGTCGGGCGACGCTGAAGTCGCGGCCATTCCAGCCGGCGAACTGGTAGCCGTCGGCGATCAGCCGGTCCAGGATCTGCGGCAGTGCCTTCACCGCGCGGTCGTGGATATCGTGGAACAGGATGATGCCGCGCTGTTCCTTGTTCACCTGGTCGAGCACGCGCTGCACGATCGATTCGGGCACCGGGTCGGCCCAGTCCATCGAATCGATGTTCCACATGATCGACTTCAGGCCCGCCTCGTTGAGCAGCTGCAGGCCTTCGGCGTTGCGTGCGCCATACGGGAAGCGGAACAGCGGCGCGCGCTTGCTGTCCACGTCCTTCAGCAGGGTGTCGGTGTCCAGCACCTGCTGGCGCAGCGCATCGCCGGTGGTGCGCGACAGCTGCGCATGGGTCAGGCTGTGGTTGCCGACGGCGTAGCCCTCTTCCATCAGGTTGCGGCTGATCTTCGCCATCGGCCCAAGGCTGACCTTGCCGTCGGTGTCGACCTTGCCCAGGTTGCGACCGACCTCGAAGAACACGCCCGGTACGTCGTAGCGCTTGAGGATGGCCACCACTTCATCGGTATAGGCCTTGTGCGGGCCATCGTCGAAGGTCAGCACCACCGTCTTCGGCGGCAGGTCGCGGCCGAAAATCTCGCGGTCGCTGTCCTTCATCGACATCGGGTACGGCTCGATCACGCCGTAGTCGCGCAGGATCGCTTCGCGGCTGTAGTCCTTGTGCAGGTGCGCGATGTAGTCGTCCCACTTCTCGCGCTTCAGTTCGATGGCACGGGTGCGCTCGAAGCGGCTGAAGATGCGGGTCAGTTCCTGGTTGTAGTTGCGCTCGATCTCGTCCAGCGCCTCCAGGTCTTCACCGATGCGCTGGTGCAGCTTCACCGCCGGCAACGAGGAATCGGCGCCGATGCGTTCGTGCAGGTCACGCAGCACCTCGCGGAACGCCAGGCGATCGGCATCGAACAGTTCGGGCGCCGACTCGATGTAATCCAGCACCGTGCCCAGGGTAGCGAAGCGCTGCGGGCTGGTGCCGCGCAGCAGGGTGTCGAACTGCGTGGCAATGGCGCCGCGCTGTTCCAGGCCATCGTGGAACAGCTGCTGGCCGATGCGGGTGGAGGTGGTGCGATCGGCCGCGGACTGCTGTTCCTCATCGGCCAGCAGGACGATGATCCGTCGATAGCCGTCGAGCTGCTTCTGCAGTGCGCCCAGCAACGGCGCGGCGGCCGGGTCGGCGGCAGCGGCAGCCTGTGCGCTCGGCTGGGTAACCGCCGCCGGTGCCTGCGCGTCGTTGTCGCCACAGCCAGCCACGAGCAGGGTCAACAGCAGGCTGGGCAGAAACAGGCGGAACGACGGCGCACGCGGCATGGCGGACTCGAACAAAGGGGAATGGTGTGCCGGCGATTCTAACGCCGCATGCGAAAAGCCCGCCTTGCGGCGGGCCTTTGCTGGGTCAGCCGGCCAGCGGCCGGCTCTACCCGTCGGCGCAGACGCGCCTTACTTTTTCTTGGCCGGAGCGGTGGCTGCCGTGGCCGGCACCGGATCGCTGCCGTGGCGCTTGGTCATCCACCACTGCTGCAGCAGGCCCAGGCCACCGTTGACCACCCAGTACAGCACCAGGCCGGACGGCATGAAGGCCATCATGACGCCGAACACCAGCGGCATGAACTGCATCATCTTCTGCTGCATCGGGTCCATGCCCGGTGCCGGCGTCAGCTTCTGGGTGAACCACATCACCGCTACGTTGATCACCGGCAGGATGAAGTACGGGTCACGGGCGGTCAGGTCCTGGATCCAGCCGAACCAGGGCGCCTGGCGCAGTTCGACCGATTCCACCAGCACCCAGTACAGGGCGAAGAAGATCGGCATCTGGATGAGGATCGGCAGACAGCCGCCCATCGGATTGATCTTTTCCTTCTTGTACAGCTCCATCATCGCGGTCTGGAACTTCTGGCGGTCATCGCCATAGCGTTCCTTCAGCTGTGCGATGCGCGGCTGGAAGCGACGCATCTTGGCGCCACTCTTGTACTGCGTCGCCGACAGCGGGTACAGCACGATCTTCAGCAGCACCACCAGGCCGACGATGGCCCAGCCCCAGTTGCCCACCAGCTTGTGCACCTGGTTGAGCACCCAGAACAGGCCCTGGCCGATCACCGCCATCATCGAGAAGCGGCTGTAGTCGACCACACGGTCCAGACCCGGCACGTCTTCCTTGGCGATCAGGTTGACCAGCTTCGGGCCGACCCACAGGCGGGCCTCGGTGCTGGTGGACTGGCCCGGGGCCACGGTGAAGGCCGGGCCACGCGCTTCGATCAGGTCACGACCGGCCACCTGCGACAGCACGTAGTGTGCGGTCTGGTCCTTCTGCGGGATCCAGGCGGTGAAGAAGTGGTGCTGCAGCATCGCCAGCCAGCCGCCGGTGATGTTCTGGTTCAGCGCGCCATCGTCCAGGTAATCCTTGAACGCACGACGCTGGTACTTCTTGTCGTTGTCGTACCAGGTGGCACCGTTGAAGCTGAACGAGTCCGGGTTGGTCATGCTCCGCGACAGGATCGTCGGGCTGCGGTCCAGGGTGCGGTAGACGTAGCCGTTCCACGGCGCGGCGCCAGCATTGCTGACTTCATCCTTGAAGCGGATCGCATACTCGTTGCGGCCCACGATCAGGGTGCGCTTGATGGTCACGCCGTTGTCGGCGGTCCATACGAACGGAACCTGCAGTTCGTTCTGGCCCTTGGCCAGCACGAAGTCGCGGGTGTCACCGACCAGCTTGAAGCCGTCGGCACCCGGCACCGGGGTGTTCTTGTCTTCGCTGGCCCAGCCGCTGATCGCGCTGTAGGGATGCGCGGGATCTTCGGTCAGCAGGCGCACCGGCGGGCTGCCTTCGTCCTTGCTCTGCGGGAACTGCAGCAGTTCGGCGTCGAGTACGCGGCCGCCATCGAGCTTCAGGCGCAGCACGTCGGTGGTGATGGTCACGGTCTGTGCGGACGGGGTGGCGCTGGCCTGGGCCTGTGCAGCGGCCTGACCCGGGACACCGGGAACCTGTGCGCTGGGGATGCTGCCCGGGGACGCGCCGGGGACGCTCTGGGCGGCGGCCGGGGCCGAGCTGGTCGTCGGCGCCGGGGTCGGGGCGGACTTCTCACGGCTCCACTCCATCCACAGCAGCACGGCCACCATCAGCCAGGCAAAGATCAGGAAAACACGGGTCTGGTTCATCAGCAGGCAGGCTCAGCGGGGCCGGGACGCGGTGCCGGCTCGGTGACGGAGGAAATGGCAATGCCATCAGGCGGCGGCATTGTGCCGTCCACGCCCGGCGCGGGCAATGCGCGCAGGCGCCGCAGCAGGCGCAGGAAGGCCTGGCGGATATCTTCGTTGCTGGCATGACGCGCAGCAGTACGAGCCACGACGACGAAGTCGCCTGGCTGTATGTCGGTTCGTGTCTGACGCAAGGCGTCGCGCAGGACGCGCTTGATCCGGTTACGCCCAACGGCGTGAGGATCGACCTTGCGGGAAACCGCCAGACCCAGCCTGGCCGGCCGGTCAGCCGGTAGCCAGTGCAGGGTCATCAGCGGATCGGACACACGGCGGGCGCCGTTGAAGACCGTTGAATATTCGGCACGCGTGCGAACCCGCGCAGAGCGAGGGAATCGCTTGCGCGGGTCTGCAGTATTCACTGTCGAATGGATTGCGTCTGCCGCTGGATGCGGCATGGCAATCAGGCGCTCAGGACTTTGCGGCCCTTGGCGCGGCGACGCGACAGGATCTTGCGGCCGTCAGCGGTCTTCATACGGGCACGGAAGCCGTGGTCGCGCTTACGCTTGAGGTTGCTGGGCTGGAAGGTGCGCTTGGTGGCCATGTGGGCCTCTCGTATGAATGGGACGGAAAGAACCGGAAATTTTAGAGAGGTGTCCCCCCTCCCGTCAACCCCTGTCTGCTACGCCAATTCACCGGGCTGTGCAATAGCTGTGGATCTTTTTGTGAATAAGTAGGGGACAAGCATTCCGAAGGCGGGCGCTCGGTGGTAGGCTGAGCCATCCATTTCCCCCCTTTCAGGCCTGTGTTTGGGCGCCTTTTCGCGCCTATGCATCGGCCACCGGACAATTATTGCTGATGGATGCCTGGTCACGTAGTCTCGAGCGACTCGAGGCGGAGTTCCCGCCCGAGGATGTTCACACCTGGTTGAAGCCGCTGCAGGCAGATCTGCGCGCTGACAGCCTGGTGCTGTATGCACCGAATGCCTTCATTGTCGATCAGGTGCGCGAACTGTACCTGCCGCGGATCCGCGAGCTGGTCACCCACTTTGCCGGTTTCGGCGACGTATTTCTTGAAATCGGCTCGCGTCCGCGGCCCGTGGACGCGCAGATCGCGCCGGTTTCCAGCCATTCGGCGCAGGCGCCGGTGCAGCCGCAGGTTCCCTTTGCCGGCAACCTGGACAACCACTACACCTTCGCCAACTTCGTGGAAGGCCGCAGCAACCAGCTGGGCCTGGCCGCAGCATTCCAGGCGGCGCAGAAGCCGGGCGACCGCGCGCACAATCCGCTGCTGCTGTACGGGGGCACCGGCCTGGGCAAGACCCACCTGATGTTCGCCGCCGGCAACGCGATGCGTCAGGCCAATCCGGCCGCCAAGGTGCTGTACCTGCGTTCGGAACAGTTCTTCAGCGCGATGATCCGGGCCTTGCAGGAAAAGACCATGGATCAGTTCAAGCGCCAGTTCCAGCAGGTCGACGCGCTGCTGATCGATGACATCCAGTTCTTCGCCGGCAAGGATCGCACCCAGGAAGAGTTCTTCCACACCTTCAACGCGTTGTTCGATGGCAAGCAGCAGATCATCCTGACCTGCGACCGCTATCCGCGCGAAGTCGAAGGCCTGGAAGCGCGCCTGAAGTCGCGGCTTGCCTGGGGCCTGTCGGTCGCCATCGAGCCGCCGGACTTCGAGACCCGCGCTGCGATCGTGCTGGCCAAGGCCCGCGAGCGTGGTGCCGAGATTCCCGATGACGTTGCGTTCCTGATTGCCAAGAAGATGCGCTCCAATGTGCGCGACCTCGAGGGTGCGCTGAATACCCTGACCGCCCGCGCCAATTTCACCGGCCGTGCGATCACCACCGAATTCGCCCAGGAAACCCTGCGCGACCTGCTGCGCGCCCAGCAGCAGGCGATCAGCATTCCCAACATCCAGAAAACCGTTGCCGATTACTACGGGCTGCAGATCAAGGATCTGCTGTCCAAGCGTCGGACCCGGTCGCTGGCGCGTCCGCGCCAGGTTGCCATGGCGCTGACCAAGGAACTGACCGAACACAGCCTGCCCGAAATCGGCGACGCCTTTGCCGGTCGCGATCACACCACGGTGCTGCATGCCTGCCGGCAGATCCGCACCCTGATGGAAGCCGACGGCAAGCTCCGCGAGGACTGGGACAAGCTGATCCGGAAGCTGAGCGAATGATGCACGTACGCCGATGAGGCGTCACCGCATAAAACGGTGCAGAATCCGGTAGCAAGCGCGGGACAGGGTGTGGATAAAAATGCCGTTGGATTTCCCGGAAGATTTATCCACAGCTTTCCCCACCCCTTGGGGGCTGGTAATGCAGAGGGTTTCGAAGCCTGAAACCCTTTTGTTTACAAAGACTTAGCTGTGTTTTCCAGCGATTCTGGCTCTACCAGCACCACCAAGCTTTTGATTTATTCCACATTTTTTTAAAGCATAGGGGCACGGAACCACATGCGTTTCACACTGCAGCGCGAAGCCTTTCTCAAGCCGTTGGCACAGGTCGTCAACGTGGTCGAACGCCGCCAGACCCTTCCGGTTCTGGCCAATTTCCTGGTGCAGGTGCAGAACGGCCAGCTGTCGCTGACCGGTACCGACCTGGAAGTGGAGATGGTGTCGCGGATCGCGGTTGAAGATGCCCAGGACGGCGAAACCACCATTCCCGCCCGCAAGCTGTTCGAGATCATCCGCGCCCTGCCTGATGGCAGCCGGATCACCGTCTCGCAGACCGGTGACAAGATCACCGTGCAGGCAGGACGCAGCCGCTTCACCCTGGCCACCCTGCCCTCCAACGACTTCCCGTCGGTGGACGAAGTGGAAGCCACCGAGCGTGTCGCGATCGGCGAAGCCACCCTGAAGGAGCTGATCGAGCGCACTGCGTTCGCGATGGCCCAGCAGGACGTCCGCTATTACCTCAACGGCCTGCTGTTCGACCTGCGCGGTGATGCGCTGCGCACCGTCGCCACCGACGGCCATCGCCTGGCCCTGTGCGAAACCGATCTGGCCAAGCCCAGCGGTTCCAAGCGCCAGATCATCGTGCCGCGCAAGGGCGTGACCGAGTTGCAGCGCCTGCTGGAAAGCGGTGATCGCGAGATCGAACTGGAAGTCGGCCGTAGCCACGTTCGCGTGAAGCGCGACGATGTCACCTTCACTTCGAAGCTGATCGACGGTCGCTTCCCGGATTACGAGGCAGTGATTCCGATTGGTGCCGACCGCGAGGTGAAGGTTGATCGCGAAGCACTGCGTGCCTCGCTGCAGCGTGCTGCGATCCTGTCCAACGAGAAGTACCGCGGCATCCGCGTGGAAGTTTCGCCGGGCAACCTGAAGATCAGCGCGCACAACCCAGAGCAGGAAGAAGCCCAGGAAGAGATCGAGGCCGACACCACGGTCAGCGACCTGGCCATCGGCTTCAACGTGAACTATCTGCTGGATGCCCTCTCCGCCCTGCGCGACGAAGAAGTGATCATCCAGTTGCGCGACTCCAACTCCTCGGCGCTGGTGCGTGAATCGAGCAGCGAGAAGTCGCGTCATGTGGTGATGCCGTTGCGTCTCTGACAGCTGCGCCGTTCCACGTGGAACACATGGACGCCCGGGATCTCCGGGCGTCTTTTTTTTTGTTCCACGTGGAGCATCGCTGCCAATGCTTACCGCCGACCTTGGTGGCTCCTGCAGATGAGAGCATCCGCGTTGCCCTGATGGGTTGTCGGCGCATGGAACCCACGATCCCGGGAAGCCAGCTGTGGAATCCACATGCTGAGATGACGAGACACGTTGGATATGAGCACGCAGCGGGGTCCGATCCAGCGGCTTCCGCTTGCGTGCTGACCTCTCTGTCCACAGGCCTCGTTCGTAGGAATTCGGCGCTTCCCTAGCTTCTAAATCTGGGTATAAATCAAAAGCTTGGTGGTGATGGTAGGGCCAGATTTCATGTAAAAGTAGGCTATGTGTCTGTTTTAAAAAGCTTTTATAGGGTTGAAACCCCCTGTATATAGGCCATCAAGCCTGGGGGGGAACCTGTGGATAGTTTTACAGCCTAGGAAAAGTGCCTTTTTTATCCACAGTTCGCCCACACCTTGTGTATAAGTCATACAGACCTGTTGTGGATGGCGTGGAACTGCCGCTTTGAATTTCTTGAAATCTGTGGAACCTGGCAGGGGCGTTGGTGGCAGATTTCAAGAAATCTGGGGAGCACTGACTGCAATCTCGGTGTGGAGTCAGGCCATGAGCCGGGGAAACCGTCTTCGGAATGGCGAAATCTGGACGCCTTGAGCCTTGGCTTCCTGCCGGATTTGAACGATTTCGGCCACTGTCTCCGGCCGCCTGCATGCCGGCAGGCCTCCGCCACGTGGAACCCGTGTTCTCCAAGGCTGCAACGCCCCGCTGATGTCGGTCCACATCCATCCACGATGGCTGGCTTGACCAATGCAGTAAGCTGGGTGATTCCCCGCCCCTCTACCGCCATGTGCGGATGGTCTGTCGCATCCCATGCAGATTCGTCGTCTTGCCCTCCACCACTTGCGTCGTTTCGATGCGGTGGAGCTGTCGCCCCAGCCAGGGGTGAATCTGCTGACCGGTGACAACGGCGCTGGCAAGACCAGCGTCCTGGAAGCGTTGCATCTGATGGCCTATGGGCGGAGTTTCCGCGGGCGGGTACGCGATGGCTTGGTGCGTCAGGGCCATGAAGCCCTGGAAGTCTTCGTGGAATGGGACGAGCAACGCGGTGATCTGCCCGTGCAGAGGCGAAAAGCCGGGTTGCGGCATAGCGGGCAGGAGTGGAAGGGGCGGCTGGATGGCGAAGACGTCGCCCAACTCGGAAACCTGTGTGCCGCCCTCGCTGTGGTGACCTTCGAACCGGGCAGTCACGCCTTGGTGAGCGGTGGTGGCGAGCCGCGACGGCGCTTTCTGGATTGGGGTCTGTTCCACGTGGAACCAGACTTCCTTTCCTTGTGGCGGCGCTATTCGCGCGCGTTGAAGCAGCGCAATGCCCTGCTCAAGCAGGGCGGGCCGTCGCGGATGCTCGATACCTGGGATCACGAGCTGGCCGAGGCGGGAGAACCGCTGACCAGTCGTCGGCAGCACTACCTGGAGCGGCTGCAGTCCCGAACCATCGCCCTGGCCGAGGCACTGGCTCCGCAACTGGGAATCGTGGGCCTGAATCTGAGTCCCGGCTGGCGCCGGCACGAGGTTCCGCTGGCAGATGCCCTTCTGCTGGCGCGCGATCGCGACCGTCAGGCGGGTTACACCTCGCTGGGCCCACACCGGGCGGACTGGAGCGTGGCGTTCCAGAGCATCCCGGGGCGCGATGCGCTGTCACGCGGCCAGGCCAAGCTCACCGCCCTCGCCTGTCTACTGGCCCAGGCGGAGGATTACGCCGAGCAGCGTGGCGAGTGGCCCGTCATCGCACTCGACGATCTGGCCTCGGAGCTGGATCGCACACACCAGGCCCGGGTACTGCACCGCCTGTTGGCGGCACCGGCGCAGATATTCATCACTGCAACAGAAACGCCTGCAGCACTGGAGACTCTGAGCAACATCACCCGGTTCCACGTGGAACATGCACAGATCGTGGCTGTGCCATAGTGGGCACGGCAAGGCCGCTCAGCCCCGGCTGGTATAATTCAGGCTGCTATCCCTTCATTCTCGACACATCGCTCAAAGCGGTGTCCGACCTGCGGAGCCTACGGCAAGCGCAATGACCGACGAACAGAACACCCCGGCAAACAACGGCAACTACGACGCCAACAGCATTACGGCCCTGGAAGGCCTGGAGGCTGTCCGCAAGCGCCCAGGTATGTACATCGGCGACGTCCATGACGGCACCGGCCTGCATCACATGGTGTTCGAGGTCGTCGACAACTCGATCGACGAAGCCCTCGCCGGCCATGCCGACCACGTGTCGGTGACGATCCATGCCGACGGCTCGGTCGGAGTGTCCGACAACGGTCGCGGCATTCCGACGGGCAAGCACGAGCAGATGAGCAAGAAGCTCGACCGCGACGTGTCTGCAGCCGAAGTCGTGATGACGGTCCTGCACGCTGGCGGCAAGTTCGACGACAACAGCTACAAGGTTTCCGGCGGCCTGCACGGCGTGGGCGTCAGCGTGGTCAACGCGCTGTCGCAGAAGCTGGTCCTGGATATCTACCAGGGCGGTTTCCACTACCAGCAGGAATACGCCGACGGCGCAGCACTGCATCCGCTCAAGCAGGTCGGTCCCAGCACCAAGCGCGGTACCACCCTGCGCTTCTGGCCGTCGGTAAAGGCTTTCCACGACAACGTGGAATTCCACTACGACATCCTGGCCCGTCGCCTGCGCGAACTGTCCTTCCTCAATTCCGGCGTCAAGATCGTGCTGGTGGACGAGCGTGGTGATGGCCGCCGCGACGACTTCCATTACGAGGGCGGCATCCGCAGCTTCGTGGAGCATCTGGCGCAGTTGAAGACGCCGTTGCACCCGAACGTGATCTCGGTAACCGGCGAATCCAACGGCATCACCGTGGAAGTGGCGCTGCAGTGGACCGATTCCTACCAGGAGACGATGTACTGCTTCACCAACAACATTCCGCAGAAGGACGGCGGTACCCACCTGGCCGGCTTCCGTGGCGCGTTGACCCGTGTGCTCAACAACTACATCGAGCAGAACGGCATCGCCAAGCAGGCCAAGATCAACCTGACCGGCGATGACATGCGCGAAGGCATGATCGCGGTGCTGTCGGTGAAGGTGCCGGACCCGAGCTTCTCCAGCCAGACCAAGGAAAAGCTGGTCAGCTCGGATGTGCGTCCGGCCGTGGAAAGTGCGTTCGGCCAGCGCCTGGAAGAGTTCCTGCAGGAAAACCCGAACGAAGCCAAGGCCATCGCCGGCAAGATCGTCGACGCTGCCCGTGCCCGTGAAGCCGCGCGCAAGGCCCGCGACCTGACCCGACGCAAGGGTGCGCTGGATATCGCCGGCCTGCCGGGCAAGCTGGCCGACTGCCAGGAAAAGGATCCGGCGCTGTCCGAACTGTTCATCGTCGAGGGGGACTCGGCAGGTGGTTCGGCCAAGCAGGGTCGCAACCGCAAGAACCAGGCGGTGCTGCCGCTGCGCGGCAAGATCCTCAACGTGGAACGTGCACGCTTCGACCGCATGCTGGCGTCCGACCAGGTGGGTACGCTGATCACCGCGCTGGGCACCGGCATCGGTCGCGACGAGTACAACCCGGACAAGCTGCGTTACCACAAGATCATCATCATGACCGACGCCGACGTCGACGGCGCGCACATCCGCACCCTGCTGCTGACGTTCTTCTACCGTCAGATGCCGGAGCTGATCGAGCGTGGTTATGTCTATATCGGCCTGCCGCCGTTGTACAAGATCAAGCAGGGCAAGCAGGAGCTGTACTTGAAGGACGATCCGGCGCTGGACAGCTATCTGGCCAGCAGCGCAGTGGAGAACGCGGGGCTGGTGCCGGCCAGCGGCGAGCCGCCGATCGATGGCGTGGCGCTGGAAAAGCTGTTGCTTGCCTACGCTGCCGCGCAGGACACGATCAACCGCAATACCCATCGTTACGACCGCAACCTGCTCGAAGCGCTGGTGGACTTCATGCCGTTGGAGCTGGAAAACCTGCGCAACGCAGGTCCCGGCGAAGGCCTGGACGCGCTGGCCAAGCACCTCAACCAGGGCAACCTCGGCAGCGCCCGTTTCACCCTGGAACTGCAGGAACCCAACGAGCAGCGTCCCGCTGCGGTGCTGGTCACGCGCAGCCACATGGGCGAACAGCACATCCAGGTGCTGCCGCTGTCCGCGCTTGAAAGCGGCGAGCTGCGTGGCATCCACCAGGCAGCGCAGCTGCTGCACGGTCTGGTCCGCGAAGGCGCGGTCATCACCCGTGGCGCCAAGTCGATCGAGATCGAGTCGTTCGCGCAGGCCCGCAACTGGCTGCTGGACGAAGCCAAGCGCGGCCGTCAGATCCAGCGATTCAAGGGTCTGGGCGAAATGAATCCGGAACAGCTGTGGGACACCACCGTCAATCCCGATACCCGTCGCCTGCTGCAGGTGCGTATCGAAGATGCGGTGGCCGCTGACCAGATCTTCAGCACCCTGATGGGTGATGTGGTCGAACCGCGCCGCGACTTCATCGAAGACAACGCGCTGAAGGTCGCCAACCTGGATATCTGACACAATCGGATGGTGGCCGGCGCGCGGGGAGGCGCGCCGGCTTTTGTCCCTTGATCGCAGGTAATCGATGTCCGCTTCCGCCCCGGTTTCCGCTCCGCCGCCGGTTCCACCGGCTACTGTCACGCCCCGCGCCTCCTCGCCGCTGGCGGGCTTCTTCATCGATCTGGGAATCGCCGCCGTCACCCTGTTCGGGTTGAGCCTGGTGGGCGGGCTGATCTGGGGACTCTATCGCGGCATCGTTGTGGGATACGCCAGTGCCAAATCCGGCGGTGGCACGCCTGACCCGGCAGCGGTCACCCAGCAGCTCGGCCAGCCCGGTGCTCTTGGGCAGGTCCTGATGGCACTGGTCGCTACCGGCGGCGCAGCACTGCTAGTGTATTTCTGGCGCCGACCGGCCAACGCTGCCGAACGCCAGCGTTCGCGCGACGCGCTCCGTCGCCCCTCCACCTGGGGTTGGACCCTGCTGGTGGCCAGCGCGATCGTGATCGGCAGTAACGGTATCGCCTTCGTGGCCAAGCAGATGGGCATCGAGCCGGTGCCGACGAATCTCGAACTGATGCAGAACGCGGTTGCCCGTTTTCCGCTGTTCCTGACGTTGTTCGCCGTGGTACTGGCACCTGCCTACGAGGAACTGCTGTTCCGCCGGGTCCTGTTCGGGCGCCTGTGGCAGGCCGGACGGCCGTGGCTGGGGATGATCCTGAGCAGCCTGGCGTTCGCGCTCATCCATGAAATTCCCGGTACCAGCGCCAATGGCCCGGCCGAGATCGCCCAGCTCTGGCTGGTCTATGGCGGCATGGGCGCTGCGTTCTGCTGGCTGTATCGCCGCACCGGCACCTTGTGGGCGGCGATCGCCGCACATGCACTGAACAATGCCGTGGCGCTTGCGGCCCTGGTGTTTTTCGGGGCAACGTAAGGCTCTGTCCGCTTGACGAAAGATTAAGCAGACGCGTTACACACTGGGCTTCTGAACACGGGGGTGGGTCCATGAAACAACTGTTGCTGGCCATCGTCATCACCACACTGGTCAGCGCCTGCGCGACCACCACTTCACCCACCGGCCGTCGGCAGATGGTGGGCGGTGTGTCGCAGGCGCAGCTGGACCAGCTGGGTGCGCAGGCGTTCGCCGAAACGAAGCAGAAAGAGAAGATCAGCAGCGATGGCCGCCAGAACGGCTACGTGCAATGCGTGGTCAACGCGCTCGTTGCACAGCTGCCGCCTCAGTACCGTGGCGTACGGTGGGAAACGGCGGTGTTCGTCGACAAGGAACCAAACGCCTTCGCCCTGCCCGGCGGCAAGGTCGGGGTCAACACCGGCATCTTCAGCGTTGCCAAGAACCAGGATCAGCTGGCAGCGGTGATCGGCCATGAAATCGGCCACGTGATCGCCCGCCACCACGAAGAACGCATCACCCGGCAGATGGGCGCGCAGACCGGATTGGCGGTGCTGGGGGCGCTGGCCGGCGCCTATGGCGGCGAAGGCGCAGCCAGTACGGTCAACCAGCTGGGCGGGATGGGGGCGCAGACCGCGTTCCTGTTGCCCGGCTCACGCACCCAGGAGAGCGAGGCTGACGTGATCGGTCAGCGGTTGATGGCCGAGGCCGGATTCAACCCCGCCCAGGCCGTCGATCTGTGGCAGAACATGATGGCCGCCAGTGGCGGTCGCAGCCCGCAATGGTTGTCGACCCATCCCGATCCAGCCAATCGGATCAGGGAGTTGCAGCGTGATGTGCCGGCGCTCGGCCCCGTCTATCAGCAGGCGCAGGCGGCCGGACGCCGGCCAAAGTGTGGCTGAGTGCGCAGATTCATGCTGTATTGCAGCACATAAAACGATTTCTCACGCCATCTGTTTCTGATACGTTTGGCGGCTCAGATTTTTCTGACAGTCCGACTTTGCCGCTACCGGCGGTTCGATCGAGGTGAACGATGATTTTCCGTAACCACAAAGCTGTGCTTTCCGTCCTCATCGCCACTGCCCTGACCGGCGCCGTGGTCACCGACGCGTTCGCGCAGTCCTCGCGTTCGTCCGAGCGTGGCAACCGTGGCGGCAAGCAGGCCAAGGCCGAAGTGCTGTTCCCGAACGCGACCCGCCAGGAACCGGCAGCGAAGTCGTCGGCGAAGCTGGGCAGCAAGCTGCAGAAGATGATTGACAGCTACAACAAGGAAAAGTTCCCGGAGACCCGCACGCTGGCCGACGAGATCCTGGCCACCGACGGCGCCAACGAGTACGACAAGTCGCTGGCCGCGCAGCTGGCATCGCAGGCCGCCTACCAGACCGACGACACCGCAGCCGCCATCGCGTACCTGAAGCAGGTGCTGCAGTTCAACGGCCTCGACAACAACGGCCACTTCCAGTCGATGCTGATGCTGGGCCAGCTGCAGATCCAGGAAGACCAGACCGCTGAAGGCCTGGCGACCCTGGACAAGTACTTCGCCGAGAGCAAGTCGACCAAGCCGGAAGAGCTGATCATCAAGGGCCAGGCGCTGTACCAGCTGGAGCGCTACCAGGAAGCGATCCCGGTGCTGAAGCAGGCCATCGCCGGCGCGGCCGAGCCGAAGGACAACTGGAACCAGCTGCTGATGGCCGCACTGTCCGAAGCCGGCCAGACCGGTGAGGCCGTGCAGGCCGCCGAGGCACTGGCGGCCAAGAACCCGAACGACAAGAAAGCGCAGCTGAACCTGGCCAACATGTACATGCAGGCCGATCAGATGCCGAAGGCCGCCGCGGTGATGGACAAGCTGCGCAGCAGCGGCCAGCTCACCGAAGAGCGCGAGTACAAGCAGCTGTACTCGATCTATGCCAACACCGAGAACAAGGAAAAGGACGTCATCGCGGTCATCAATGAGGGGTTGCAGAAGGGCATCCTGAAGCCGGATTACCAGGTCTACCTGGCACTGGCCCAGTCCTACTACTACTCCGACCAGGTGCCGCAGGCGATCGACGCGTGGCAGAAGGCCGCCCCGCTCTCCAAGGACGGTGAGACCTACCTGAATCTGGCACGTGTTTTGCACAGTGAAGGTCGTGTCCCGGAGGCCAAGCAGGCCGCCCAGCAGGCGCTGGCGAAGGGCGTGAAGAACCAGGCGGATGCCAAGAAAATCATCAACCTGAAGTAAGTAGGAATAACGCCTGAACGCCTGCCCAGTTGATGCGCAAGCGCTCAGGATTGGTATAAGCTTGGAGGTTCCTGCGGTGTCATGCACCGCTGATCAGGGATCCCGCCCCCGGGATTCCGGCCCCACTATTGAGCTCTTGGCGCATGACGGAACAACTAGTCGTTCACCGGTACGAACAACCCGATGACAAGGGGCTGAGCTGGCCTCGCATCGTCGGTATCGCGTTTGTAATCGCCCTGCATCTGGCCGCCTTCATGATGCTCCTGATTCCTGCCGTGGCTCCCAAGGCCGTGGCGGAGAAGGAGCGCAACGTCATGGTGACCATCGTCGACGCACCGCCGCCGCCGCCACCGCCGCCGCCGCCGCCGCCGCCGCAGGACACCCCGCCGCCGCCGGTGAAGAATCTGTCGCCGCCGAAGCCGTCGCCCGTCCCGCCGCCGCCGCAGGCGCCGGTCGTCGACGTGCCGGAACCGCGCCCGAACGATATCGTCACCCCGCCGTCGCCGCCGTCGCCGCCGGCACCGCCGACCTCGATCGAGGCCAGCGTGGACATCTCGTCGAAGGCCATGAATCCGCCGCGCTATCCGCCGGCCGCCTTCCGCGCTGGTATCCAGGGCGAAGTGATCCTGATCATTGATGTCGATGCCAGCGGCAACGTCACCAATGTCACGGTGGAAAAGTCCAGCCGTAACCGCGATCTGGACCGTGCTGCGATGGAAGCTGCCCGCAAGTGGCGTTTCAACGCCGCCGAAGCTGGCGGTAAGAAGGCTGCTGGCCGCGTCCGCGTCCCGGTCAACTTTGCGCTGAACTGATGCGCCCGGGTGGCCGCCTGGCCACCCTCGCCTCCAGTTCGATTGTTTAGCTTAGCTACACCCTTTATCACCACACACAACAAAGGTAAGCGTCATGCTGCAGGAAATTTTCATCGCCGCTGCTGCCGGGGGCAATCCGTCCAACGCCCTGTCGCAGATGGGCTTCGAGCATCTGATCCACGAAATGACCACCAAGCCGGGTGATTTCGCGGTTTCCTGGGTCGTGCTGCTGACCCTGGTCGTCATGTCCGCCATGTCCTGGTACTGGACCGTCATCAACATCTTCCGTGCTACCCGCCTGAAGAGCGCCGCTGATCGCGTCGTCAGCCTGTTCTGGGATACCCCGAACGCGCAGGACGCCATCCGTGCAATGGAAGAGCAGCCGGCTTCGGAGCCGTTCTCGAAGATCGCACTGGACGCTGCACAGGCTGCTGCGCACCACCAGCGTGCTGAAGGCGGCGCTGTCGGCGGCGTGGGTGAGAACCTGAGCCGTTCGGAGTTCGTCGACCGCGCTCTGCGCCAGGCCGTGACCCGCGAAAGCAACAAGCTGCAGTCGGGCATGACCCTGCTGGCCACCGTCGGTGCAACCGCTCCGTTCGTCGGTCTGCTGGGTACCGTGTGGGGCATCTACGGCGCGCTGATCAAGATCGGTGCCACCGGCTCCGCTTCGATCGACGCCGTTGCCGGCCCGGTGGGTGAAGCACTGATCATGACCGCCATCGGTCTGTTCGTCGCAATCCCGGCCGTGTTCGCCTTCAACTTCTTCAGCAAGATCAACAGCGCGACCATCAGCAAGTTCGATACCTTCGCGCACGACCTGCACGACTTCTTCGCCACCGGTTCGCGCGTCCGCTAATTGCGACGCGCTGTACCCAGCGAGAACGTAGTCACCAAGATCTAGACGGAGCCCGTTATGGCTTTCAGTAGTGGTAACAGCGGCGGCCCCATGGCCGACATCAACGTTACGCCCCTCGTGGACGTGATGCTGGTGCTGCTGATCATCTTCATCATCACGGCGCCGCTGATGTCCCACAAGGTCAAGGTGGATCTGCCGGAGGCCAACCTGGTCCAGAAGCCGGACGACACCAACGACCGCAAGGGTCCCATCACCCTGGCAGTCAAGGAAGACGGTTCGATCTACTGGAACGACGAAGAGATCGACAAGCAGACCCTCGAGTCGCGCTTGGCGACCGCCGCCCAGCAGACCCCGCAGCCGCCGTTGAACCTGCGTGGTGACCGCACCACCAAGATGCGTGTCATCAACGAGATGACCAAGGTCGCGCAGGAACAGGGCATGCTGGACGTCGGCTTCGTGGCGACCAAAGAGAAGGGGCAATAAGCCATGGCATTCAGTAGTGGTGGTGGCAAAGGCCCCATGGCAGACATCAACGTCACGCCCCTCGTGGACGTGATGCTGGTGCTGCTGATCATCTTCATCGTGACCGCGCCGATCATGACGTACCCGATCGCCGTGGACCTGCCGCAGCGCGTGCTCAACCCACCGCCGCAGCTGGTCGAACCGCCGCCGCCGATCGAGCTGAAGATCGACGCCAGCAACCAGGTCTCGTGGAACAACAGCCCGATCGGTACGCACGAACTGCAGCAGCGGATGGAGCAGGAGGTCCAGCGTGACCCGACCAACCAGCCGGAACTGCGGATCGATGCCAGCCCGGATTCGGAGTACGACGTGATGGCCAAGGTTCTGGCCGCCGCGAAGAATGCTCAGATGAAGAAGATCGGCTTCGTGCAGCAGTAAATCGCTACACCGCAATACATCAGTCATGACGCGACTGCAGACGCCCCTGGAAACAGGGGCGTCTTTTTTTTGTGCGTGCAGGCGTCTTCCCGGCAACGCCGTTGGCAATGAATGCCTCTGGCCGGTGCCTGTCCCCGCTATGATCGGCGGATGCTCGCCCTCTTCGATTCCGTGCGCCATTGGCTTGATGGCATCGCCCACCTGGGAACGATCCTGGCGGTGGCCTATCTGCTGTATCTGCTGGCGTTGACGGGCTGGATCATGCTGCAGAAGCGCGAGCCGGTGGCCACGCTGAGCTGGATCCTGTCGCTGGCGCTGCTGCCCTACCTCGGCCTCTTCATCTATTACCTGCTGGGCCCACAGAAGGTGAAGCGGCAACGGCTGCGGCGCGGTCGCGCGCGCTCGGGCATGGAGCACTACAGCGATGTCTGCCCGCCCGATGCCGACTGCACCGAACTGGCCAAGATCGCGCAGGCGACCACCGGGCTGGCGCCAAGCACAGCCACCGAAGTGACCTGGCTGGTCGACGGCGCGGCCACCTACACCGCGCTGCTGGAAGCGGTGGCACAGGCGCAGGACCATGTGCACCTGGAGTACTACATATTCAATCCCGACCACGCCGGCACCGCGTTGCGGGATGCGTTGGTGGAACGGGCCAGCGCCGGCGTACAGGTGCGGCTGCTGCTGGATGCGGTAGGTTCTTCGGCCGTGCGCCAGCGCTTCCTGCAGCCGCTGTTGAACGCCGGCGCTGAGGTGATCTGGTTCCATCCTCGGCAACTGTTGAAACCATTCAAGCGACCCTGGTTGAACCTGCGTACGCACCGCAAGCTGGTGATCGTAGATGGCCGGCTGGCATTCACCGGCGGCATCAACATCACCGACGACGAAGACGAAAGCCGCAACCCGGATGCTTACCGCGATCTGCACATGCGCCTGCGCGGGCACGTGGTGCGCAGCCTGCAGCTGGTGTTCGCCGAGGACTGGCTGTACGCCAGCGGCCAGGACCACTCGCGGTTCGATATCGCCCGGCTGTGGCCCAGCGACATGCCCCTGCGCGGCGACGGCGCGATCAACGCGCAGGTGCTGGTGTCCGGCCCGGATTCGGGATGGGAGACCATCCATCGCCTGCACGTGGCCGCCATCCAGGAAGCACGTGAGCGGGTCTGGCTGGTCACCCCCTACTTCGTACCCGGCGAAGCGGCGCGGATGGCGCTGACCTCGGCCGCACTCGGTGGCCTGGACGTGCGCCTGCTGGTGCCGAAGATGAGCGACTCCTGGTTCGTGACCCAGGCCGCGCGCTCCTATTTCGACGAGCTGCTGCATGCGGGAGTGAAGATCTACGAGTACGGTCCACGCATGCTGCATACCAAGGCGTTCATCGCCGACGACGATGTCTGCATCGTCGGCAGCGCCAACTTTGATCACCGCAGCTTCCGCCTGAATTTCGAGCTGTCGATGATGATCAGCGACCGTGGCCGGGTGGCGGAACTGTCTACGTTGCTGCAGTCCGAATTCGAGCGTGCCACCCGCGTGCACGACCAGGCAGGACGCTCGCTGTGGCTGCACCGGTTGCCCGAAGCCTTCGCGCGATTGGCCTCGCCGCTGCTGTGAGGCAGCGCTACACTGCGGCGGTGGCCCGGGGAGACTGACAATGTACTGGCTGTACCTGCTGCTGGCGCTGGGCTGCTTCGCCTTTGCGCTGAAAACACCGAACATGGGCCTGATGTCGCTGGCCCTGCTGGGTACCCTCGCCTTCCTGCTGGCATGGGTGCGCGGGAGATACGCGGCACGCTTCGGCGACCTTCAGCGTGATCCGGCGACACTGGTGGACAGCGATGAACTCAGGCGTCTGCGCGAGCAGGCCAAGGTTGCTCCGGCCGACGGCAGTGACCCTCCCTCTTACTCCCCGTAGTCCCGTTCCATGACCCAGCTCAGCGTCAACGTCAACAAGATCGCCGTCCTGCGCAATTCGCGTGGCGGTACCGAACCGGACGTGGTGCGTGCCGCCCAGGCCTGCCTGGATGCCGGCGCGCATGGCATTACCGTGCACCCGCGGCCCGACCGCCGGCACATCACCGCCGAGGACGTGCTGGCGCTGTCGGCGCTGACCCGTGCCCGTGGCGTGGAGTTCAACATCGAAGGCAACCCGTTCGCGCCGCCGCGTGAGGGCTACCCCGGGTTGCTGCCGCTGTGCGCGCAGACGCGCCCGGCGCAGGCCACGCTGGTTCCCGATGGCGATGGCCAGATCACCTCCGACCATGGCTTCGACTTCGAACGCGATGCGCAGCGGTTGCGCCCGCTGGTGGCCGAGCTGAAAGCGATGGGATGCCGGGTGAGCCTGTTCGTGGATGCCGGCAACCCGCTGCTGGAGCAGGCGGCCGATGTCGGCGCCGACCGCGTCGAGCTGTACACCGGCCCGTATGCCGAGGCCCATGCCGCCGGCGACGCCCGCGCCATGCTGGAACTGTTCGCCACGGCCGCGCGCCGTGCACAGGCCGTCGGCCTCGGTGTGAATGCCGGGCACGATCTGTCGCAGGACAACCTGCGTGACTTCCTGGCCGCCGTGCCGGAGGTGCTGGAGGTGTCGATCGGCCACGCGCTGATCGGCGAGGCGCTGTACGACGGCCTGGATGCCACGGTGAAGGGCTACCTGGCACTGCTGTAGCAGTGCATGGGACTTCCCCGCCAGGTTGAAGCCCGAAGACGTGCGGCAGGTCCCCGTGTTCCGGCCTGGCAAGCGCCCCTGTAGCCGATCTTCCCATCGCAGCTGCTGAGACACCCGTGCCCCATGCTGGCCTGCCGCGGCGATGGCGCGTGCCCGGTCCCAAGCCATGCAACCCTGTGGACAAGTCTGGGGTCAAGGTGCGCTCCCAAGTGCCTGCGCGCCTACAGCTACGTGAATCCTGGCCGCTTGCGCTGCCTGTGGTTAGCAATAATACTAATAGCCCGTAACGGCCGGAGGGCAACATGCAGCACCCCCCTCGCAACGCCCAGGCCGCCATCAAGGGCCGGGGTTCCACGTCCCATCTTGCGGGGCGTTTTGAAAGCACCGTCAGCGAAGCGGTGGACGACGGCTGGGCAGTGGACGACAGCGAGGAGTTCCTCGCCCCGCGCCTGCGCACCGAAGTACGCGCGGAGACCGCTCGCAGCATCATCAGCCGCAACAACTCCCCGGACGTCGGCTTCAGCCAATCGGTGAATCCGTATCGCGGCTGCGAGCATGGCTGCTCCTACTGCTTCGCCCGCCCCTCGCATGCCTATCTGAACCTGTCGCCTGGCCTGGACTTCGAGACCAAGCTGTTTGCCAAGACCAACGCGCCACAGCTGCTGCGCAAGGAACTGTCGAAACCCGGCTACGTGCCGCAGCCGATCGCGCTGGGCATCAACACCGACGCGTACCAGCCGATTGAACGCAAGTTCAAGCTGACCCGCCAGCTGATCGAAGTGATGCTGGAGACGAAGCATCCGTTCTCGCTGATCACCAAGAATGCGCTGGTCGAGCGCGACATCGATCTGCTCTCACCGCTGGCGGCGGAGAACCTGGTCAGCGTGCATTTCTCGGTGACATCGCTGGATCCGCATCTGTCGGCGAAGCTGGAGCCGCGCGCCTCGGCACCCCATGCGCGGCTGCGTGCGATGAAGCGCCTGCACGAGGCGGGCATTCCGGTGGGCGTGATGGTTGCGCCGGTGATTCCGTGGATCAACGACAGCGAACTGGAAGCCGTGCTGGAAGCCGCGCACGACGCCGGCGCCAGCACTGCAGGCTACGTGCTGCTGCGCCTGCCGCTGGAAGTGGCACCGCTGTTCCGCGATTGGCTCGATACCCATCATCCCGATCGCGCCGCGCATGTGATGAGCACCATCCAGCAGCTGCGCGGCGGCAAGGATTACGACAGTCAGTTCGGCACGCGCATGCGCGGCCAGGGTGTTTACGCAGATCTGTTGAACAACCGCTTCAAGCTGGCGCGCAAGCGGCTGGGCTTCAACGCACAGAACAGCCATTGGCCGAAGCTGGATTGCAGCCGGTTCGAGAAGCCGTTGCCGCCGAAGGTGGATACGCCGCAGGGGAGTTTGTTCTAGGTCGTCGCGGTCGCGCCGTGGTGCTGTGCCTCAACCCCCACCAAACAACTTCTGCGCGCTCTGGAACAGGATCCAGCTGGTGGCGATGAACTTGTCGCCGCCCTGCGGCCGGTTGCCGCGATGGGTATGGGTGAACGCAGTCGGCGCGATCAGCAGGCTGCCGGTGCGCGGTGCGATCTTCCGGCCCTGGAACAGGAACTCGGTTTCGCCTTCGTCGAAGTCGTCGTTGAGGTACAGCGTCCACAGCACATGCCGGTGCAGCGTCTCGGCCTGCGCGTCCTTCGGATACAGCTCGCAGTGCCAGTACGGGTAGCCGCCCTCGCCCGCCGCATACCACTGCAGGTTGATCGCGCCCGGGCGCAGGCAGGTGCGCGCCAGATCCGCCAGCTGCTCCGGCGCCATGTCGGGGAAATCCTCGGCCGACAGGCGTCGCGGCTGGCCGTTGCTGTCCTGGATCTGCAACATCAACGGCGCGATCAATGCCTGTGGATAACGGCGTAGATAAGTCTGCAGACCCGCAAATACCGCCTGTTGCAGCTGCTGGTCCACATCCTGCCAGCCATCCACGCCGCTGATCCGCAGATCCTTGCTGTGCTTGAGTTCCGGGAACACACCGCTGCCCACTGCGCCGGGTTTCAGGCCCTGGCTTGCACGCATGCGCGCGACGATCGCAGCGCACACGTCGCTGGGGACGGCGTTGTGGATGACCTCGATGAAATCGACCGGGCCCGGCTCGTGCATGCGTGCATTCCTTCGACGGCAAGGGCTTGATGGTGCCGTTTGCAGCTGCTGCTGTCACCCTGCGGTCATGTCATCAATCTGCCATGACCGCTGTAGGGATGGCCGCTGTCAGACGCTCTTTGCGTCATGCTCCTGGTGATAACGCACGGCCTCGGCGACCTCTTCGCGCGAACCGAGGAACACCGGCACGCGCTGGTGCAGCTGGTCGGGTTGCACATCGATGATGCGCTCGCGACCGGTCCAGGCAGCGCCGCCCGCCTGCTCCACCAGCAGACCCATCGGGTTGGCTTCGTACATCAGGCGCAGCTTGCCGGCCTTGCCCGGTTCCTTCTTGTCCCACGGGTAGATGAAGATGCCGCCGCGGGTCAGGATGCGATGCACGTCGGCGACCATGCTGGCGATCCAGCGCATGTTGAAGTTCTTGCCGCGCGGGCCTTCCTTGCCGGCCAGCAGATCTTCCACGTAGGCCTGCATCGGCGCTTCCCAGTGCCGCTGGTTGGACATGTTGATGGCGAACTCCTGGGTGGCCGCGGGGATCTGCATGTTCTCGGTGGTCAGCAGGAACTCGCCGGTTTCGCGGTCGAGGGTGAAGGCGTGGGTACCGTGGCCGACGGTCAGCACCAGCTGCGTGCTGGGCCCGTAGATGCAGTAGCCGGCGGCGATCTGCTTGCTGCCCGGCTGCAGGAAGGCGTCATCGCCGGGCAGTTCGACGTTGGTCGGGCAACGCAGCACCGAGAAGATGGTGCCGACGGAGACGTTGACGTCGATGTTGGAGCTGCCATCGAGGGGATCGAACAGCAGCAGGAAATCGCCACGCGGGTAGATGTCCGGCACCGGCTGGCTGTGGTCCATCTCCTCCGATGCGCAGGCGGCGAGGTGGCCACCCCAGGCGTTGGCCTCCAGCAGGATCTCGTTGCTGATGACATCCAGCTTCTTCTGCGCTTCGCCCTGCACGTTGCCGGTACCGGCCTCGCCGAGCACGCCACCGAGGGCGCCCTTGCTGACGGCGATGGAGATGCTGGTGCAGGCGCGGGCGACGACCGCGATCAGCTGGCGCAGGTCGGCGTTGATGCGGCCGGCGTGCTGCTGCTGGATCAGGAAGCGGGTCAACGAGGTACGGGACATGGGCGGGCAGGTCTCGGCAACGGGAAAACGCCTATTGTCGCTGGTCTCACTTGCGCGTGGGTGAGCGGGGGGAGGCGTAATCGTTTCCAGAGGCGTTGCGGTCTTCATGGAGGCGCAGTGAGCGGGGTACCGTGGCCAGGACACGCCGTAAACCCACTCCGTGGTCCGGCCCGGCCGCTGGCGGCTGTGCGTTCTGGCGCTTGCGAGGCATGCCTCGCAGGCAAAGCGCCCTCACCCATGGGGCTCGATCGGCGCATCCATGCGCCTCACGGTCCTGGCCACGGTGCCCCGCTCACTGCGCTTCAGGGTGTGCCGCGAGCGCGGAGGGTGGGGCAAGGCTGGTGCAAAAACAAAGGCGCCTTTCGGCGCCTTTGTTTCCACAGCTTGCTGGAGCGGTCGATCAGCCCTTGGCGACGGTGGCCACGGCCTTGGCGACGTATTCCAGGTTGTTCTGGTTCAGCGCGGCCACGCAGATGCGGCCGGTGCCGACGGCGTAGATGCCGAACTCGTCGCGCAGGCGCTCGACCTGTTCGCGGCTCAGGCCGGAGTACGAGAACATGCCCGCCTGCTCGTTGATGAAGCCGAACTGCGGGGCGCCGGCGGCGGCCAGCTTCTCGACCAGGCCCTGGCGCAGGGCGTGGATGCGCTCACGCATCTCGGTCAGCTCCTGCTCCCACATCGCGCGCAGTTCCGGATTGTTCAGCACACCGGCAACCAGTGCAGCACCGTGGGTGGAGGGGCTGGAGTAGATCGTGCGGATCACGCGCTTGACCTGCGACTGCACGGCCTTGGCGTCAGCGGCGGTCGGCGCGACCATCGACAGCGCACCCACGCGCTCGCCATACAGCGAGAACGACTTGGAGTACGAGTTGGCGACGATGAAGCTGTTGATGCCGGCCTCGGCGATGATGCGCACCGCGGCGCCGTCCTGCTCGATGCCCTTGTCGAAGCCCTGGTAGGCCATGTCGATGAAGGGGAACAGCTGGCGGTCCTTCAGCAGCTGTGCGACCTGCTTCCACTGGCTGACGGTGAGGTCGGCGCCGGTGGGGTTGTGGCAGCAGGCGTGCAGCAGCACCACGGTGCCCGCTTCCAGCTTGCCCAGGTCGGCCAGCAGGCCGTCGAAGTTGACGCCATGGGTGGTCGGGTCGAAGTAGGTGTAATCGACCACCTCGAAACCAGCGGCGCTGAACACGGCGCGGTGGTTTTCCCAGCTCGGGTTGCTGAGTGCGACGGTGGCGTGCGGCAGCAGCTTCTTCAGCACGTCGGCGCCGACGCGCAGCGCACCGCTGCCACCGACAGTCTGGGCGGTGGTGACACGGCCGGCGGCCAGCAGCGGCGAGTCCTTGCCGAACACCAGCTCACGGGTGGCCTGGGTGTACGCCGGCAGGCCATCGATCGGCAGGTAGCCGCGCGGTTTGGCTTCGTTGGCGAGCTGCTGCTCGATCTGCTTGACGGCGCGCAGCAGCGGAATGCGGCCGCTCTCGTCGTAGTAGATGCCCACACCCAGGTTGACCTTGGTCGGGCGGCTGTCGGCGTTGTACGCCTCGGTCAGGCCCAGGATCGGGTCGCCTGGGACCAGTTCCACGTTTGCAAAGAAGGACACGGCGGTACTCGTTCGGTAGACGGAAAGGGGGAGGAATTGCGCCACGCGGCTTGCGGCCTGTCGGCCGAAACCGACCCATCGTAACAAAGCCTGCCGGGGCTGGCCGCCGCCATCGTCATCCGCCTGCCCGTACCATGGCGTGCGTTGCCGCCCGATCCATCAACCTGAATCATGAATCCCAGCGCACGACGCCAATGCTTGCCGATTTCCGCCCTGCTGCTGCTGCCTTTGGCGGTGACGGCCGAGCCATTGCCGACCGCCCTGCCGACGGTGCAGGTGCAGGCCGCGCGGGTGCCCGGCGTCGACCCCTTCGCCCTGCCCGCCAGCCTGGATACGGTGTGGATCGACGCCGACCGTACCGGCCCGGGCACGCAGCTGTCCGAGGCGCTGGGCGGAGTGCCGGGCCTGCTGGCCCGGGACCGGCAGAACTTCGCGCAGGACACCCAGCTGTCGATCCGTGGCTTCGGCGCCCGTTCGACCTTTGGCGTGCGCGGGGTGCGGGTGCTGATCGATGGGGTGCCGGCGACCATGCCCGATGGTCAAGGCCAGCTGTCGCACGCCAGCCTGCTCGGTGCCGAGCGCATCGAGGTGCTGCGCGGGCCGTTCTCGGCCCTGTATGGAAATTCGTCCGGGGGCGTGCTGCAGGTGTGGAGCGCGCAGGGCCAGGCCGGTGACCCGTGGCGGCTGCGGGTGAATGCCGGTGCCGACAACACGCTCAGCGTCGGCGCGCAGCTGCGCGGGGCGGGCCCTGGCGTCGACTACAACGTGGCCGCCAACCATTTCAGCACCGATGGCTGGCGTGCCCACAGCCGCGCGCGGCGTGAATCGCTCAACGCGCGCCTTGGCACCGAGCTCGCTGGCGGCCGCCTGGAGCTGCTGCTCAATGCGCTGCACGCGCCCAACGCGCAGGACCCGCTGGGCCTGACCCGCGCGCAGGTGGCGGCCGATCCACGCCAGGCCACGGCGGTGGCTGAGCAGTACAACACCCGCAAATCGGTGCGCCAGCAGCAGGCAGGCCTGCGTTGGACCCGTGAAGCCGGTGCGCAGCGCTGGCAGCTGATGGGCTATGCCGGGCAGCGCGCGGTGACCCAGTACCTGCCGATTCCGCCGGGACCGCAGGCCAACCCATTGCATGCCGGTGGCGTGATCGACCTGGACGGCGGTTATGGCGGGTTGGACGCGCGCTGGGGCTGGAACGGCGATCTGTGGGGGCGCCCGCTGGACCTGGTGGTGGGCGTGAATGCCGATCGCCAGCGCCAGCACCGCACCGGCTACGAGAACTTCGTCGGCACCACCGTGGGGGTACGCGGCCGCCTGCGTCGCGACCAGATCGACATCGTGCAGAACGTGGACCAGTTCGCCCAGGCGTGGTGGCAATGGAGCCCGCGCTGGTCGCTGCTGGCCGGGGTGCGCCACAGCGCGGTGCGCTTCGAATCGGATGATCGCTACATCGTCGGGCGCAACCCGGACGACAGTGGTCGCCGTCGCTACCAGGCCACCACGCCAGTGGCGGGTGTCAGCTTCGAGGCAAGCCCGCAGTGGCGCCTGCACGCGGCGATCGGGCGTGGCTTTGAAACCCCGACGTTCAACGAGCTGGGCTACCGCGCCGACGGCCAGGCCGGGCTGGCGCTGGATCTGGCGGCCGCCCGCAGCCGCAGCGTGGAAGTGGGCAGCAAATGGCATGCGCAGGATGGAAGACAGCTCGATATCAGCCTGTTCCGTGCAGATACCGACGATGAGCTGGCCGTTGCCAGCAACACCAACGGCCGCAGCACGTACCGCAACATCGGCCGTACCCGCCGCCAGGGTGTGGAGCTGCAGTACCGGCAGCCGTTGGCCGAGCAGCTGGAGCTGCAGCTGGCCTGGACCTGGCTGCAGGCGCAGGTGCGTTCGCCCTATCTGGCCTGTGCGGCCAGCAACTGCGCAGTGCCCGACACCGTGGTTGCCGCTGGCAGCCGCCTGCCCGGCGTGCCCCGGCAGCAGGCGTATGCCCGCCTGCAGTGGTCGCCGGGGCAGTGGCAGTGGGCGCTGGAAGCGGCCGCCAGCAGTGACGTGGTGGTGAATGACATCGCCACCGAGCGCGCACCGGGATACGCGCTGCTGAACCTGGAAGCCGGTCGCCGCTGGGCGCTGCAGGCCGGTGACCTGCGCGCATTCGCACGTATCGACAACGTGCTGGACCAGCGCTACATCGGCTCGGTGATCGTCAATGACGGTAACGGCCGGTTCTTTGAACCGGGGCCGGACCGCCGCGCCAGCATTGGCCTGCAGTGGTCATGGCGCTAGGCGGGCCCCGGTAGCGCCGGGCCATGCCCGGCGATCGCGCAGCGCGGACGTGACGGGTCCGCCGGGCATGGCCCGGCGCTACCGATCAATCCGGGGCCTTGGCGGGCACGAACGGCGAGGTTGGATCGCTGGCCGGGAAGGTCTCTTCCAGCGCCTCGTCCTGGTTGTCGCTGGCGTGCTGCTTGCGCTCGCGCCGCTTCAGCGGACTTTCCTGGCCACCGCGATTGCGGTCACCGCAGTCCTTGCGGTCCTGGGCGGCCTGTTCAGGCCGGCGCACGACGGGCAGTACGCCCTCGTCCGGTGTCGACATGCCGGCGCCACGGTCCTCGGCGTCGGCCAGATCGTGTTTGCCGCGCTGCTCGCCCGGCTCGGGGGTGTGGTTCTCACGCAGGGGGTCACGGGTGGTGGTCATGGGGCGTTCCTCCGGTAGGCCTCCACTAGAGCGCGGACGAAGTAAAGCCACTGCGAACCTGGCGTCATGAACATCTTTGTCACGACTGGATAACGGCGGCGCGCGTATTCCTGCCCACCCGCCCTGCTGCAGGAGCCGGCCATGCCCCGTCTTGAACGCCCCGCCCCGTCCGTGTTCAACGCCCTGCTGGATCCGCTTGGCCAGCGCAGCACGCAGCGCCGGACGCGCCGCCTGGAGGATCCGCAGGCGGTGGCGCAGGATTACCTGCAGTACATGCTGAGCGACTACGAGGAACGCCGCGGGCAGGGGCATCGCAACTGGCGCGATCTGTGCCCGGTGTACGCCTTCGCGCTGACCACCCATGCCGCTGACTGGCCGCGTGGCGGCGAGGCCGATACCAGTGGCGAACTGGCCGAGCACTGGGACCAGATGCGCGGACAGTCGCGCCTGAACTGGGCACAGGCGCAGCCGGTGGTGGAAGATGCCTGGCGCGCGCTGGACCATATCCCGGCCGCTGCGGTGAGGCCGCTGCTGCAGTAGTGCCGGTCGCTGGCAGGCATTGCCAGGATTCAAGGAGCTGCCGGCCAGCGGCCGGCACTACCGCATGGTCTGCACGTGGCCGACACGGTTGTTTCACGGTAGCCGGCTGAAGCTGGCTACCCCTGCTGAAACACAGGTGCGCATCATGGCCCGCCCGATCTGGACCGGTACGCTTTCCTTCGGCCTGCTCAACGTACCGGTCTCACTGATGTCCGGCGAGCGCAAGGTCGACCTGCACTTCCGCATGCTGGATTCGCGCGATCGCAAACCGATCCGCTTCGAACGGGTCAACGCCGACACCGGCGAGGAAGTGCCGTGGAAGGACATCGTCAAAGCCTACGAGTACGACAAGGGCAGCTACGTCGTGCTGGAGGAAGACGATATCCGTTCGGCGGCGCCGGAAAGCCATGAAACGGTGGAGGTGGAAACCTTTGTCGACGCCAGCCAGATCGACCCGCGTTACTACGAGAAGCCCTATCTGCTGGTGCCGGGTAAAAAGGCCGAGAAAGGCTACGTGCTGCTGCGGGAAACGCTGCGCAGCACTGGCAAGGTCGGTATCGCCCGGGTGGTGGTGCGCACGCGCGAGTACCTGTGCGCGGTGATGCCCAACGATGACGCGCTGGTGCTGATGATCCTGCGCTATCCGCAGGAACTGGTCGAGCCTGACGACTACAAGCTGCCCAGTGGAAAGCTTGCCGATTACCGCATCACCAGCAAGGAAACGGCGATGGCCGAGCAGTTGATCGAGTCGATGGCCGGTGACTGGGATCCTTCGCAGTACCACGATGAGTTCCGCGAACGCCTGCAGCAGGTGCTGAACAAGCGCATCAAGTCCAAGGGCGGCACCACCCAGGTGGAGGACGAGCCGGCACCGCGCGAGGACGCAACCACCAACGTGGTGGACTTCATGGCGCTGCTGCAGAAGAGCCTGGATGCCAACAAGCGCACGCCGGCGAAGAAGGCGGCCGCGCGCAAGGCTCCAGCCAAGAAGGCAGCGGCGAAGAAGGCACCGGCAAAAAAGGCCGCCAAGAAGGCGGCAAAGAAAACCCCTGCGCGACGCAAGGCAGGTTGAGCCATGTCGCTGCATCAGTACCGCCGCAAGCGTCGGCTGGGCGGGGGGAGCGGACAGACCCCGGAGCCGGACGATGCACCGGCACGAGGCAATCCGAAGCGGCGGCCGATCTTCGTGGTCCAACTGCACCACGCCAGCAGCCGCCACTACGATTTCCGCCTGGAAATGGATGGCGTGCTGAAAAGCTGGGCGGTGCCGAAGGGGCCGTCTCTGCGGGTGGGTGAGAAGCGCCTGGCGGTGGAGGTGGAAGACCATCCCCTGTCCTATGCCGGCTTCGAAGGTGATATTCCGGAAGGCCATTACGGCGCCGGCCACGTCGATGTGTTCGACCACGGCAGCTGGGCCTGCGAAGGTGATCCGTTGCAAGCACTGGCGGCGGGCAAGATCGACTTCGTGCTGCACGGGCAGCGCCTGGCCGGTGGCTGGAAACTGGTACGCACGGCGATGAAGGGCCGCCAGGTGCAGTGGCTGCTGATCAAGCGCGATGACGCGCAGGCACGAGATGCGGAGGCGGACGATCTGCTGCACACGCCAGAGCGAACATCCGCGAAGAGGTCCCGGGTTTCAGCGAAGGAGACGGCTCCAGCGCCACGTGCCGCACACCCACGCAAGGCCGATGCAGGCTGGCATGCGCGCGCGCTGCAGCTGGACGGGGCGCGCGACAAAAGCTACCCGCACCGGTTCAAGCCACAGCTCACCGACCACCGCGACACCGCGCCCGATGGCGAGCGTTGGCTGCATGAGATCAAGTGGGATGGTTACCGGTTGCTGGCCGATGTGCACGAAGGTGAGGTGACGCTGCGCTCGCGCAATGGCCTGGACTGGACTGCCGATTTTCCCGAAGTGGTGCAGGCGCTGCAGGCGTTGCCGGTGCGCGATGCGCGTCTGGACGGGGAACTGGTGGTGCTGGACGACAACGGCCGCAGCGACTTCGCCGCGCTGCAGCGGGTGATCGACGGCAGCTCGAAACAACCGCTGCGCTACATCGTGTTCGACCTGCCGGGCGTGGCCGGGGTCGACATCAGCCGCGCGCCGTTGCTGCAACGCAAGGCACTGCTGAAGGAACTGATCGGCGATGCAGTTGGCACGCTGGCCTTCAGCGAGCACGTCATCGACCACGGCCCTGCCGTGTTCGAAGCCAGCGGCAAGGCGGGATTCGAAGGCATCGTCAGCAAGCAGGTCGATGCGCCTTACGTGAACACCCGCGCACGCAGCTGGGTGAAAGTGAAGCACGAGGACACCGATGAATTCCTGATCATCGGCCACACCGCACCCAAAGGCTCGCGGGTGGGATTCGGTTCGCTGCTGCTGGCCACGCCGGACAAGGGCGGCCTGCGCTATGTCGGCCGCGTCGGTACCGGCTTCGACGATGAGGGCCTGCGCGCGCTGGCGGCCACGCTCGCACCGCTGGCGGTGAAGGAGGCGGTGCTGGAGCTGCCGGCGCACGTGCCGTTCCGTGCGGCCAGCGTGCGCTGGGTCAAGCCGGTGACAGTGGCCGAGGTCGCGTTCCGCGGCTGGGGCAAGGAAGGGTTGCTGCGCCAGGCCAGCTTCAAGCGACTGCGCAGTGACAAGAAGAAGGAGGACCTGGCGATGAGTGCAACACCGGCCGATGACGGCGACGACGTTGCCATCACCCATCCCGAGCGCGTGGTGTTTGCGAAGAAGAAGCTCAGCAAGGGTGATGTCGCCGACTACTACCGGCAGATGGCGCGCTGGATCCTGCCGGAAATCAGTGGGCGACCGCTGTCGCTGCTGCGCTGTCCCGACGGCGTAGGCAAGGCGTGTTTCTTCCAGAAGCACCATGGCCAGGGCCTGGGTGATGCGGTGCATGCGGTGCCGCTGCAGCAGAAGAGCGGGCGCGAGGACTACGTCTATATCGATGACGAACGCGGCCTGCTGCAGCTGGTGCAGATGAACACCCTGGAACTGCATCCGTGGGGCGCGACGGTGGCCGATCCCGAACATCCCGACCGGCTGGTGTTCGATCTTGATCCGGGTGAGGGCGTGAGCTGGGCCGACGTGAAGCGCGGCGCGCGCGATGTGCGCGATCGACTGCAGCAAACCGGGCTGCAGAGCTTCGTGCGGCTGTCGGGCGGCAAGGGCGTGCATGTGGTGGTGCCCCTGCAACCCGCAGCCGACTGGGACGAAGCCAAGGCGTTCTGCGAGGCGTTCGCGCAGGCGATGGCCGAACAGGCGCCGGATCGCTACGTGGCGACGATGAGCAAGGCCAAGCGCAGCGGGGTGATCTTCATCGACTGGCTGCGCAATACACGGGGAGCGACCAGCGTGTGCTCGTGGTCGCTGCGCGCGCGGGAGAGCGCGGGAGTCGCGGTGCCGCTGCGCTGGGAAGAGCTGGCGCGCGTGAGCGCGGCCGATGCGTTTCCGATGGACAAGGCGTTGGCACGGGCGAAGCGTTTGAAGGCGGATCCGTGGCAGGGCATCGACGCGCTGAAGCAGACGCTGCCGACGCTGCAGCGGTAGTGCCGGCCGCTGGCCGGCAACTGCAGGTTTGCTGGGCTTGCCGGCCAGCGGCCGGCACTACCCGTATCCGGGCATCGACGCGTTGAAGCAGCGGTTGCCGATGTTGCCTATGTCTGGACATTCACGGGCTTAAACAGCGACGTTGCAGTGGTAGTGCCGGCCGCTGGCCGGCAACTGCAGGATCATCGAGGTTGCCGGCCAGCGGCCGGCACTACCGGTATCCGCTCAGCGCCGATCGCGCGATGCGCGGCGGCCGAACCACCAGCCCAGCAGCAACTGCACCGGCAGCGAAACCAGCAGGCCGATGACGAACCAGTGCGGGAAGTCGCCGCCCATCACCCACAGGCCATAGCCCGCGCCGAGCACCAGCAGTGACCAGATCGAGGTGCCATGCGCGCGTGGCCAGCACGGCGCGTAATACGTGGCGAAGGCAATGGCGGCGATGCCACCCAGCACGGTGAATGCCAGGTCCCAGCCGAGCTGGGCCTCGCTTCCCGGCGTCATGCGCAGCAGCGATGGCAGCCAGCCCGCGGCACTGCTGACCAGGGCAAGCGCGAGCAGCGCGCCGATCAGCGCGAGCAGGGAGAGAAAGACGGTCTTGAGCGTGCCGGGCATGCGCGCATTGTACGACCGCCGGGGTGCGCGGCGCTGCCGGCAGATCGGCATGGCCGCCGTGCCCGTGGGAGAGGGAAACGGACACGGCGGCCATGCACAGGGGGGTCAGGCAGCGAAGTCGATCACCACGCGGCCTTCGATGGTGCCGGCGTGCATGCGCGCGAACACCTCGTTGACGTTCTCCAGGCGGTCGGTGCTGACCGTGGCGGCAACCTTGCCTTCGGCGGCGAACTGCAGCGATTCCTGCAGGTCCAGGCGGGTGCCGACGATCGAGCCGCGCACGGTGACGCCGTTGAGCACCATGCCGAAGATGTCCAGTGGGAAGTTGCCCGGTGGCAGGCCGTTGAGCGAGACCGTGCCGCCGCGACGGACCATGCCCAGCGCCTGTTCGAAGGCCTTGGGCGAAACCGCGGTGACCAGCGCACCATGCGCGCCACCGATCTCCTTCTTCAGGAACGCGGCCGGATCGGTGGTGCGCGCGTTGACGGTGACCTGTGCGCCCAGGCGCCTGGCCAGGGCCAGCTTGGCGTCGTCCACATCCACCGCTGCCACGTTCAGGCCCATCGCGCGGGCGTACTGCACGGCCATGTGGCCGAGGCCGCCGATACCGGAAATAGCCACCCAGTCACCGGGCTTGGTGTCGGTGACCTTCAGGCCCTTGTACACGGTGACGCCGGCGCACAGCACCGGTGCGATCTCCACAAAGCCCACTTCCTTCGGAAGCAGGCCGACATAGTTGGCATCGGCCAATGCGTACTCGGCGAAGCCGCCGTTGACCGAGTAGCCGGTATTGCGCTGCGTTTCGCACAGCGTTTCCCAGCCACCCAGGCAGTGTTCGCAATGGCCACACGCCGAGTACAGCCAGGGGATGCCGACCCTGTCACCTTCCTTGATGTGCCCTACCCCGCCTCCCACGGCCACGACGTGCCCCACGCCCTCGTGGCCGGGGATGAACGGCGGGTTCGGTTTCACCGGCCAGTCGCCCTCGGCGGCGTGCAGGTCGGTGTGGCAGACGCCACAGGCCTCGATCTTGACCAGCACCTCGCCCGCCCCCGGGCGCGGTACCACGACTTCCTCGATGACCAGCGGCTTGCCGAACTCACGGACGACGGCGGCCTTCATGGTTCTGTTCATGCGTGCTTCTCCGTAGTGCGCTTGCAGACAGGATGGCGCCGGCCCCATGCCCGCGCCTTGATCCCGATCAATCCTCAGAAGAAGCCGAGCTTCTTCGGTGCGTAGCTGACCAGCAGGTTCTTGGTCTGCTGGTAATGGTCGAGCATCATCCGGTGGTTCTCGCGGCCGATGCCTGACTGCTTGTAGCCGCCGAACGCGGCGTGCGCCGGGTAGGCGTGATAGCAGTTGGTCCATACCCGCCCGGCCTGGATCGCGCGGCCCACCCGGTACAGTCGCGCGGCATCGCGGCTCCAGACGCCGGCACCCAGCCCGTACAGCGTGTCGTTGGCGATCTGCAGTGCTTCTTCTTCGGTCCTGAACGTGGTCACCGACACCACCGGCCCGAAGATCTCCTCCTGGAACACGCGCATGCCGTTGTGGCCCTTGAACACGGTCGGCTGCACATAGAAGCCGCCGGCCAGGTCGCCACCGAGCGCGGCTCTGTCACCGCCAATCAGCACCTCGGCGCCTTCCTCGCGGCCGATGGCGATGTAGGACAGGATCTTCTCCAGTTGTTCGCCCGATGCCTGCGCACCCACCATGGTGTTCGGGTCCAGCGGATTGCCCTGGCGGATCGCCGCCACGCGTTCGAGCACACGCTCCATGAAGCGTTCGTAGATCGATTCCTGCACCAGTGCGCGCGACGGGCAGGTGCAGACCTCGCCCTGGTTGAAGGCGAACATGACGAAACCTTCCACCGCCTTGTCGAGGAAATCATCGTCCTCGGCCATTACGTCGGCGAAGAACAGGTTCGGCGATTTGCCGCCCAGCTCAAGCGTCACCGGAATCAGGTTCTGGCTGGCGTACTGCATGATCAGGCGGCCGGTGGAGGTCTCGCCGGTGAAAGCGATCTTGGCGATGCGCGGGCTGCTGGCCAGCGGCTTGCCCGCCTCCAGGCCGAAGCCGTTGACCACGTTGAGCACGCCCGGCGGCAGCAGGTCGCCGATCACTTCCATCAGCACCAGGATCGACGCCGGGGTCTGCTCGGCAGGCTTGAGCACCACGCAGTTGCCGGCGGCCAGCGCCGGCGCCAGCTTCCAGGCCGCCATCAGCAGCGGGAAGTTCCACGGGATGATCTGCCCGACCACGCCCAGCGGTTCGTGGAAATGGTAGGCCACGGTGTCGTCGTCGATCTGCGACAGGCTGCCCTCCTGCGCACGCAGGCAACCGGCGAAGTAGCGGAAGTGGTCGGCCATCAACGGCACGTCGGCGTTGAGTGTCTCGCGGATCGGCTTGCCGTTGTCCCAGGTCTCGGCGTGGGCCAGCAGTTCCAGGTTCTGTTCGATGCGATCGGCGATGCGGTTGAGCAGCAGCGCACGGTGGGCGGCCGATGTGCGGCCCCAGGCGTCCTTTGCGGCGTGCGCGGCATCGAGTGCGGCGTCGATGTCCTCGGCGTTGGAGCGGGCAACTTCAGTGAACACCTGGCCATTCACCGGCGAGATGTTGTCGAAGTACTGGCCGCTGCGCGGGGCGATCCATTCGCCACCGATGTAGTTGCCATAGCGCGGCTTGAACAGGGAGCGCGGATCGGTGGCATGCGGGCGGGTGGACGGTACGGCGTTCATGGCGGCTCCTGTGGTGGGCATGGTGCATCCACAGGCGCAAAGACGATGCCAACTGTGGCCTGCTGCGCTGCATCACGCCTTCATCGCCCGGCCGTCGGTCATCCTGTCGCGCGCCCTGCGGCAGCGCAGCAGGCGCGGTCGTTGCAGGCCGACGCGGGGTGTGCTGTTAATCGGGACAGGTCCCGCAACAACTGTCGCAATGTGCGACACAGGAGGCTGTCGGTGTCCCCGCTTGCTCCCGATCCCCGCCTGGGAAGTGCCCGGCGCAGTTTCTTCGAGCGCGGCGCTGCGCCCGTCGGCGCGGTGCCCGAGGCGATCCTGCATTCCTGGCAACGCTGCCAACGGCACGGCCTGCTGGTGGATGCGCAGCCGGCCGCCGAACCACTGACCGACAACCGCCTGCGCGAACTGCGCCAGCGCCGCGAGCGCCTGTGGCGACAAGCGCGCCCGGAGCTGGATGGACTGGCGGCGGAAATGACCCACAGCGGCAGCATCGTGCTGCTGACCGATGAAGACGGCTGGATCCTCGACGCCGAAGGCAGTGCCGGTTTCCTCGACAAGGCGGGTCGTGTCGCGCTGATGCCGGGCATGCGCTGGGACGAGGGCACGGTCGGCACCAACGCGATCGGCACCGCGCTGGTGGACGGGCGCGCGCTGCAGGTGCGTGGCGGCGAGCACTACTTCGCCCCGCACGGCATCCTCACCTGTTCGGCCGTGCCGATCCTGGATCCCTACGGGCAATGCCTGGGTGTGCTCGATGTGTCCGGCGACGCGCGGCTGCCACACGTGCACGCGCTGGCGCTGGTGCGGCAGGCGGTAGCGCAGATCGAGCACCGCGGTTTCGCCGACGGCCTGGCCGACTGCGAGCTGCTGCGCCTGCATCATCAACCCGCGCTGCTGGGCAGTGCGCGCGAAGGCGTGCTCGGCTTCCGCGGCGGTCGCCTGGTCGCGGCCAATCGTGCCGGCCTTGCCTTGTTCGGGCTGGATCGCCAGGACATCGGCCGCACGCCGTACGAAGCGCTGTTCGAACAACCGCTGTCGCGGCTGGCAGATGACGGCGTGCTGCTTGATCGCCAGGGCCGTCGTCTGTACGGCGTGCGCGAGGCCCGTGCGTCGCGACGCAGTGTGGCTACGCCTGGACCGACCGCGCCGTTGCAGGCCCGTGCGCAGGGCCCACTGTTCGATACCGGGCAGCAACAACAACTGGCCACCGCAGGACGCGTGCTGCAGGCCGGGTTGCCGGTGCTGCTGCAGGGCGAGACCGGCACCGGCAAGGAAGTCTTCGCGCGGGAACTGCACGCACGCAGCACGCGTGCGGGAAAGCCCTTCGTCGCGGTGAACTGCGCGGCGCTGCCGGAAGGACTAATCGAAGCAGAGCTGTTCGGCTACGAGGAGGGTGCCTTTACCGGTGCGCGCCGGCAGGGCAGCCCGGGCCTGCTGCGGCAGGCCGAGGGCGGTACGTTGTTCCTCGATGAGATCGGCGACATGCCGCTGGCGCTGCAACCGCGCCTGCTGCGCGTGCTGCAGGAACGCGAGCTGTCACCGCTGGGCGGCGGCAAGCCGGTGAAACTGGATTTCGCACTGGTCTGCGCCAGCCACTGCGAACTGCCGCAGGCGGTGGATGCCGGTCGCTTCCGTGCGGATCTGTATTACCGCATCGCCGACCACGTGGTGACCCTGGCGCCGTTGCGGCAGCACCCCGATCGCGCTGCCGTGGTGGATGCCCTGTGGCAGCAGCTGGGACAGGGCCATGCGTTGTCGGCGCAGGCCCGCGCGGCGCTGGCCGCCCATGCCTGGCCCGGCAACCTGCGCCAGCTGAGTGCCTGCCTGCGCACGCTGGCCGCGCTGGCTGAGCCGGGGCAACCGGTGGGCCCGCAGCTGCTGCCCGCGGACGTACGTGCTGGCACGTCCACCGCGCCCGCAGTGCCTGCCAGCGGGGCATTGGAGGAAATCGCCGAGGCGGCCATGCGCCAGGCGCTGGCCGAGTGCCAGGGCAACGTCAGCGCGGCCGCCAAGCGGCTGGGGATCAACCGCAGCACCCTGTACCGCCGGCTGGGTACGCCACGCGGCTGAACGGATGCGCTGGCGCCGGGTCTGTGCCCGGCCCCAGCAGGGGCCGAGGGATCAGCCCGCCAGCACCGCGGCCTCGCGTGCCAGGCGCTCGACGCTGTCCCAGTCGCGGGTCTGCATCAGCGCGGCGGTGGTCAGCCACGAACCGCCCACGCACAGCACGTTGGGCAGATGCAGGAACTGGCTGGCGGTCTGCGCACTGATGCCGCCGGTCGGGCAGAAGCGCACATCGCCGAACGGGCCGTGCCACGCCGACAGCATCGCCGCACCACCGGCCTGCACCGCCGGGAAGAACTTGAAGGTGTCCAGGCCGTGTTCCAGGCCGACGATCAGCTCCGAACCGGTGGCCACGCCAGGCAGGTAGGGCAGATCGGCATCGCGCGCGGCGGCATACAGCCGTGGGGTCGCCCCGGGCGACACCGCAAAGCGGCCGCCGGCCTGTTTCACCGCCTGCATCTGCGCGGCATCGAGCACGGTGCCGGCACCAATCACCGCATCCGGCACGGCCTCGACCATCGCCTTGATGGCTTCCAGCGCGCGCGGTGTGCGCAGGGTCACCTCGATCACCGGCAGGCCGCCACGGAACAGCGCCTGCGCGACCTGTACCGCATCGTCGATGTCATCGGGGGTGAACACCGGAATCACCGGTGCCAGTTTCAGTACCGCACGAACGCGTGGATCAGCGCCGGACATCGAATCGCTCCTCGCCCACCAGGGCCAACACATCAGCTTCGCTGACGGGATTGAAATCGCCGGGAATGGAATGCTTCAGGCCCCCGGCGGCCAGGCCGAAGCGCACGGTGGCGTCGGCATCGAAGGCCGACAGGATGCCATGCAGGATGCCTGCCGCGAAGGCATCACCGCCGCCGATGCGGTCGACGATGCCCTGCAGCTGGCGTACCGGGGCCTGTGCGCGGGTGCCATCGCGGCCCAGCAGCAGCGCGCCCAGCGCATGGTGGTCCACGCTCAGCGTCTGGCGCTGGGTGCAGGCCATCCACTGCAGCTGCGGGAACGCTTCGAACGCGGCCGCGGCCGCCGCTTCCACGCGCGCGACCACGTCGGCCTGTTCGAAACGCTGGCCGAGGATGACCTCGATATCGCGGTAGTCGGCGAAGACGATGTCGGCCTGCGCGAACAGTTCGTGCAGGATCGACCGCGCATCGCCACCCCAGCGCTGCCACAGCTTCGGCCGGAAGTTGCCATCGAAGGACACGCGCACGCCCAGTGCACGCGCAGCGCGCGCTGCGGCCAGGGTGGCCTGCGCCACGTCCGCGCCCAGCGCCGGGCTGACCCCGGACAGGTGCAGCCACTGCGCGCCCTGCAGCAATGCGGGCCAGTCGTAGTCGGCGGCGGTGCTGTTGGCGAATGCCGAATCGGCACGGTCGTAGACCACTTCGCTGGCCCGTTGCACCGCGCCGGTGGTCAGGAAGTACAGACCCATGCGGCCTTCGGCATCTTCGCGCACGCCGCGCGTATCGACCCCATGCCGGCGCAGTTCGGCCAGCGCATGCGCGCCGAGCGCGTTGCCGGCAACGGTGCTGACCATGGCCACGTCATGTCCAAAGCGGGACAGCGAGACAGCCACGTTCGCCTCGGCGCCGCCGACATGCACCTGCAGCTGCGGCGACTGCAGCAGCAGTTCGCGACCGGGCGCACCCAGGCGCAGCAGCAGTTCCCCGAAACACACGATACGACCCATTTCTGCTCCTTCACGCGTGCCGCCCGCATGTGACACTGGGCGGCGTGGTAGTGGACCACGCGTGGGGCGTGGAATTGGCTAGCGGTGTCATTTCAATCCCGCCCATCCTTGCCCTTAGCCTACCAAACTGTTGGAAGCATTGTCCTGCAAGCGTCTTGGAGACATTTCAGATCTGTTGCGGTGCAAGATGCCGGATCGGGAACGTGCTGTTAACGTCCGGCCTGACCAGCGGTGTCATCCCGCTGAAACAGCCGCGATACCAGACCTTTGGGAGAGGGGAAAGGCATGCATTCTCGGAACCATGAAAAAAAGACACCGGTTACCTTGCTCGCGTTGGGCGTCGCACTGGCCCTGGCAGGCAACGCCGGCGCGCAGCAGCAGAGCGCCAACCCGAACGCCACCGACCTGGATACGGTCACCGTCACCGGCTACCGCGCCAGCGTGGAGAAGGCGCTGGACATCAAGCGCGGCGAAGCCGGCGTGGTCGATGCCATCGTTGCCGAGGACATCGGCAAGTTCCCGGACCTGAACCTGGCCGAGTCGCTGCAGCGCATCCCGGGCGTGGTCATCACCCGCGAGGCCGGCGAAGGCCGCAACATCTCGGTGCGTGGCCTCGGCCCGGAATTCACCCGCGTGCGCATCAATGGCATGGAAGCGCTGACCACGGTCGGCGCCGGTGACCAGAGCGGCGGCACCAACCGCGGCCGTGGCTTCGACTTCAACGTCTTCGCCTCGGACCTGTTCTCGCAGCTGCTGGTGCGCAAGACCGCCTCGGCCGACGTCGAGGAAGGCTCGCTGGGCGCCACCGTCGATCTGCGCACCGCACGCCCGTTCGACTACGACGGGTTCACCTTCGCCGCCAGTGGCCAGGCCAGCTACAACGCGATGGCCGAAAAGGCCGATCCGCGCATTGCGGCGCTGGTCTCCAACACCTTCGCCGATGGCACCTTCGGCGCGCTGCTGTCGGTGGCCTATTCCGAGCGCCAGGCGCTGGAGGAAGGCTCCAACACCGGTCGCTGGGCCAACGGCCCGAGCAACGGCAACTTCGCCGCGTCCTCGCCGTTCGCCGCCGCGCGTGGCGCCGATGTGTTCCATCCGCGCTTCCCGCGCTACGTGCAGATGGAGCATGAGCAGAAGCGTCTGGGCGTGACCGGTTCGTTGCAGTGGAAGCCGAACGACGCCACCGAGATCTCGCTGGATGCGCTGTACTCGAAGATCGACGCAACGCGAGACGAGCACTACATCGAGGCGATTTCCTTCAGCCGTGGCGCCAATGCGAGCGCACGCCTGTCGGGCAAGCCGACCACCATCGTCAAGAACGGCGAGATCCGCGACAACGCACTGCTCTACGGCGAATTCGACAACGTCGACATCCGCACCGAGAACCGCCACGACGAGTGGAGCACCGAGTTCAAGCAGATCGCGCTGAACGGCCAGCACCGCTTCGGTGATGACTTCACCCTGTCCGGCAAGATCGGCATCTCGCGCTCCAAGCACGAGAACCCGGTGCAGACCACCGTCATCATGGACAAGTACGATGTCGACGGTTACAGCTACGACTACCGTGGCAACAGCCGTGCGCCGATCCTCAACTACGGCATCGACCCGACCAATCCCAACGGCTGGGAACTGGCCGAGATCCGCCTGCGTCCGCAGTACGTGGACAACGACTTCGACACCGGCCAGATCGACTTCAACTGGAACATCAGCCCGGGCTTCCGCCTGAAGGGCGGCGTGCTGGCCAAGGACTACACGTTCAAGACCGTCGAACTGCGCCGCGCCAGCGAACTGGCCGTGCCCAACTTCGCCGGCGGCACAAAGATCGTGCCGGTGAACCTGACCGAGCAGGCCGGACTGAAGGGCATCAACGGCAGTCCGTCGAACTGGGTCGTGCCGGACCTGGATGCGATCGCCGAACAGCTCGACATCTACAGCAACAGCGGCACCTTCGCCGTCGCCCCGCGCGCCAACAATGTGCGCAGCGTCGAAGAGAAGGACCGTGGCGCCTACCTGATGGGCGAGTTCTCCACCGAACTGGGCTCGCTGCCGTTGTCGGGCAATTTCGGTGTGCGCTACGTGCGCACCAAGCAGTCGGCCACCGGGCAGTCGACGCTGGCCAACGGCACCGTCGAAACCACGGTCAGCCGTACCTACGATGACACCCTGCCCTCGTTCAACCTGGTGGCGGAAGTCACCCCGGACTTCCTGATCCGGCTGGGTGCGGCCAAGGTGATGAGCCGTCCGGGGCTGGGCAGCCTGACCCCGGGCGCGACGGTGGCCGTGGCCGGTGGTGCACGCACCATCTCCAGCGGCAACCCGATGCTGGATCCGATCCGCGCAACCAATGTCGACCTTGGTTTCGAGTGGTACTTCGCCGAGGGCGCAATGGCCGGCATCGGCCTGTTCTACAAGGACATCGAGAGCTTCGTACAGACCACCCGCGAAGTGCGTCCGTACAGTGACAGCGGCCTGCCGGCTTCGCTGCTGGTCGGCACCGGCGCCTCGGCCACCGATGACTTCACCTACAGCAAGCCGGTCAACACCCCGGGCGGCGAACTGCACGGCGTGGAGGCCAACTACACCCAGCCCTTCACCTTCCTGCCGGGCAAGTGGGCCAACCTGGGCATGCAGTTGAACTACACCTGGGTGGAATCGAAGATCCAGTACATCAACGCGGCCGGGCAGCCGGTGATGAAGACCGACCTGACCGGCCTGTCGAAGTCGTCGTGGAACGCCACGCTGTTCTATGAAGGCGAGAAGTTCGCCGGGCGCATCTCGGCCACCAACCGCGATGACTACCTGACCCAGGCACCGGGCCAGGAAACCGGCTTCAACCTCGATGGCTACCACGGAATGACCGGTACCACGGTGTTCGATGCATCCATCCGCTACAAGATCAGCGACCAGCTGGAACTGAGCCTGGAAGGCATCAACCTGACCAACGAAGCGTCCGACGAGTGGGTGTACTCGCCGCTGACCGGTCGCCTGCCGCTGCAGTACACCGAGACCGGCCGCCAGTACCTGCTGGGGCTGCGCTACAAGTTCTGAGCAACGCCGACGGCGTGCCACCCGGCACGCCGTCGTTCGCCACGATCGCTGCTGCGCCGCAAGGTGCCGTCGCGGCGTGGCCTTGCTACGGTCCGGCGGCCCTCGCCGGCCGTCGCCCGTTGAAAGGAAACGCCTGATGCCGCACCGCTCGACCCTGTCCCGCTGCCTGTTGCTGGCGGTGGCCCTGGCTGCCGGCCCCGCGATGGCCGCCGCCGATGCGCCCACGCTGCTGTTCCATGTCGATGCCGGCAAAGGCCTTGAGGCCGTGGTGGCGCAGGGTGAGGCGGTGCCGAACTTCCGCGACAAGGTCGACATCGTCGACGACGGAGCGCGCGGCAAGGCCATCCAGTGGCAGGACGACGGCGTGCTGGCCTGGGATGCACCCGGCAACATCCTCGCCCAGCGTGGCACCCTCGCCTTCGACTGGCGCGCGCGCTACGCGGTGGGTGAAGCACCGTTCGTGATCTTCCGCGTCGGCTATGCCGACCACAGCAGCTGGGACATGGCCTGGCTGCGCATCGACTGGAACGGGCATGGTTTCGATGCGTTCGTCACCGATGCCAACCTCGCCCGCACGCGCGTGTCGTTCCGCATGGACACGCCGCCACGTGCGGACCAGTGGCTGCACCTGGCCTTCGCCTGGGACGAAGACCAGGGTGTACGCCTGTTCGTCGATGGCCGCGAGGTGGCGCGTGTGCTGGCCAGCGGCGATTACGATGCCGCGCTGGACCAGCTCGGCCTGGCCGGGCGGGTGATGGCGCCCTACCAGGTGCAGAGCCGCTACAACTTCCTGCGTGGCAGCGATTTCCAGCACATCCGCGTGTATGACCGCATGCTCGATGCTGCGGCCGTCAGTGCGCTCGCGCGCGGCAAGGCCGCCGAAAGCGCCGTTGCCAGCGCTGCCGATGATCGTGCCTGGCGCCATCGCTTCGGCTGGGAAGGCGCGCCGCCACCGCCATTGACCGCAGCCAGCACGCGCATCCGCAAGATCGAATTCGACGATGCCCGCGACCTCAAGGCGTGGATGTGGAAGGCCACCGACGGCATCGCCGAGACCACCTGGCCGGGTGTCTACAACCGCTCGCGCCTGCCCGGCCGCAACGACTATTTCCAGTTGCCGGACTGGAACACGTATGTGGAAAGCGGCCAGCATCTGGACCTGACCGTGCCGGCCGGCGAGACCGTCAACCGGGTGGAGATCCGCGGCGCGGCCTTCGGCACGCTGGCCCATGGCCGCGATGCCGCGCACGCCACCCAGGTGCTGGCGACGCGTCCGCAGGGTGTGGTGCGCAGCGTGGACGACATCCCCGCACAGACCGGTGGCGTGCTGCGCTTCAGCAACGTTGAACAGGAAACGCCGATCCAGGAGATCTGGGCGTATGGCGTGAGCGAAGGTGCCGAGCCCGACGGCACGGTCAAGCAGACCTATGTCATCGACAGCCAGGCACTGCCGGACTACACCAACCTGGACACACTGCGCCGCTACATCGAAGGCCGCTACCCGGCGGCCGAACGCAGCACGGTGATGGCGCTGCCCAAGGGGGCGGGCTCGCGCCGGCGCCCGGCCGATTCGTTGCCAACGCAGCCCAAGCCCATCGTGCACGTGCTGATTCCCTCCGGCGTGGGCGATGCGCCGGCCAACCAGCCGTTGATCCGCAGCTGGGCCTACAGCTGGGAGAACATGCATGACGGCCTGGATGGCGTGGCCATCGATATTCCCGCGCTCGACCTGCCGGCCACGCACGATCGCCTGATCCCGCTGAACATCCGCATCAAGGATCCGATCTGGCCGGCGCGCGACATGATCGATGTATCGGTCTCGGTGCAGCCGGGGCAGAAGCGCACGCTGTGGCTGGACCTGCGCGACCGCATCCTCACCGCCGACAGCCTGTGGTTGAGCATCGCCTCGGCTGCGCCCGGCTTCGACGCCAAGGCACTGGACGGTGCGCAGGTGCGGCTGGTGTTCAAGCCACGCGCCGATGCGCTCAAGGAACACGTGGCCGACCGCTTCAACCAGGTGCGCGACAACTGGGGCTTCCTCGTGGAGGAACACACCACCTCCAAGCGCCAGCGCCTGTACGCGCGCGTCTACGCGGACCTGAGCGATCTGCTGCGCGTCGACCCGGACCACGAACTGGGCCGGTTGTACTGGAACTACATCAGCTACAACAGCCAGGGGCGACCGCCGTACACCGCGCCGGAGGTGCCCAAGGGCGTACCGGCGTGGGCCTTCCACCAGGTGCAGGACCTGGCGCAGGTGCGGCAGTTCGTCGACTGGTGGATCGATCAGCGGCAGGTGGCCTACGGCGATTTCGGTGGTGGCATCTCCGATGATTCCGACCTGACCCAGCAGTGGCCCGGCCTTGCCCTGATGGGCGTGCAGCCGGACCGTCTGAATGCCTCGCTGACCGCATTGTCCGACGCGGTGTACCGCAACGGCATGTTCAGCAATGGCCTGAGCACCATCGAGACCGACGAGCTGCATGCCTACGAGGAAGGCATCAACACCAACAGCGCGATGCTGTACCTCAACTGGGGCGATCCGCTGACCCTGGAACGGCTGATGGAAACGGTGAAGGCGTTCGACGAGCGCATCATCCTGCGCAACACGCAGGGCCATGTGCTGTTCTCCAGCAACTGGTTCGGTGGCAACAAGGTCTACCGCGAACCCAACTGGCAGTGGCAGAAGCCGTACTCGTTCCCGGTGCTGCACCCGGCATTCCTGCTGGGCCAGTACAACGCCGACCCGACCGGGCGCCGGCTGGTGATCGGCCTGGCCGATGGCTATCTGGCCCACGCCGGCACCGACGACAAGGGCCGCTTCACCCTGCCCAACGAGATCAACTGGGCCTCGGGTGCGACCCGCGGCGGCGAACTCAACAATGGTTCCGGCAGCGGTGACACGATGCACACCTTCTGGGCGGCATGGCGCTGGACCGGTGATGCGAAGTACCTGCAGGCACTGGACTATCGCGTGCAGCGCGGCGGCCCCGGCGCGCTGGCCAACCTTGGCGAGAACTATGTAGAGGCACTTGGTCGGCAGCAGGACTGGTACCCGCTGCTGACCGCCGAGGCCGATGCCGGAAAGACCGGTTTCGCCAGCCTGATGGCATGGCAGGCCAGCGGCGAGCGGAAGTACATCGACGCGCTGCATGCCGAGGGCCTGCAGGCCAAGGCACAACGCGCGTACATGAACACCGATGGCCATTGGTGGTCCGACCGGGTGGAAGCACCGAGCGAGTTCCTGCAGCGTGCGCGGCTGGGCGGCATCGCCCTGAAGCGCAACCAGAGCTGGCCCGGGCACACCGTCAGCTGGCGCTTCGATCGTGAGGGCGCCGCGGAACAGGTGGCACTGCTGGTGCATGCGCCCTCGCGTGAGCGCTTCACGATCACCAGCCACAACCTCGGCGCGCGCGTGATCGCCGCCGACATGACCGGCTGGAACGTGGGCAGCGGTTCCTGGCGCGTGCGCAGTGGCGTGGATGCCGATGGCGATGGCCACATTGACGGTAGGCCGCGCGAGCGTACGGTGCAGCTGGAGACGAGTGCGTCGGTACCGATGCAGTTCCAGCCGGGTCGCACCGAGGTCTTCGAATTCGAGCGTGTGTCTGCGGGCACGCCGGTGGAAATGCGTCCGGACCTGGGCGTGGGCCGTGGCGATGTGCGGGTGGACGGGCGCCAGGTACACGTGACCGTGCATGGCCTTGGGCATGTGGCCAGCGGTGTGGGCGTGGCGATACTGGAAGATGCGCGGGGCCGCGAGATCGCACGCACCGAAGTGCCGGCGATGGCGGCACCGACCGACCTGCTGCCGAAGACGGCGGTGGTGTCGTTGCCGTTGCCGGCAGGGGATCGCGGCGGCCTGCGCGTACGTGTTGCGCTGGCCGATGGCGGAGAGGAAGTCACGCGGCTCAACAATGTGGTGGATGTGCCGCGATGAATTCCGCGTTCCGCCGGGCATGGCCCGGCGCTACCGATGAATCGGTGGACCACAAGCCCTGCTAGATAGCGCCGGGCCATGCCCGGCGGAACGCAATCAGGACGCCTCGGTCTCCATCACCTTCACCCGGCGCTGGTACCAGCCGTCATCCAGCGGATCGAACACCGCGCTGCGCTCCATCACGCCCTGGTAGACGTGCACGGACACTGCCACGTCCTCGTCGCTGGCGTTGCGCAGTGTGTGGTACTCGTGCGGCGGAATCAGGCTGCCGGCGCTGCCACGGTGCCCGTAGAGCGTGTCCTGCGCAGCGAAGCGGTGACGCTCGCCACGCTGTTCCAGCAGCGCGTACGGGGTCACGATCAGCTCGCCCTGCCAGACGCCTTCCACGCACCACATCGCATCGTGGTCGTGCAGTGGCGTGCCCTGCCCCGGCCCCCAGCACATCGCGATCACGCTGTAGCCCAGCGTGGCGCTTCGGTACAGTTCACGGCGTGCGTAATGGCCGTCCACGGGGCGACGTACGCAGGGCGGCAGCTCGATCAGCGGATCGACGATGGCTTCACGCAGCACCCGCTGCAGCGCACCGGTGATCGCCTGCGGATCGACCAGGCAGACGGCGGCATCAATCCCTGCAATCAAGCGCTCGCGGCCGGTGAACGGCGGTGGCGTGAACATCGCTTCCATGAACCGACTCTAGCCGAGGCGGGTTAACAGAATGTTTGCACCGCGGTGTCATCACTGCGTGCCGCGCTGCACGAACGGCACTTTTGCATAGAGCGCACGCTCGCCGGCACGTGGATCGTCAACCACGCGGCTGTGCCGATCGAACACCATCGTCTGCCGTTGTGGCACGCCGTAGGGAGCCCATTGCGACATTCCCGCGTGATTGGGATCGCCGGTACGCGCAAAGGCGATCAGCGCATCGCTCATCGTCGCTGCCAGTGCTCGGGCGTCTTCACCACCGCCGGTACGCGCGCCCGGCAGGCCGGCGTTGTCGAACACCAGCGGAATATCCAGCGTATGGAAGGCACGCAGGCGTCCGTCTTCCACCGGTGATGGCCAATCGAGCTGGTAGGCCCAGGTGGGTGCGGCCCCGGTTGTCTGCCGAGCGCGTGCTTCCAGTTCCTCCACCGCACCACGCCACGAGCGGCCGGCGGTGGTGGCCGCGAAGAACACCTCTGAGGGCGTGTAGTGCGGATACAGGCGTCGATATTCTGCGATCACCACCGAGGGCAGCAGATCGACGAACTGCTGCTTCTCCAGCTGCGCCGGCAGATCCTCCCAGGTCAGCGTGAAGTTGGCCGGGTCGTTGCCAAGGAACGCGCGCGTCTCATCGCGGGTGTTGCCGATCACCATCGGAATCGACGCGGACTGCGCCGGTGCCTGTGGCCAGAACGGGTGCACCGGCAGCACCACCTCATCCAGTACCGGGCCGAAGTACAGCGCGCTGCTTTCCACCCGTGAGGGATCGCGTGCGCGGGTGGCGGCCAGCAGCTCGGTCGCCGGCAATCGCAGCAACGCCTGCAGGTCGCGCGCGGCCACCGTTTCCATCGCAATCGAAGCCCGTTGCGCCGCCGCACGTGGACCGGCGGCGGTCACCTGCTGCCCGCTCATCGTCCACGCGCGCTGGAACAGGCCTTTCGCTGCGGGCATCGCCATCAGCGTGGCGATCTTGGCGCCGCCACCGGATTGCCCGAACACGGTGATGTTGCCGGCGTCGCCGCCGAACACCGCTGCATGCTCGCGCACCCACTGCAGCGCTTGCACCAGGTCGAGCTGGCCGACGTTGCCGGAGGCCGCATAGCGCGGATCGCCGAGCGCGCCCAGGTACAGGTAGCCGAAGGTGTTCAGGCGATGATTGACGGTGACCACCACCACGTCGCCGCGTCTGCACAATGCGCTGCCGTCGTACAGCGGATCGCTGCCAGAGCCGTTGTTGAAGCCACCGCCATGGATGTAGACCAGGATCGGCCGCTTGCCGCCGTCGCCCAGTGCCGGCGTCCAGACGTTGAGGAACAGGCAATCTTCGCTGCCCGGCCCGTCCGCTCCGCTCTGTGGCGCAGATGCGGCGTATTCCAGGGCGTCGGCGATACCACGCCAGCCCGTCTCGCGCCGTGGCGGCTGGAAACGGTAGGCGGAGGTGTCAGCGCCATAACGCAGACCACGGAACACGTGCACGCCGTGCTCGCGCTGGCCACGCACGCGGCCGCCACGCAGGCGTGCCACCACCTGTGTGGCATCACGTGGCCCAGGCACCGCGGAGGCAGGAAGCGCTGCGAGGGTGGCCGTGGCCAGCGCCCAGCGGGCACTGTCGCGCAGGAAACGGCGGCGCTGCAGGTTGGCATCCCCCTGGTTCAATGTGCCGCCTCCGTCGCCTGCAGCCAGCGTTGTGCCAGCAGCGGCCACACGGCCAGCGTTGAATCAGGCGGCATGCGCATGCCGAAGCCATGGCCGCCATGAGCGAACAGGTGCAGCTCGTGTTCGACACCCGCCTTGGCCAGTGCCTGCGCCATCAACTCGCTGTTGTGCACGTTGACCACCCGATCATCGTTGGCATGGATCAGCAGCGTCGGCGGCATGTCCGCGCGTACGTGCTGCTGCATCGAATACTGCGCGGCCAACGCCGCATCGGGTTGCTCGCCCAGCAGGCGTCCGCGTGAGCCGCTGTGTGCATGCGCGCCCATGTCGATCACCGGATACACCAGCACCGCGCGTGCGGGACGCGCGCTGAGGCGATCGATGGCATCGCGTGGCGGGTAGACCGGCGCATCGAAACCGGTGGCCAGCCGTGCGGCGACATGGCCGCCGGCGGAGAAGCCCATCACCGACACGCTGTCGGCATCCAGCCTGCGCCGTGCGGCCTGGTCGCGCACCACGCGCAGTGCGCGCTGCGCGTCGGCCAGTGCCGCCTGGCGGTCGCGGCCGGCCTGCGGCAGGCGGTAGCGCAGCACGAACAGGGTGTAGCCGGCACGGTCCACCCACTCCGGCACCAGCGCGCTGTCCTCCTTGTCGATCACCACGCGCTGGTAGCCGCCACCGGGAATCACCAGCAGCGCGCGGCCGTTGGCACGGGCCGGCGTGTGCACCAGCAGATAGGGCGCATCGACCTGGTCGATGAAGCGATCGGGGTGGGCTGGATCATCGCTGCGCTCGACCACGCGCGCCGGCCGCGCCGTGCCCGTTTCACCGGGGACCTGCCCCGCCTGCCACAGCGGCAGCTGCTCGCCGGCAAGCTCCCGGCCCAGGTGTTCGCCTGCGCGCAACGGCACATCGGCCGCGGATGCGGGGACGGTCAGCAGCAGGCCTGACAGCAACAACAGCACACGGGAAAAACGCATGGTGGAAAGGGCTCCAACGGGGAGACAACAGAGTGGCCGAGGTCACCGGCAAGCGCTCGTGATGCGCTGCGGCTTGCACGATGACACCGGTTTACCATATACACCTCCTGCAGACGCTGTCGATGGGCAGTGCAACAACGCCAGAGGGAGACCGTTCTTGAGCAACGAACACGGCATACATGGGCAGACGCCGGCGCCGGACGATGCGGCCGCGATTGCCCACGCTTTCACCACCGCGCGCCGCAGCGGCCAGGCCCTGCCAGGCTTCCCGGGCCTTGTCCCGCCTGACCTGGTGGCTGCCTACCAGGTGCAGGATCTGGCCATTGCCAGCTGGGATGACCAGGTGGTGGGCTGGAAGGTCGGCTACATCGCCGCCGAGCGCCGCGATGCGTCCGGGGACGACCGCCTGCTGGGCCCGGTTTTCTCGCGTCAGCTGCAAAATGCTACCGGTGGAACAGTGGACATTCCGGTGTTCGTCGGCGGCTTCGGCGCGGTCGAAGCGGAGTACGTGCTGGAGCTGTTGGAGGACGCTCCCGCCGCACAGCTGCACTGGACGCCCGAGCAGGCTGAAGCGCTGCCGGCGCGCCTGTACATCGGCGTGGAAGTGGCCAGCAGCCCGCTGGCGACGATCAACGAACTCGGCCCGCGCGTGGTGGTGTCCGACTTCGGCAACAACAACGGCCTGGTGCTGGGGCCGGAGATTGCCGATTGGACCGCCCGCGACGAAACCGACCTGCGCGCCGAAACCCTGATCGAGGGCGAGGTGGTCGGCACGGGTGGTGCCACCCGGCTGCCCGGCGGCCTGCGCGCGGCGTATGCGTTCGCGTTGTCCCGTTCGGCGCTGCGCGGCCGGCCGTTGCGACGGGGCGACCTGATCGCCACCGGCAACGCCACCGGTATCCATGACATCACCGTGGGGCAGACGGCGCTGGTGCGGTTTGCCGGCTTCGGCGAAATTGCCTGCAGGGCCGTGCCGGCCGGGTAACCGCCGCACGATCCGGTGAACACGCGCGGGAGGGCGCAGATGATCACACGACGACATTTCCTGGCCGGCGGCGCTGCTGCGCTGGCCACCCCGATGCTCGCGGCCTGTGGCCGCAGGCCCGCCGATGCCATCGACGGCGGCCAGCTGCTGACGGCCACCGACGTGCACGTGGCCGACTACCCCACCGTGACCGCGGTGAAGTGGATCGGCGAAACCCTGCAGCGCGAAAGCAACGGTCGCCTGCGCCTGCGGCAATACCATTCGGGCCAACTCGGTCGCGAATCGGAAGCGATCGACATGGCCCGTTTCGGTGCCATCGACATCACCCGCGTGTATGCCGGTGCGTTGAACAACGCTTTCCCGCTCACCCAGGCGCTGTGCCTGCCGTACGTGTTCGAGTCGGTGGCGCACCAGCGCGCCGCACTGGATGGCGGCATTGCCGATGCGGTGCTGCGTGGTTTCGAGAGCCGCGACCTGGTCGGCCTGGCCATCTATGATTCCGGCGCACGCTGCTTCTACAACACCAAGCATCCGATCGTGCAGCCCGGTGATCTGCACGGGCTGAAACTGCGTGTGGCGTCCTCGGACATCTTCATCCAGCTGATGCGCCTGCTCGGCGCCAACCCGACGCCGATGTCGCTGGGCGATACGTTCTCCGGCATGGAGACGCACATGATCGATGGCGCCGAGAACAACATGCGCAGCTTCCATTCCAGCCGCCACTTCGAGGCCGCGCACTACTGGTCGCAGAGCGATCACTCGTATGCGCCGGACGTGCTGTTGATGTCGCGCGCCAGTTTCGAGCGCCTGCAGCCGGCCGACCGCCAGCTGCTGCTGGAGACCGCGCGCGCTTCGGTGAAGGTGATGCGCGAGCAATGGGATGCGTCCGAAGATGCCGCGCGCCGCGCGGTGCTGGCCTCGGGCGTGAAAGCCAACGAGGTGGACCTGCCCGCCTTCCGTGCCGCCGCCCAGCCGCTGCTGCAGCAGTACCTGCAGCAACCCGAGCTGGCTGCGCTGGTCGCCCGCATCCGTGCCGCCGCCTGAGGACACTGCCATGACCGAGACGACGATTTCCACCGGACCCGGCCCCGGCCAACGCTTGCTGGACCGCATCGCCGACATCGCCATCCATGTTGCCGTGGCCGCGCTGCTGGGGCTGGTGGTGGTGCAGGGCTGGCAGGTGTTCGCCCGCTACGTGATCAACGATTCGCCCAGCTGGACCGAGCCGGTGACCCTGCTGCTGCTGGCCACCGCCATGAGCCTTGGCGCGGCCTGCGGCGTGCACACCAATCGCCACTTCGGCTTCTTCCTGCTGCACGCCTACATGGGCGCCGGCCTGCGCCGGGTGGTGGATGTGTTCACCCAGCTGGTGGTGGCCGTGCTGGGCGGCTTCATCGCGTTCTGGTCGGCCGACCTGCTGCTCGATGGAATGGACATCAAGACCGCCGGCGCCAACCTGCCGCAGAGCATCAACTACCTGCCGCTGGCCGTGGGCGGTGCGCTGATGCTGTTGTTCGCGCTGAACCGTGCGTGGAAAGCGCTGCATGCCGCGGCAGCCGACGCCGACGACGCTGAAGGAGATCGTTGATCCATGGGCATCACCATCCTGTTCTCTGTTTTTGCCGCGCTGCTGCTGTTGGGCGTGCCGGTGGCCTACGCGCTGGCCGCCGCTGCGCTGGCCACCCTGCTCTACCTGGACATTCCCAGCATCGTGCTGGTCCAGCAGATCTCCGCAGGTACCGGTTCGGCCTCGTTGATTGCCATTCCACTGTTCATCTTCGCTGGCGAGATCATGATGCGCGGCGGCATCTCCGAACGCCTGATCGCCCTGGCGTCATCGCTGGTCGGGCGCATGCGCGGCGGCCTGGGCCAGGTCTCGATCCTGTCCTCGCTGTTCTTCGGCGGTGTATCCGGCTCGGCCATCGCCGATGTGTCGGCGGTGGGCGGCACGATGATTCCGCAGATGGTCAAGCGTGGCTACGACCGCGATTTCGCGGTCAACGTCAGCATCACCGCTGCGCTGGTGGCGCTGCTGGTGCCGCCGTCGCACAACCTGATCCTGTTCTCGGCCGCCGCCGGTGGTGGCCTGTCGATCGCCGACCTGTTCGCCGCCGGCATCGTGCCGGCGCTGCTGATGACCCTGGCGTTGATGATCACCGGTTACGTGGTCGCGCGTCGCCGTGGTTATGGCGTGGAAGTGTTCCCGGGCTGGCGTGCGGTGCTGCTGCGCATCGTCTCTGCCCTGCCCGGCCTGGGCCTGGTGGCGCTGATCTTCGTGGGTATCCGCGCCGGCATCTTCACTGCGGTGGAAAGCGCGGCCATCGCCGTGGTCTACGCCCTGCTGGTCACCACCGTGCTGTACCGGCAGCTGCGCTGGCGTGAGTTCTTCGACACCGTCATCCATGCCGCGCGCAGCACCGGCGTGATCCTGTTCGTGATCGCCACCGCGGCGGTGTTCGGCTGGCTTCTGGCCTACCTGCAGGTGCCTGCGGCGGCGGTGGACTTCCTGCAGTCGTTCGCGCACAGCCAGTTCATGGTGCTGCTGATGATCGTGGTGATGCTGCTGCTGCTGGGCACCTTCATGGACCTGGCACCGATGATCCTGATCTGCACGCCGATCTTCCTGCCGGTGGCCAAGGCCTATGGCATCGATCCGATCCACTTCGGCCTGGTGCTGGTGCTGACCGGTGGCCTCGGCCTGGTCACGCCGCCGGTGGGCTCGGTGCTGTTCATCGGTACCGCCATCGGCAAGATCAGCGTCGGCCAGAGCATGCGCACGATCTGGCCGTTCTGGTTTGCCGCGCTGGGCGTGCTGCTGATCGTCACCTTCTTCCCGTCGCTGTCGCTGTGGCTGCCCGCCGCGCTGCGCGCCTGATGAGCGGAGGCAATCACATGACACCGACGCTGCACCGCGCTGCTGCAACCGCCCTGCTCGGCCTGCTGCTGGCCGCGCTGCCTGCCCTGGCTGCCGACCCCGCGCCCGCGCAGTGGAAGCGCGGCATCGAGCACCAGCGCCAGGGCGACCTTGGCAACGGTACCTTCCTCAACCCGGTGCTGGCCGGTGACAGGCCCGATCCGTCGGTGCTGAAGGACGGCGAGGATTACTACCTCACCCTGTCTTCGTTCGACGCCTACCCCGGCCTGCCGATCTGGCACTCGCGCGACCTGGTCAACTGGCAGCCGCTCGGCCATGCGATCACGCAGAACGTAGGCGCGATCTGGGCGCCGGACATCGTCAAGCACCAGGGCCGCTACTTCATCTACTTCCCGGCGCGCACCGGTGAGCGCCGCAGCAACTTCGTGGTCTGGGCCGATGACATCAAGGGCCCGTGGAGTGCGCCGATCGACATCGGCCTGGGCGGCTACATCGACCCCGGCCATGCGGTTGGCGAGGACGGCAAGCGCTACCTGTTCCTCAGCGGCGGCAACTACGTGCAGCTGGCCGATGACGGCCTGAGCGTGGTGGGTACGCCCAAGCATGTGTACGACGGCTGGCGCTACCCGGAAAGCTGGGACGTGGAGGCCTACGCGCAGGAAGGCCCGAAGATCCACTTCCGCGATGGCTGGTACTACATGACCACTGCGGTGGGCGGCACCGCCGGCCCGCCGACCGGGCACATGGTGATCACCGCGCGCTCGCGCTCGATCCACGGCCCGTGGGTGAACGCGCCGAACAACCCGATCATGCGCACCCGGTCGGCCGCTGAACCATGGTGGTCGCGTGGCCACGCCACGGTGATCGAAGGCACCGATGGCCGCTGGTGGATGATGTACCACGGCTACGAGAACGGCTTCTGGACGCTGGGCCGGCAGGCGCTGCTGGAACCCATCGAATGGACCGCCGATGGCTGGTTCGTGGCCAAGGGCGGCGATCTCGGGCAGCCGCTGCGCAAGCCATCGGGCAGCGCGCTGGCACCGCACGGCATGGCCCTGTCGGATGCTTTCACCGGCCGTACGCTGGGCCCGCAGTGGGCGTTCTTCAACCCGGCGCTGGATGAATACCGGCGCCTGCGCTTCAGCGGTGATGGCCTGGTACTGCAGGGCAAGGGCAGCACGCCGCGCGACGCCTCGCCGCTGACGACCATTGCCGGGGACCCGGCCTACCAGTTCGAGGTGCAGATGGAGATCGCCCCCGGCGCGGTGGGCGGTGCCCTGCTGTTCTACAGCGACCGCCTGTACGTGGGCGTGGGCAGCAACGGCGAGCAGTTCGTCATGCACCGCTACGGCGAGGAGCGCCCCACCCGGCTGGCGGCCAGCGCCAAGGGCGGCCGGCTCTGGCTGCGGGTGACCAACAACCGCCACATCGTCACCATCCATTCCAGCGCCGATGGCCAGACCTGGCAGAAGTATCCGGTTCAGATGGAAGTGTCCGGTTACCATCACAATGTGGCTGGCAAGTTCCTGGCACTGAAACCGGCCCTGTATGCGGCCGGCAACGGTGCGGTAACCTTCCGCAGCTTCCGCTATCGCGCGCTGGACTGAGCGCGCGCTGGAATCCCCAGGCTTATCGGGTTCACTACATGTCAGTGCGCAACAAGAACGATGCCGCTACGCCGGCATTGGCAAAGGGCAAGGCAGCCACGATCAACGACATCGCGCGACTGTCGGGTGTATCCAAGAAAACGGTTTCAAGGATCATCAACAACTCGCCGCTGGTGCGCAAGGACACGCGCGACAAGGTGGAAGCGTTGATGCGCGAAGTCGGCTACACCCCCGACCCGCTGGCCCGTGGCCTGGCCTTCCGCCGCTCGTTCCTGATCGGCATGGTCTACGACAACCCCACCGCGCAGTACATCGTGGACATGCAGTACGGCGCGCTGGATGCGCTGCGTGGCTCCAGCTTCGAACTGGTGGTGCACCCCTGCGACAGCCGAAGCCCGGGCTACATCGACGGCGTGCGCCGCTTCGCCCAGCAGCAGAAGCTGCATGGGGTGATCCTGGTGCCGCGTGCGTCCGAAGACCAGGCGCTGGCGGACATGCTGGACGAGATCGGTTGCCGCTTCACACGCGTGGCTGCGTTGCCGCTGGATGAAACCTCGCAGATGGTGGTCACCCACGACCGCGACGGTGCCGCCGAAGCGGCCGATTACCTGCTTTCGCTGGGCCACCGTGACATCGCCCTGGTGACCGGCCCCAGTGCATACCGCTCGGCGCACGAACGCACCGCCGGCTTCATCGAGGCGCTGTCGCAGCGTGGCATCGAGCTGCCGAAGGATCGCATCATCGAGGCCGGCTACACCTTCGAATCGGGTGTGGCCGCCGCCGAGAAACTGCTGCTGGGCAAGCGCCGGCCGACGGCGATCTTCACCGGCAACGATGAAATGGCCGCCGGTATCTACAAGGTCGCGCTGCGTGCGGGCATCAACATTCCGCGCCAGCTGTCGATCGTCGGTTACGACGACAGCCCGCTGGCCTCGCGTCTGTGGCCGTCGCTGACCTCGGTGCGCCGGCATACCCGCGACACCGGCCGCACCGCTGCGGCCATGCTGATCCAGCCTGAAGGCCAGCCTGCGCTGCAGATCGCCAGCGTGCGCCCGCACCTGATCGTGCGCGATTCCTGCCAACCGCCCGAGGATTGATCCCGCAGGGATCAATCCTGTAGGTCACGACCGTTGGTCGTGACACCTTCACGGATCAGTCCGGTAGGTCACGACCAACGCTCGTGACACTCCCCCCGCCCCTCCCCCCATCGATCGCACCTGCCGATGCCGTCCAACCACCATCGTGCAGCGCAAAATGACACCGGTTTCCTGTCTGGCTAGAATCGACCGTGAACCGTGCCGGGGCCGAACCATCGGCCCGCCCCCTGCTCTGGAGAAGCCATGTACTGCAAGACCCATTACGCCACCCATCCCGACGCCATCAAGGGCGCCAGCAACGATCAGCTGCGCGAGCTGTACCTGCTCGATGGCCTGTTCAACGCCGATGCGGTGACCCTGAAGTACACCCACTACGAGCGCTTCGTGCTGGGCGGTGCGGCGCCGGTCAACGGGCCGCTGTCGCTGCCGGCGCAGACCGAACCGGCGTCGGCCGCTGGCCATCCGTTCCTGGAGCGTCGCGAGCTGGGCATCATCAACGTCGGCAGCGGCACCGGTACGGTCACCGTCGATGGCACCGTGTACACGCTGGGGCCGAAGGATGGCCTGTACGTGGCGATGGGCAGCAAGGACGTCGTCTTCGCTTCGCAGGACGCCGCCAACCCGGCGCAGTTCTACCTGGCCTCGACCCCGGCGCATGCGCGCTTTGAAACCAAGCAGCTGTCGATCAAGGACGCGGTGGCACTGGATCGCGGCGCGCTGGAGACGAGCAACGAGCGCACCATCTACCAGTACATCGTGCCGGCCACCTGCCAGTCCTCGCAGCTGCTGCTGGGCCTGACCGTGCTCAAGCCGGGCAGCGTCTGGAACACCATGCCGCCGCACCTGCACGACCGCCGCAGCGAGGTCTATTTCTACTTCGACCTGGGCGACAGCGACCGCGTCTACCACTTCATGGGCGAGCCGGACGCACAGCGCCACATCGTCATCCAGAACAACGAAGCGGTGGTGTCGCCGCCGTGGTCGATCCACATGGGCGCCGGCACCAGCAACTACGCCTTCATCTGGGCGATGGGTGGCGAGAACCTGGATTACACCGACATGCACGTGCTGGACATCTGCCAGCTCAAGTAAGCACTAACAGGCCGCCGCGCATGCTGTGCGGTGGTCACTTGCCTGCATCACGCACGCCTCTACCAAGGAACGCATACGCAATGACCAATCCCTTCAGCCTGGAAGGAAAAGTCGCTCTGGTAACCGGTGGCAATACCGGCCTGGGCCAGGGCATCGCGGTGGCGCTGGCTGCCGCAGGCGCCGATGTCGCCGTGGCCGGCATCGCCCCGCCCACCGAAACCATCGAGAAGATCACCGCGCTGGGCCGCCGCTGCCTAGCGGTGGAAGCCAACCTGATCAGCATCGAGCCGGTCGAGCGCGTGGTGCGCGAAACGCTCGAAGGCCTGGGCGGGCTGGACATCCTGGTCAACAACGCCGGCCTGATCCGCCGCGCCGACGCAGTGGACTTCAGCGAGCAGGACTGGGACGACGTGATGAACGTCAACATCAAGTCGGCTTTCTTCATCTCGCAGGCCGCCGGCCGGCATTTCATCGCCCAGGGCAGCGGCAAGATCATCAACATCGCCTCGATGCTGTCGTTCCAGGGCGGCATCCGCGTACCGTCGTACACCGCCAGCAAGAGCGGCATCGCCGGCATCACCCGCCTGCTGGCCAACGAGTGGGCGGGCAAGGGCGTGAACATCAACGCGATCGCACCGGGCTACATGGCCACCGACAACACCGCCGCGCTGCGCGCCGACCAGGACCGCAACAAGGCGATCCTCGAGCGCATTCCGGCCGGCCGTTGGGGTACGCCGGAAGATCTGGCCGGCGCGGCGGTGTTCCTGGCCTCGTCGGCGTCGGATTACATCAACGGCGCGGTGCTGCCGGTCGATGGTGGCTGGCTGGCGCGGTAATGCTTGGTTTTCGGTAGTGCCGGCCACTGGCCGGCATTTCCACCGACGCTCAACGCATCCATGAAGTTGCCGGCCAGCGGCCGGCACTACCAGGGCCCGGCCATGCGGAAGCTGTTGTTGCTGTTGCTGCTGTCGAGCGCCGCCGCGCATGCGGCGCCGGTGCGATTGTTCATTGCCGGTGACTCCACTGCGGCCGAATACGGGCCCGAGCGTGCGCCGCAGGCGGGGTGGGGCCAGGCGCTGCAGAGCTACCTGGATCCGGCGCGCTTCGAAGTGCGAAACCACGCCAAGGGTGGGCGCAGCACGCGCAGCTTCATCGACGAAGGACGCCTGGATGCCATGGGGCGCGAACTGCGTCGTGGCGATGTGCTGCTGATCCAGTTCGGCCACAACGATGCGAAGTTCGAAGACCGCACGCGCTACACCGATCCGGACAGTGACTACCCGCGGATGCTGATGCGCTACGTGCAGGTGGCGCGTGACCACGGTGCCACGCCGGTGCTGGTCACGCCGGTGGCACGGCTGCTGTACGACTTTGGTTCACTGCTGGATACGCACGCGCGTTACACGTTGGCGATGCAGCAGCTGGCCACACGCGAGCACGTTGCACTGATCGACCTCAACGACCGCAGCATGCGCTGGATCCGCGCGCTGGGTGAGCAGGGTGCACGCCCGTACTTCCTGTTCGTGCCGGAACAGCACAAGGCCGACGGCACCCACTTCAGCGTGGCCGGCGCCAACGCGGTGGCGTGCCTGGTGCTGCGCGAGGCGGTGCAGGTTCTGCCGGCGCTGCAGGCTGCACTGGTGCGCGATATCGACTGCGAAGTGATGGGGGTGGGGCAGGGCGGCGATCCTGCGCGTGCCTCGCAGGTGGTGCACGAAGACACGCTGGCGCGCGCGCAACCGGGCCCACATGGCGGCGCCGGGCCGACCACGGCGTACCCGTTCTTCGCCGATGCGCAGGGCCTGCCGTTCGTGCTGCGCAAGCGCGTGCTGCACAAGGGCGCGGGCATCGGCCTGCATCCGCAGCACAAGGATGAGATCTACTACATCGTGAGCGGGCAGGGCAGCTATGTGCTGGATGGAAAACAGCACGACGTGCGTGCGGGGCATGCGCTGCTGACGCGCAAGGGCAGCAGCCATGCGCTGCAGCAGGTGGGCGATGAGGATCTGGTGGTGCTGCTGGCGTATCCGCGGTAAGAGAAACGCAGCCGAGCGTGGGCTCGGCTCTACAACGGCTCCGGGCCGAAATGCTTCAAGCCCAGCCGGGCCAGATCTTCCGGGCGGGCGTAATAGTCGTCCTCGAAGGCATGCAGCGCCTCCTGCTCCTGTTCGGTCATCGCGCCGTACAGGTCGGTCAGTTCCTTGATCGCCGGGTCGTCTTCCAGCCGGTCCAGCAGACCACGCATGCCGGCCAGGATCGCGTGCGTCTGCGTTGCGCCCATCGCCTGCAATGCGCGCAGCGCCAGCTGGCAGGTCGGGTCGCCCCAGTTGCACAGGAACTGCATGAAGCCGCCGTTGTTGATGTCCGCTTCCATCCGCCACAGCGCCACCAGCTGCTGGTCTTCATCGGACAGCGCATCGAGCGACCACGCGGCCGCCTTCAGGCGCGCCAGCGCGGCTTCATAGCGGTCATCCCACACCTGGTTCGGAACATCGACCACGCCGCGTTCCTGCGCCGGCAGCAGCGCGGGCCAGTTCACGCCCAGCCCATCGGTCGTGAGCACCCACTGCGCACGCTGTTCAGCCGTGGCCTCGAACAGCGCAGGCGCCCAGCGCAACGGCTGCCGGGTGCGGCGGCCGTCGGCCAGGGTCAACAGGATGAAGTCGTCGTTGAAGGCGACGTCGGTCGCGCGCAGGGTGGCAAACACATCAGTCATGCCGTGCAGGATAGCGGAGACCCAGGATTGGCCCCCTAATCTTCAAAAGCTGCAGACGCTTTTGAAGTTTAGCCGGACCTCGGCTGTCGCCTCACACATCCCCACCATCAGCCCAGCCTTCGCCGGTACCCGCCTGGAACACGCGGTCGTCGGCCTGCACGTCGCCCGCCGGCAGGTGCGCCTGGTCGGCCAGCGCGGCATAGATCGGGGTGAAGTCCGGCGATGTCGCCTGCATCAGCTGCTCGAAGCTGTCGATGACGAAGTAGGTCTTCTGGAAGGTGTCGATGCGGTAGCGCGTGCGCATGATCCGCTGCAGGTCGAAACCGATGCGGTTCGGTGCGGCCGACTCCAGCGAGTACAGCGATTCGCCCTTCGAGGAGACGATGCCGGCACCGTAGATGCGCATGCCTTCGGGCGTGTCGATCAGGCCGAACTCCACCGTGTACCAGTACAGGCGGGTCAGGTTCTGCAGCGCCTCCGGGCCGATCGCATGTGCTTTGACGCCGCCGCGGCCGTAGGCCTCCATGTAGTTGGCGAACACCGGGTTCATCAGCAGCGGCACGTGGCCGAACAGGTCGTGGAACAGGTCCGGTTCGGCGATGTAGTCGATCTGGTCGGGGCGGCGGATCCACCACGTCACCGGGAAGCGGCGGTTGGCCAGGTGGTCGAAGAAATCCAGTTCCGGCAGCAGGCCTTCCACGCCGACCAGGGTCCAGCCGGTGGCCGCGCCCAGCACTTCATTGAGCTGGTCGAAGCGCGGAATCATGTGCGCGCTCATGCCCATCTCGTCCTGCGCATCCAGGAACTCCTGGCAGGCGCGGCCGACCAGCAGTTCGCGCTGGCGCTGGTACAGCGTGCTCCAGGTGGCGTGGTCGTCGGCGGTATAGGTGTCCCACGGCTGCTCGACGAGCGCGGTGGTGTACACCGGCACGTAGCCCTTGTCGGTCTGCTGGTGTTCGACGCGGCGGGGCTGGGCGAGGTCCATGGAAGACTCCTTGACGGGATACCCACGATGCTAGGGCAGGGGGCGCGCAACAGGGTTGCAAAAGTTGCGCGGATTGACCTTGTTGGCGCAATATCCTTGCGTACTCACCATGTTGCGGGGCAACAATGGCCGGAGAAGTCCAGTTCGATCGCACGGATATACGTCTGCTGGCTGAAATCCAGCGTGATGGTCGCGCCACCAACGCGGAGCTGGCGACGCGGGTGAACCTGTCGCCGTCGGCCTGCCTGCGCCGCCTGCAGCGACTGGAAAGCGAAGGGGTGATCGTCGGCTATGGCGCGCGCCTGGAGCCACGCCGGCTCGGTCTGGGGCTGCAGGCGTTCGTGCGCGTACAGCTGGAAAAGCATGACCAGGCCGCGATCGGGCACTTCGTCGACAGCGTGCAGGCCTGGGATGAAGTGGTGGCCTGCCACGCCCTGACCGGCGACATGGACTATCTGCTGCATGTGTATGTGCGCGATCTGGAGCACTTCTCGCGTTTCCTGCTGGACAGGCTGCTCAACGCCGGTGGTGTGGCCGATGCCAATTCCAGCTTCGTGCTGCGCACGGTGAAGGGTTTCCAGGCGTTGCCGTTGTCGCAGCTCGAATGAACCGGCGGCCGCGGTGATGTTTGACGGCGCGCGCGGGCTGGCCGAGCATCGTGGCCCGCGGCGGCCGTGCACACGCAGGCCGCGCAGTGATTCCCTCTGGCTCCGGCATGTCTGATACCCCATCCCCGACGTCTTCCCCGTTGTTCCTTCCGCTGCGCGAGCAGAGCCTGCTGCGGCACCTGAGCGAAGGCACGCCGCCGGACACACCGCTGGAGCAGGCCGGCCTGCTGGTGGCCATGCTGTGCCGCCGGCAGAGGCCACCGGCCACCCAGCTGCAGCGGTTGCTGCACGACGCCTGTGCGCTGTTCGCCGCCGATGATGGCCCTGCTGCGCAGGCGCAGCTGGCGGCCAGCGCTGGACAGGACGCGCGGGCGCTGGAGGCGTGGCTGGGCGTGCTGGCCGCACAGGACGTGCTGCTGGCACCGGACGAGGTGATGGAGGCGGTGCTGGCCGCGTCGCCGGACGCCTATCCCGGCGCGGACTTCCAGGCGGCGTGCAGGATCACCCTGGAAGAGCACACGATCCACTTTCCGGCGACATCGCTGGCCGAAGGCGATGACGAAGACGCCGGCAATGACGAACAGACAACGCATGCGACCCAGCACAACGGCCTGTTCACTTCCGAACAGGCACGCGTGCTGCGTGCGATCGCGGCCAATCCCGATGAATTGATCGACCTGCAGGCCTATGCCGGCACCGGCAAGGGCCATCTGGTGCTGGCGCTGCTGCAGGCTCGCCCGGGCCGTTATACCTATGTGGCGCCCACGCGTGGCCAGGTCGAGGCATTCCGCGCGCGGCTGCCGGCCGACGCCGGCACGCGCCTGCTGACCCAGATCGAGTTCGCCAATGCGATCGCCCGCCATGCCGCCGCCAACGGCCTGACCGGCGGCTTCGTACCGACCTACCGGCAGAGCACGCTGACCCTGCGCGAGGCGGCCGCCCGCCTCGGCCTGCCGGCCATCGGTGCACGCCGGCCGGACCAGGTCCTGATGATCGCCCTGGACGCCATCAACCGGTGGTGCGCGTCGTCAGCGCCGAGCCTGCAGGCCTGGCATTTCCAGCGCTCGCTGGGCGCAGCGCAGCTGGAAGCCACGCCGTTCATCGCGGCCGCGGAGTTCGTCTGGCGTTGCATGTTCGATCCGGTGGTGCAGAAGGGCGGCTGCCTGCGCCTGGATGCCGGACACATCGGCAAATGGCTGGCCCTGCGTGCTGTGCCGCTGCCGGTGTCGCTGGGCATGGTGCTGGTCGATGAGGCGCACGATCTCAGCCCTGCATGGAAACAGCTGCTGGCCACCCACGCGCCCGGCGTGGTCAGCCTGGGCGATCCGCATCAACGGCTGAGCGGACGCGTACAGCGCTGGTCATCGGCGAAAACGCTGGAGATGCACCAGTCGGTGCGGCAGGGGCGGCAGGTCGATGCGCTGGTCAACCAGTCACTGGCGTTGGACGATCTCGGCGAACCGGCGCCTTTCGTGGGCGCCAGCGACCGCGCCACCGGCCTTCGCCGCTATGACGACTGGTCGGCGGTGCCCAGCACCGGCGCCCGCTTGTACGGCAGCCTGTGGCGGATGCTGCTGGAAGCCAACGAGCTGGTTGCGCGCGGCGCGCGCGTGCATCTGCATCCTGCGTCGCGGCAGGCGCTGTTGAAAGAGGTGGACGGTCCGATCGACGCCTGGCGCAGCGCCGCCGCTGGCGGCCCCGGACAACGCTGGGAAAGCTTCGTGCAGGTCTGTGCCAAGCGTGGACAGGCGGACATCCCCGCGCTGTTTGCCGGTGGCTTCGATGCTGCGGCGTTGCAGCGCCTGCTCGGGCAACTGGTCGATGCGGACGAGGCCAGCGTCGTGCTGTGCCTGGCCCAGCACGCCAAGAACCTGCAGTTCGCCACGGTGTCCATGGCGCCGTGCTGCTTCGACAGCGGCCATGATGCGCGCGCGCTGCACAGCCCGGTGCGCGCGGCCTACGTGGCGATCACCCGTGCCCAGCAACAGCTGTGGCTGCCGGGGGACGCGATGGAGCAGTTGCAGCTGAGCGCACAGCGGCATGACCGGGCGGTGGATGAGCGGCGCCGGCAGCGACGCCTGGCCAGTGGTTACCCACCACCGCGGCGCTGACCGCGGCGGCCGTTCAAGCGCCGCGCGTCAGCACTTTTCCTTGCGGCCCATCAGCTTGCCCAGGCGCGAAGGCTCGTCGCACTTGGGCGCCGCCACCGGTGCCGGTGCCAATGCGGCGGCGCGGGCCTTCTGCAGCTGCTGGATCTTGGCGCGGATCTGCGGCATCGCCGCCATCGCGGCCTTCTCGCCTTCCAGGATGGCCGTGCCACGCTGGCTGAAATCGGCAGCACCGATGTCCAGCACCTTCGGCCGGATCACGATGTCGGCGCGCGCCAGTTCCTGCTCGCCCAGGCGCTGGCCCATGATAGAGATCGACTGGTTGACGATGCCGAGCATGCCGGTCGGTGCCTTGCCGCTGGCCTTGCTGGAGATGTCCACGGCGATCACGAACTCGGCACCGAGCTGTCGTGCGGCATCCACCGGCACCGGGCTGACCACGCCGCCGTCGATGTAGTTGCGGCCACCGATCTTCACCGGCTCGAACACGCCGGGGATGCTGCTGGAAGCGCGTACCGCCTGGCCGACGTTGCCGCGCACGAAGATCGAACGCTCGCCGGTTTCCAGCTGGGTGGCGACGGCGGCGAACGGCTTTTTCAGGCGCTCGGCCGGGCGGTTGGCCACCTGTTCGTTGACGTAGTCCTGCAGCTTCTGGCCCTGCACCAGGCCACCGGAGAACAGGCGCACGTCGCGGATGCTGGCTTCGTCCAGCGCCACCGCCTTGCTCTGCATCTGGAAGGCGTCCATGCCGCTGGCATACAGGGCGCCGACCACGCTGCCGGCACTGGTGCCGGACACCACCACCGGTTCGAAGCCGTTGGCCTCGAGCATCTTGATCACGCCGATGTGCGCAAAGCCCTTGGCCGCGCCGCCGCCGAGCGCGATGCCGATCTTCACCGGCTTGGCCTGCGGAACCACGGTGGGCTGCGCGGGCGGGGTGGGGCGGACCTCTTCACCACCGCAACCGGCCAGCAGGCCGAGCAGGGCGACGGACAGCAGCACGCGGGGGCGGAACAGGCTCATCGGCAGTGCGCTCGCGGCGCCGGATTCAGGAAAGGGCGCCAGCATACCGAACGCACAAAATTCGTGGGTAGCGCCGGGCCATGCCCGGCGGATGGTTCAGCTGCCGCTGTGCTCGCCGGGCATGGCCCGGCGCTACCGATGCGATGTGGGGTACCGCCGGCCCGTCAACCCAGCAGCGAACTCTCGCCGCGGCTCTTGCCGCCGCCCTGCGGCGCGGCCATCCACATGCGGCCGGCCAGGCGCGAGAACGGCAGCGACTGCAGCCAGACCTTGCCTGGCCCGGTCAGGGTGGCCAGGAACACACCCTCGCCACCGAACAGCACGCTTCGGATGCCTTTGACCCGGCGCACGTCCATGTCCACGGTCGGATGGTAGGCGACGATGCAGCCGGTATCGACGTCCAGGCGTTCGCCGGCGGCCAGCTCACGCTCGACCACGCAGCCGCCGGCATGGATGAACACCCAGCCATCGCCTTCAAGCTTCTGCATGATGAAGCCCTCGCCGCCGAATAGGCCGGTCATGATCTTGCGCTGGAACTGCACGCCGATCTGCACGCCGCGCGCGCCCGCCAGGAAGCTGTCCTTCTGGCAGATCAGGCGCCCGCCGTGCTGGTCCAGCTTCATCGCCAGCACGGTGCCGGGATAGGGCGCGGCGAAAGCGACCTTGCCGCGGCCCTGGCCGGTCTGCGTGTAGACGGTGGCAAACAGGCTTTCACCGGTCAGCACGCGCTTGCCGGCCGCCATCACCTTGTCCATGAAACCGCCACTCTGGCCGCTGCGCGCGCCGCCGCCGAATACGGTGTCCATCTGCACCGAGGCATCCTTGAACATCAGCGCGCCGGCCTCGGCCACCGCACCTTCGCCGGGATCCAGCTCGATTTCCACGAACTGCATTTCATGGCCGACGATGCGGAAGTCGATGCGGTCGGCGCGGCCGCCGGTTGAGGCTGTTGCGACTGCAGGGGTGACTGCAGGCATCGGCGGCGGAGGCGCGGTGCCGGTGCCGGCCTGCTGCAGGGCGGCGATTTCGGACACCGGTGTCCACCCTGTCATGCCCTGGCACCAGGCCAGCGCGCGCGGATTGGCCTGGGCGAAGCGGCGCGCGGCGTCCTCGTCGAACGGACCGACACGGTCGGCCTGGCCGGGAGCATGGAAGTACCACTGGGTCATCGCAGCAGGTCCGTTGCGGGGAAAAACCCCGAGTCTAGCGGCAGCGTCCGGCGGCGCGCGAGGCGGCCATGAACGATCGGCATTTGCGAGGGAGGTGCTGTATTGCAACAATTATCTGGTAGCGCCGTTTTACCACCCCTCCAAACACAGCCTACCGCCATGTCTCCGACCCGTACTTCCCGTGGCCGCTCTCCGGTCGCGCGCCCGCTCGTTGTCGCTCTTTCCGCCCTGCTGCCGCTGGTAGCAGCCGCCCAGGAAACCCCCGCCGCCAAGGATCCGGTCGCCCTCGATGCGCTGCAGGTGACTGCACAGCGTCGTGTCGAGAACGCCAAGGACGTGCCGGTTGCGATCAGCGCGATCCAGGGCGAAAAGCTCGACGTGCTCGGTTCGGCGGGCGATGACATCCGCTTCCTTGCTGCGCGCGTGCCGAGCCTCAACATCGAGTCGTCCTACGGCCGTGCCTTCCCGCGCTTCTACATCCGCGGCCTGGGCAATACCGATTTCGACCTCAATGCATCGCAGCCGGTCTCGCTGGTGTACGACGATGTGGTGCAGGAAAGCCCGCTGCTGAAGGGCTTCCCGCTGTTCGACCTGGCCGGCGTGGAAGTGCTGCGCGGCCCGCAGGGCACCCTGTTCGGGCGCAACACCCCGGCTGGCGTGGTCAAGTTCGATTCGGCGCGGCCGTCGCAGGATGCCGATGGCTACGTGCGCGTGGGCTATGGCAGCTACAACAGCTGGAACGTGCAGGGCGCCTACGGCGGCCCGCTGACCGACCGCTGGTCCGCACGCGTGTCGGCCATCTACCAGCGTCGTGACGACTGGGTCGACAACACCCGTGCCGGTGCGCCCAACAGTGGTTTTGAAGGCTATGACGAAGCCGCCGGCCGCGTGCAGTTCCTGTACGAAGGCGATGACTTCGAAGCGCTGTTCAACCTGCACAAGCGCAAGCTCAACGGCACCGCGCGCCTGTTCCGCGCCAACATCATCGAGAAGGGCGGCAACGCGCTGGTCGAGAACTTCGACCGCGACAAGGTCGCCAACGACGGCGTCAACTTCTCCGACCTGGAAACCTGGGGCGGCAGCGCGCGCCTGCAGTGGAACCTCGGTTCGGTGACCCTGCATTCGATCACCGGCTATGAGACCGCCGAATCGCTCAACCGCGGCGACATCGACGGTGGCTACGGCGCCGCGTTCCTCGGCGCGGGCAACTCCGGCCCGGGCCTGATTCCGTTCTCGTCCGAGTCGGCCGACGGCCTGCCGCACCACCGCCAGTGGACCCAGGAATTCCGCGTGGAATCCAACGAATGGGGCCGCTTCGACTGGCAGGCCGGCGTCTTCTACTTCGATGAAGACGTCACCATCAACAACTTCAACTACGACTCGCTGACCCCGGGCAACCCGCAGACCGGCCACGTCGTGCAGCAGCAGCGCAACAAGGCATGGGCGGTGTTCGCTTCGGGCGACTTCGATGTCACCGACCGCTTCAAGCTGCGTGCCGGCGTGCGCTATACGCAGGACAAGAAGGACTTCAGCGCCAGCGTGCTGCAGGCCGTGCCGTTCGGCACCCCGGTCAGCGGTCCGTACCTGGCCAACACCGACGTCAACGACGTCAGCTGGGATGTCAGCGGCGTGTACAAGCTGACCGACAACGTCAATGCTTATGCACGCGTGGCCAAGGGCTTCCGCGCACCGTCGATCCAGGGTCGCCTGGCGTTCGCACCGGGCCTGTCGCAGGCCGATTCGGAGAAGGTGATTTCGTACGAAGCCGGCATCAAGGCCGACCTGTTCGAACGTCGTGCGCGCCTGGGCTTCAGCGTGTTCCGCTATGACGTGGACGGCCAGCAGCTGATCGCCGTCGGTGGCACCAACAACACCGCCACCCTGCTCAACGCCGACAAGACCATCGGCCAGGGCGTGGAGCTGGACCTGGAAGCCTACCTGGCCGACAACGTGCTGCTGACCTTCGGCAGCAGCTACAACGACACCGAGATCAAGGACAAGAACCTGGCGGTGGCGGTCTGTGGCGGCGGCTGCACCATCACCGACCCGACCACGGTCATCAATGGCGGCACCTATGCGCTGGTCAACGGCAATCCGCTGCCGCAGGCACCGAAGTGGATCCACAACGCGACCCTGCGCGTGGGCTTCCCGCTCAGCGATGGCAGCGAGCTGTATGCCTACACCGACTGGGCCTACCGCAGTGCGGTCAACTTCTTCATCTACGAGTCGCCGGAATTCCGCGGCCGCAGTTCGCTGGAAGGTGGCCTGCGCCTGGGCTACAACTGGGATTACGGCCAGTACGACGTGGCCGTGTTCGGCCGCAACCTGACCAACCAGACCCGCGTGGTCGGCGCGATCGACTTCAACAACCTGACCGGCTTCCTCAACGAGCCGCGTACCTGGGGCGTGGAGTTCACCGCGAAGTTCTGATGCGGCTGCAGCAATGATGCAATGAAGAAGGGCCGGCGCATGCCGGCCCTTCTGTTCTTCGCGTCCGCCGGGCATGGCCCGGCGCTACCCATGCGTCGCGCCCGGTAGCGCCGGGCCATGCCCGGCGAGCGCAGCGGCGGTGGATTACAAGGCGCTCTGCGGGCGCACCTTCAGCACCGCGTTCTCGGTGGCGCAGTCGCGGCTGGAGTGCAGGCCGGCCTTGCGCGCAGCAGCGATCTCCCTGCGCGCGGCAAGCAGGTCGCTGTTGAACGCCGCGTTGTCATGCAGGCGGGCCACGGCGGCGGCGCCCATGAAGCGGCCTTCGAGGATGTCGCTCTGCCAGTGCACGTTGCACACCAGGCGACTCTCGCCGTAGTTGCGGCCGCGCGCCTGGATGGCATCGGCGCGATCCGGTGCGATCTCCGACAGGATCAATGCCCATGCCCAGCCGATCGAGGTGTGACCGGACGGATAGGAGCCGTTGCTGCGCAGCCCCTCCTCATCCTTCGGCGAGCAGGTCGGCTCGCCGTTGACCATGAACGGACGGGGGCGCTGGTACGTGTTCTTGGCGGCCTTGGTGGCAGCACTGGCGTCGATGCGGCTGCGCTCCAGCAGGCGGTACAGGGCGGGGGTCTTCACTGCATCCACGTCGATGTCGGCGGCACAGGAAAAATGGTTGGCACCTTCCGGAAAGCCGAGTTCGGCATCGACGCCGGCCTGGGCGAAACGCGGGCTGCCGCGCAGCGCACGTGCTTCACGGCTGACCTGCTCGTCCAGCGCAAAGGCCGCCGAGCCGGCGGCCGGTGGTGCCGGCACCAGATCGATGCTGGCCGGCACTGCGGTCTTGTCCAGGTAGCCCACGGCCTTGGTGGTGACGTTGGCTTCGACGGCGGTCGGTTTGCTGGTGGTGGTGGCGGCGCAGCCGGCCAGCGACAACGCGATGGCCAGGCCCAGCAGCGGCCGGGCAGGGGGGAGGATCGACGACATGGGCAGACTCGGGCAGGGAACTCGCCGGCCATGATCGCAGCCTCGATTGCCGGCCGCAGCGTCCATCGGTCATACGGCCAGACCCGGCATGGTCCCGCTGCACTGGGTGAAAACGGTCATCAATTGTCGGCAATCTGCTGAATCCGGGCGCAGCGCACGGATTTTCACGCGCTGCCGCCATGAGCATCAGGTCACAGCCGGGCCGGGGGGATCCGCTGAAGGGAGAGACGCGATGCGCAGCACCGCAACAGGAAGTACCGTTCTGGCCCTGCTCCTTGGGGTGGCGACCGTACCGGCGCAGGCCGCCGATGTGTACGGCGTCGCCTTCGTGCACGGCACCGGCGCGCAGACCAATGCCACGCAGGACTACTGGCAGCCGGCGATCATCGACACCGTCCGCCAGGGCCTGCCGAACAGCAGCAACTACGTGGTCATCAACTGCGACTTCACCCAGTACATGTGGAAGCCGGAAGCGGCCGGCTGCCTGGCCAACCAGCTCACCGGCTTCATCGACAGCCGGGGCATCACCCAGCTGGTGGTGATCACCCATTCCAACGGCGGCAACGTGATGCGCTGGATCCTGTCCAACCCCACCTACGACAGCCGCTACCCGAAGATCATCAACCGGCTGCGCAAGGTCACTGCGCTGGCGCCCTCCTCGGCAGGTACGCCGCTGGCCGACGCCGTGCTCAACGGCAACACCTTCGAGACCTCGCTGGGCTGGCTGCTGGGCTACAAGAACGATGCCGTGCGCATGCAGCAGGTGGGGCACATGGCCACCTACAACGCGCAGAACCTGTACGGCACCGCCGGCCGCCCGGCCCTGCCCAAGCCGTTCCGCGCAGTGGTCGGCAGCGATGTCGAATCGGCGGTGTGGGACAGCAACAGCTACTGCGGCGGCTACTCCGCCAATGTCGGCCTGGAGTTCACCCAGAACTGGCTGTCGTCGTGCTCGGACGGTTTCCTGGAGTGCAGCAGCCAGAAGGCGGCCGGCACGCTGTGGTTCACCGACAAGGCGCGTACCCAGGGCGCCGAGCCGCTCAGCCACAACCAGAGCCGACGTGAGTGCTTCGGCCTCGGCGGCATCCTGCGCAACGACCTGACCCAGTGAGGGAGATGACCATGACGATCCATTCCACCCTGCTGGCTGCCGCCGTGCTGGCGGTCCTTTCCACTGCATCGGCGCAGGCCGCGCAGCCGCTGCGTGTTGCCGCAGGCGACCAGATTCCCGCCGGCCTGGTTGCCGCGCCGCTGCCTGCCGATGAAAGCGAGCACGCGCCGCTGGCCTTCGCCTGGGCGCTGGACCCGGCACAGCCACTGCAGGCTCCCGGTCCCCAGGCCGCCATCAGCCGCAGCTACTGGCAGCAGGTCGACGCTGCCGAACTGCAGCGCGGCCTGGAACTGCCCCTGAGCGCACCGGATGCGGTGATCCAGCTCAGCCCGGCGCCGGGCGCCCGCGCGCTGCCGGCAAGCTCGCTGCAGGTACGTGATCCGGCGGGGCGCAGCAGCGTCGCGCGCAGTGTCGACGCACGCCAGCTGCAGGATGCGGGCATGCCGGTCGGTGATGGCAGCAGCATGCTGCGCACCGGTACCACCAGCGCGGCCGGTGTTTACCGCCTGCAGAGTGCGCAGGCGCAGGGCCGCTATGTGGTGCAGGTGCTGGAGCCCAACAGCCCGCTGCGGTTGGAAGTGCAGGCCAGCCAGGCGCAGGTGCTGGCCGGAGGCAACGTGCAGCTGCAGGCGCGTCTGCTGGAAGATGGTGCCAGCGCGGCGGCGTTGCGCACACGGCGTGACAGCCTCGGCGGTGAAGCGCTGCTGGTCGCACCCGATGGCCGCAGCTGGCCGCAGCGGTTGCTGCGCACCACCGATGGCAGCCTGCGTGCACAGGTAAGGATTCCGGCCGAGGCCAGCAACACGCAGGGCCTGTGGGAACTGCAGGTGTTCGCCCAGGCCGACGGCGTGCTGCGCGATGGCAAGGTCGCCTTCGCGGTGGCCAGGCCGACTGCCCGCTTCGTCGGCCAGGCCATGCCCGATCCCTCCAGCCGCCAGGTCAGTCTGCCGTTGCAGGTGGCCGCCGCTGGCCGCTACGAGGCGCGCGGCACCCTGTATGCCACCGCAGCCAACGGCCAGTTGCAGCCGGTGGCGCAGGCGCATGCCGCAGCGTGGTTCGATGGCCCGGGCCGCGGCGCGCTGGTACTGCCCTTCGACCAGGCCGCGTTGCCTGCCGGCTTCGGTGCGCCCTATGAACTGCGCGACCTGCAGCTGCAGGACCAGAGCCGGATGGCACCGATCGAGTCGCGCGCGCTGGCGTTGCGGTTCTGAAGCAGGGCGTGGCGGGCCGGACGTCCGGCCCGCCACAGACGCGGTGTCACCCCGCGTACGCGGTCAGCCGTCCTTCCTGTTCCACCACCGTGATCGCGCCGCCGAACACGGCCGACAGCGGTTCGTCGCGCAGCAGCTCGGCGCGCGCTCCATCGGCCACCACGCGGCCGTCGCGCAGCAGCACCACGCGCTCGATCTCGGGAATCACTTCCTCGATGTGGTGGGTGACCAGCACCAGGGTGATGCCCTGCTGCGCAAGCACGCGCATGGTGGCGATCAACTGCTGCCGGGCGACCAGGTCCAGCCCGGTGGAGGGTTCATCCAGCAGCAGCGCCTGCGGCCGGTTGACCAGCGCGCGGGCGATCAGCACGCGGCGGGTCTCGCCGGCCGACAGTTCGGCGTAGGCACGCTCACGCAGGCCCGACGCACCGGTCATCGCCAGCGTCTCGCCCACCCGCATGCGCATATCGGCGGTGACCTCGCGGAAGGCCGGCACCATGTAGCTGGCGAAGAACCCCGACAGTACCGCCTGCTCCACCGTCAGACCCGGCATGTCGGCCAGGTTGCTGCTGAGGTCACCGGTGACGATGCCCAGCTGCGAACGCAGCCGGTCGACCTGCCAGCGGTTCTGCCCCAGCACCTTCACCGCCACCGTGCCGTCGGCCTGCGCCAGCGGGTACAGCTCGCGGGTGATCAGCTTGATGAAGGTGGACTTGCCACAGCCATTGGGGCCGAGCAGGGCGGTGTGCTGGCCCTGCGCGATGCGCAGGCTCAGCCCGTGCAGGACCTTCACCTGGCCGCGCATCACGCTGGCGCGGTCCAGTTCGATCAAGGGCGGCAGGTCCCCGGCGGATGGGGCGGGGTCTACGGCGCGGATGCGCGGATCAAGGGTCGACAACACGGGTCCCCAACTGTGAACGAAGCCACGGAATGGCGCTGCCAATCCAGCGGTGCAAGGTGCAGTTTGCAACGCAAGCGCCCATGATGTCTTCCATACCTGTGTCGCTCTGGAGAGTCGCCATGCCTGATGCCCTGATGTCCCTGCTGACCGGTGGCGTACTGGGCCTGGGCTGGTGGCAGCTGGCCCTGGTGCTGCTGGTCTTCACCCAGCTCACGATCTTCTCGGTGACGCTCTACCTGCACCGCAGCCAGGCGCACCGGGGCGTGGACTTCCACCCGGTGGTCGCGCACTTCTTCCGCTTCTGGACCTGGCTGACCACCTCGATGATCACCAAGGAGTGGGTGGCGATCCATCGCAAGCACCACGCCAAGGTGGAAACCGAGGACGACCCGCACAGCCCGGTTACCCGTGGCATCGGCCAGGTGTTCTGGCGCGGCGTGGAGCTGTACCGCGAAGCACGCGGCATGCGTGAGGACATCGAACAGTACGGTCGCGGCACTCCGGACGACGCGATCGAGCGCCGCCTGTACACCCCGTATGCAACCCTCGGCCCGGTGCTGCTGTTTGCGGTCAACAGCGTGCTGTTCGGCCTGCCGGGCGTCGCCCTGTGGGCGATCCAGATGGCGTGGATCCCGTTCTGGGCCGCCGGCGTGGTCAATGGCCTGGGCCACTGGTGGGGCTATCGCAACTACGAGTCGGCCGACACCTCCACCAACCTGACGCCGTGGGCGTTCTGGATTGGTGGCGAGGAACTGCACAACAACCACCATGCGTTCCCCAGCTCGGCGCGATTTGCGATGCGGCGCTGGGAATTCGACATCGGCTGGAGTGCGATCCGCCTGCTGCAGGCATTGCGCCTGGCCAAGGTCCTGCGTGTCGCGCCGGCCATGGACGTGCGCCCGAACATCGCCGTGCCCGACGCCGATACCCTGAAGGCACTGCTGTCGCATCGCTTCCAGGCGATGACCGACTACCAGCGCAACGTGTTCATGCCGGCATTGCGCGAAGAAGCGCGATACGCGGGTGCAAAGCTGCGCCGGTTGCTGCCGCGCCGGCTGCGCCGTGGCCTGGTCAACGACGGCCGCTGGTTGAAGCCGGACAGCCGCGCCCAGCTCAGCGAATGGGTCGCCCAGCGCCCGCGCATCCGCACCCTGGTGGAATATCGCGCGCGCCTGGCAACGCTGCTGGAAGCACGCGGCCACGATGCCGCCGAGCGCCTGCGTCAACTGCAGGCCTGGTGCCGCGAGGCCGAGGAAAGCGGCATCGCCGCGCTGCAGGCCTATGCCGCGCGACTGAAGGGCTACACCCTGGTGGGCGGATGAGGGCTGCGCTGACGGCATTGCTGCTGGCCGCCGTGTGCGCACCTGCCGTGCAGGCCCAGGTCAGCGACACTGCCAGTTACCTGCAGCGCATGGACAGCGATGGCGACGGCAAGGTCAGTGAAGCCGAGTACCTGCAGTGGATGCTGTATGCCTTCGATCGCATGGACCGCAACGGCGATGGCGTGCTGACCGCCGACGAACTGCCCGGCGGCAAGGGCAGGGCCATCACCCGCGAACAGCAGCGGCAGGTGATCGTGCAGCGCTTCCACAAGCAGGACGCCAACGGTGACGGATTCCTGGATGCACGGGAACTGGCTGCACCGCCGCGCTGAGCGGCGCCAGTCGTAGCGTGCCCGGCTAAAGTTCGTCGGCGCGCTGCCGATGGTCTCTACGACTCGAACCCGGCGTACCGGTCGATCAGCAGAGACAGTGCGGGCTTGGCATGTCGACCGTGATGGAACGCGGTTGTGGGGACATGGAGGTTGGAGCAGTGCCGTTGCGATGATCGCTGCGCGTTGGGATCGCCCGCACTGACCTGACCGATGCCCAAGACCCCCCAATGAATGCCAAACCTACCCTTCTCACCGCCATTCTGCTTGGCGGCGTCGCCTGGTCTGCACCGGCACTGGCCGACGAGCCGGCTATAGCCGTGGCGGCCGACGCCGAACCGCAGCAGGCCTCGGATACCGCACCGGCAGCACCTGCCTGGGAACATCGGGTTCCGACCAGTACCAAACTGGAGACCAATGCCGATGGCCAGCCGATCGGCGACCGGACGCTGCGTCTGGTGCAGCGTTCCACCACCGGCAAGGTAATCGCAGCACAGGCTGCCGTATCGCTGTTCGCCGGTGTCATAGGCGGCAGCGGTTTCAGGAAGGACCAGCTGAAAGGTACCCGTGTGGACACCGTGCCGAACCCGGCCTTCAGTTCGATGGAGCAGCAGGCACGTGCGGCCTTGGCGGCCTACTTCAGCGCCCATCCCGGCGCCATCCCCGAGCAGTCGCGGCCGGTGCAGGTCACCGTGGGGGACTTCACCCTGATCTACAAGGAGCTCGGCAATGCCGGGACCGAATACGAACTGCGCCAGAACGTGGACCTGGGCTTTCCATACCGACGCAAGCTGCCGACCATGCGCCTGACCGGTGGCGAAGGCGCGCATTGCCGCATTGCCGAACCGGTCTCGGCGTCGCTGGAAGCGTGGCAGGCCGATGACTACGCGTTGGCGCGGCAGACTGCCGAGCGCTACGCCGAAGCGTGCGTGGCCAGCTTCGCCGCCACACTGCCGACCCTGTTCCCGGACGGCACCCCGGCGGCGACCGTGGCGCCGCCGCCAGAGGCCACCGACGCGGCCTCGGCCGAAGTGGGCCAGGACGCCTGATGGCGGCACGCCGCCGGGGTGCGTTGCACCCAGGCGGTGATGGCCGCGCTGCCCGCAGGGCAGGAGGGCATAGAATCGTCCCATGCCCGAACTGCCCGAAGTAGAAACCACCCGCCGTGGCCTGGCGCCACACCTGCAGGGCCGCCGCGTGCACGGGGTGATCCTGCGCCGTGCCGACCTGCGTTGGCCGATTCCACCGGAAGTGGCCGAGCTGCTGCCCGGCCAGCGCATCGAAGAGGTGCGCCGCCGCGCCAAGTACCTGCTGCTGGATACCGCCATCGGCAGCGCCGTGCTGCACCTGGGCATGTCCGGCAGCCTGCGCGTGCTGCCCGGCGACACCCCGTTGCGCGCGCATGACCATGTGGACATCAGCCTGGACAACGGCCGCCTGCTGCGTTTCAACGACCCGCGCCGCTTCGGCAGCCTGCTCTGGCAGCCGGCTGGCGAGATCCACCCGCTGCTGCAGGGGCTGGGCCCGGAGCCGCTGGACGACGCCTTCGACGGCGACTACCTGTTTGCCCGCAGCCGCGGCCGCAGCGCGCCGGTGAAGACCTTCCTGATGGACCAGGCGGTGGTGGTCGGGGTGGGCAACATCTACGCCGCCGAGAGCCTGTACAAGGCGGGGATCAGCCCGCTGCGCGAGGCCGGAAAGGTCACCCGCGAGCGCTATCGGCGGCTGGCCACGGCAGTGAAGGAAACGCTGGACTACGCCATCACCCGCGGTGGCACCACCCTGCGCGATTTCATCAGCCCCGACGGCGCGCCGGGCTACTTCGAGCAGGAGCTGCTGGTCTATGGCCGCGATGGCCTGCCGTGCCCCGGCTGCGGCCGCCCGCTCAAGCACGCCATGATCGGCCAGCGGGCAAGCGTGTGGTGCAGTCGCTGCCAGCGCTGAACGTCTTCATGCGCTGCACACGTGCAGCGCTATAGTCCAGCCGACATCCGCTGCGGGGGAGCGTTGGCGATGGACGAAGGCCCGGATATCACCGTATGGCTGGATGCTGCGCGCGGTGGCGACCGCGCCGCGCTCGACCGTGTACTGACCACCCTGTACCAGGAACTGCACAGCATGGCCCGGCGGCAGCTGGCCGGGCAGCAGGGACGCACCCTGGATGCGACCTCGCTGGTCCACGAGTCCTACCTGAAACTGCTGGGCAGCCGCGGTGCGGCGCGCTTCGAGGACCGTGCGCACTTCTTCGCCTATGCGGCGTCGGCGATGCGCAGCGTGGTCGTCGATTACGCGCGCAACCGGCTGGCGCGCAAGCGCGGTGGCGACCTCAAGCGGGTGGCCGAGATTCCCGAGAACAGCAGCAGCGGCGTGCGCCTGGACGAGGATCTGCTGGCCCTCGATGTTGCATTGGAACGCCTGCAGGCCGTCGATGCGCACCTGGCCAAGGTGGTGGAGCTGCGCTACTTCGCCGGCTTGTCCGACCTGGAGATCGCCGAACTGAGCCAGCGCTCGGAGCGCAGCATCCGCCGCGACTGGCAGAAAGCGCGGCTGTTCCTGCTGGCCGCGATGCGCAGCGACTGAGTCGCCGCCACCCACATCATGGATACCGCCCGCTGGCAGCAATTGTCATCCTGGCTGGACCAGCTGCTGGAGCTGGCACCCGCCGCCCGCCAGCTGCGCCTGCAGCGCGTGAGCGCGCAGGACCCGACGCTGGGCCGCGAGCTGGAACGCCTGCTGCAGCAGGAAGCCGACAGCCACGAGTTCATGGCCCAGCCCTTGTGGACCGCTACGCCGCCAGGCCGCGCCGGAAGCGAGGTCGGGCCGTATCGGCTGCTGCATCCGCTCGGCGAAGGCGGCATGGGCGAGGTCTGGCTGGCCGAGCGCTGCGATGGCCTGTACCAGCGCCAGGTCGCGCTGAAGCTGCTGCGCAGTGGCGTCGCCGATCCCGGCCTGCGCCAGCGCTTCGGCCGCGAGCGGCAGATCCTGGCCCGCCTGCAGCACCCGCACCTGGCACAGCTGCTGGACGCCGGGGTGGACCAGCACGGGCAGCCCTACCTGGCGCTGGACTACGTGGAAGGCGAGCCGATCAGCGACTACTGCCGGCGCCTGCAACCGCCGCTGGAAACGCGGCTGCAGCTGATGCTGCAGGTCTGCGCGGTGGTCAGCCATGCGCATGCGAACCTGGTGGTGCACCGCGACCTGAAGCCCTCCAACATCCTGGTACGCGCCGATGGCACGGTGAAACTGCTCGACTTCGGCATCGCCAAGCTGCTCGACCACGACGATCCGAACGCGGCCCATCCGGCTACCGAAATCCGCGCGTTCACCCTGCACTACGCCGCGCCGGAGCAGGTGCGTGGCGAGGCGGTGACGACCCTGACCGATGTCTATTCGCTGGGCGTGGTGCTGTTCGAGGTGGTCACCGGGCACAAGCCCTATCGCCTGCGCCGGCACAGTGACGCGGAATGGGAGCGCTCGATCCTGGATGTGCAGGCACCGCGTGCCTCGGCGCTGCTGCAACGGCTGGCCGCCGAGCCGGGGGCACCGAGACGGGCGCTGCTGCGGCAGGCCAAGCGACTGCGTGGCGATCTGGACGTGCTGCTGGAAAAGGCCCTGCAGAAAGACCCGCAGCAGCGCTACACGTCGGCCGAAGCACTGGCCGGCGACCTGCGCCGCTACCTGCAGGGGCAGCCGATCCAGGCGCGTCCGCCGGGCGTGGGTTACCGGGTGCGAAAGTACGTGGGCCGCCATCGCTGGGGCGTGGCGCTGGCCGGGCTGGCCGCGCTGGCCCTGCTGGGGACCACGTCCTTCGCCCTGTGGCAGTTGCGCCAGGCGCGGGCGGAAATGGCGCGTGCGCAGGCCATGCAGGATTTCACTGTTGGCCTGTTCGACAAGGCGGCCAGCCAGCGCCACGGCCATTTCGACGTGCCGCAGTTGCTGGCCACCGGCCAGCAACGGGGCGAAGCCGAACTGGCTGACCAGCCGCTGGCGCTGGCCGAGCTGCAAGGGGTGATCGGCCGCCTGCGCATCGGCCTGGGCGACTACCAGCTGGCGCTGCAGACCCTGGACCAGCAGCGCCGGCTGCTGCAGGAGGTGGGCGAGGTGCCGCCGGCGCTGCAGATCGAGGCGGTTACCCAGCGCGGGCGCGCACTGCGCATGCTCGGTCGCGGACGCGAGTGCCTGGCGCACCTGCAGCCACTGCAACCGCTGGCGGCCAGCCAGGCGGCGGCATTGCCGGCGGCGGTGGCCGAGTTCCACAGCCAGCTTGGGCGTTGCCAGGCCCAACTGGGTGACGCCGATGCGGCGCGACGTTCGTTCCAGCAGGCGCTGGCGCTGCGCCACCAGGGGATGGTCGAGCGCTTCGGGCGTGCTGAATCACTGGCCGATCTGGCCGCCCTGGACGCCACCGCCGGACGCCTGCCGGCCGCGCTGGCGGGGTACCGGCAGGCGCTGGCCCTGCTCGGCCAACGCGCCGACGCCAGCAGCCCGCAGGTGATCAGCCTGCATCGCCAGCTGGGCGATGTGCTGGCCCGGCAGGGCGACACGCAGGCGGCAGCGGCCGAGCTGGAGCTGGCCTGGCAGGCGGCACAGGAGGCATGGGGACCGCGCCACCCGGAGGCACTGGTGGTCCGCCGTGCACGCGCGTTGCTGGCCCTGCAGCGTGGCCAGCACGCGCTGGCCGGCCAGGAACTGCGGCAGGTGCAGGCACAGCTGCTCGGCGCCCTGGGCCCGGACCATCGCGAGATCGGCTACGGCGAGTTCGCCCTGGGGAAATGGGCCAGCGCCAGCGGCGACGCCTCGGCGGCGGCAGCACACTATGCCCGTGCGGTGGCGATCTGGCGCCAACCGGATCACGTCGCTCTGCTGCCGCAGGCGCTGCTGGCACAAGGGCAGGTCCTGCAGCAGGCCGGCCAGATCGCGCAGGCCCGCACCGTGCTGGCCGAGGCACGGCAGCTGCTGCTGGCCCAGCGCGGTCCGCAGGCACCGGCCCTGCACGAGCTTGATGCCCGCCTTGCGGCATTGGCGCAGGCTGAACAGGGTATCGAGTCCACCGCTGCCCGTTAACGTTTGTCTGCCTATGATGGCCGACCTTCCCTTTGCTCCCGCGCCTGCATGCAACGACGCGACTTCATCCGCAATGCCTCCCTGGCCCTGGCCGCCTTCGGCCTGCCGTCACTGCCGGCCTGTGCGGCCAGCAAGAGTGGCCAGCTTGGGCTGCGCCGGCTTGGCCAGCCGCAGCCGTTCGATTTCGCCACCCTGAAGGGCCAGGCGCGCGCGCTGGCACAGGCGCCCTACCAGAGCCACAAGCGGGTGCTGCCGGGCAAGCTGGAGGCGCTGGACTGGGATCAGTACCAGTCGATCGGCTACCGCCAGGACCATGCCCTGTGGGCCGACCAGCCGGGTAAGTTCCAGGCCAAGTTCTTCCACCTGGGTCTGTACTTCCATTCGCCCGTGCGCATGTACGACGTGGTCGACGGCAAGGCGCAGGAACTGGCCTATGACGGCGCCGCGTTCAACTACGGCAAGAGCGGGTTGAAGAATGGTGAGCTGCCGGCCGACCTCGGCTTTGCCGGGTTCCGGCTGAACACGCGCAAGGACACCGACCGCGATTTCGCCGCGTTCCTGGGTGCCAGCTACTTCCGCGCAGTGGGCAAGGAAGGCCAGTACGGACAGTCCGCGCGTGGCCTGGCCATCGACACCGGCATGGGCAAGCCGGAGGAATTCCCAGACTTCATCGCCTATTACCTGGAACAGCCTGCGGCCGACTCGGACACCATCATCGTCTATGCGCTGCTGGATTCGCCCAGCGTGGCCGGTGCCTACCGCTTCGCCGTCACCAACGGCGATGTGCTGCTGATGGACATCGACAGCGCGTTGTACCCGCGCAAAACCATCGAGCGGCTGGGCATCGCCCCGTGCACCAGCATGTACCAGGTAGGCGAGAACGACCGACGCATGGGCTGGGACTGGCGCCCGGAGATCCACGATACCGACGGCCTGTCGCTGTGGACCGGCGCTGGTGAATGGATCTGGCGGCCGCTGGTGAACCCGCGCAACCTGCGCTTCAACATGTTCGTCGACCGCAACCCGCGTGGCTTCGGCCTGCTGCAGCGTGACCGCAACTTCGACCATTACCAGGACGACGGCGTGTTCTACGAGAAGCGTCCGTGCCTGTGGGTGGAGCCGAAGGGCGAATGGGGCGAGGGTTCGGTGCAGCTGGTGGAGATTCCCACCGTCGATGAAACCTTCGACAACATCGTGGCCTTCTGGAACCCGAAGGAAAAGCCGCAGCCGGGCCAGGAACTGCTGGTCGGCTACCGGCTGTACTGGGGCGCACAGCCGCCGGCGCATACGCCGCTGGCCCATTGCGTTGCCAGCCGCACCGGCCTGGGCGGGGTGATCGGCAAGAAGCGCGAGTACTTCTCGTGGCGCTTTGCGGTCGACTTTGAAGGCGGCGAACTGGCCAGCCTGATCGACAAGGCCGACGTCGAAGCCGTTGTCGAAACCAGCCGTGGCCGGGTGGAGATCGTCTCGGCGCGGCCGCTGCGCGAGATCAAGGGTTACCGCGCGATGTTCGACCTGGTGCCGCCGGAGGGCAGCAGCGAGCAGATCGACATCCGCCTGTACCTGCGCAGTGGCGGCAAGACCCTCACCGAAACCTGGCTGTACCAGTACACCCCGCCGCCGGCTGGTGCGCCGGAGCGCACGCTGTACTGAGTGATGCAGGGTGCCGGCTTGCTGCCGGCACCTTGGGTTACGGCTTGCCCTCGGTTGCCGCTGGAGGTGGCGTCTGGGTCGGCAGGCCGACTTCCACGGTGCCGCGACGTATTTTCATCCAGTTCTCGTCCTGCCAGCGCTGATAGCGGTCTGGATCCCAGTACGTGGGATCGTAGAGGCGGTCGGCTTTGATGGTTCGGCTCACGCCTCCATCCATGTAGACGATGTCGACGTTGTTGGACAGTGAGCCGGTCCGGCTCCCGGTCATCGCACGCTTGCCCCGCTGCAGCTCCGCGGCCAGGCGTGGGCGAGCCGCTGCATCGCCGTACTCATCGCGCAGCCGCAGCGCCTGCGCTCGTGCGATATCGTGCTGTTCCAACGGCAGTGCTGCCCAGTACTTGTCGCGCAGCTCGAGCATCAACGGGTATCCGCGCTCGGCCGCGACATCCATCCACGCAAAGGCCATGACCGGGTCGGCAGCACGTTTGACACCGTACCAGTACATCTCGCCCAGCAGCCCCTGCGCAGGCTTGTCGGCGTAGCGGGCAGCCTTGCGGAAGTTGTCCATCGCCGCTTCGGCGTCGCCGCGTTGCAGCGCATCCATGCCCCACTGCCGGAACTTCATGTCTGGATGCCCGTCCAGGAATCCGGCGCCAAGCAGTGCCGCATCATCCAGCGGAGCGGCGGGCCCCTGGCCGGAGGCGACGGCAAGTACAGGCAGGAACAACAGGGGAATCAACAGCAGGGCGGAACGCATGGCGGACTTCCAGTTCGGCAGCAGACGTTGCCGCAGCCTAGGCAGGTAGCCGTCCACTTGTAAACGGCTGGATGCCATGCCGCTACAGCGGCAGCGGTGCCTGCGCCGGATCGATCCGCCCCTCGCCACGGGTGATCTTCTTGAACTCGGCGCGGCTGACCGACACGTAGCGCTCGTTGCCGCCGATCTCCACCTGCGGGCCGTCCTGCACGGCATGGCCATGTTCGTCCACGCGCACGGTCATGGTCGCCTTCTTGCCACTGTGGCAGATCGTCTTGATCTCCTGCATCTCGTCGGCCCAGGCCAGCAGGTACTGGCTGCCCTCGAACAGCTCGCCGCGGAAATCGGTGCGCAGGCCGTAGCACAGCACCGGGATGCGCAGCTGGTCGACCACTTCGCTGAGCTGCCAGACTTGGCTGCGGCTGAGGAACTGCGCCTCGTCCACCAGCACGCAGCCCAGCGGCCCGTTGGCCTGCAGATCCTGGCTGACCCACTGCTGCAGGTCGGTGTCGCGTTCGAAGGCCATGCCGTCGGCGCGCAGGCCGATCCGCGAAGCGACCACGCCCGCGCCGGCACGGTCGTCCAGGCGCGGGGTCAGGATCGCCACGCGCATGCCGCGCTCGCGGTAGTTGTGCGCGCTCTGCAGCAGGGTGGTGGTCTTGCCGGCGTTCATCGCCGAATAGTAGAAATAGAGCTTGGCCATCGGCCGATTGTACGACGCCACCCGGCGCCGGCCGAAGCCGTTCAGCAAGCCCACCGGCCGGCGGCTGTGGCCGCCACCAACGCCCGCTACAATCGCACCCCAATGCACGGTCTCAATCCCCCCCAAGCTGCCGCCGTCCTCCACATCGAAGGACCGCTGCTGGTGCTCGCCGGCGCCGGCAGCGGCAAGACGCGCGTGATCGTGGAAAAGATCGCCCACCTGATCGGCTGTGGCCGCTACCCGGCCAAGCGCATCGCCGCGATCACCTTCACCAACAAGTCGGCCAAGGAAATGCGCGAGCGCGTGGCCAAGCGCCTGCGCGAGCAGGATGCTGATGAAGTGACCATCTGCACCTTCCATGCGCTGGGCCTGAAGTTCCTGCAGATCGAGCATGCCGCCGTCGGGCTCAAGCGCGGTTTCTCGATCTTCGATGCCGATGACGCGGCCGCGCAGATCAAGGACCTGATGTACGGCGCCAAGCCGGACGACATCGAGGACATGAAGAACCTGGTGTCGCGCGCCAAGAACGCCGGCCTGTCGCCGGAGCAGGCGATGGCCGCTGCGCGCAGCAACCGCGAGAAGGAAGCGGCCGGCATCTACGAGCGCTACCAGTTGCGCCTGAGCGCGTTCAACGCAGTGGACTTCGACGACCTGATCCGGTTGCCGGTGCAGATCCTGGAAGAGAACCCGGAGATCGCGCTGGCCTGGCGCGAGCGCATCGGCTACCTGCTGGTCGACGAATGCCAGGACACCAACGATGCGCAGTACCGCCTGCTCAAGCAGCTGGCCGGTGACAAGGGCAACTTCACCTGCGTGGGCGATGACGACCAGTCGATCTACGCCTGGCGCGGTGCCAACCCGGAAAACCTGCAGCAGATGGGGCGCGATTACCCGGCGCTGGAAATCATCAAGCTGGAGCAGAACTACCGGTGTTCCAACCGCGTGCTGCGCGCGGCCAACGCGCTGATCGCCAACAATCCGCACGAACACCTGAAGAAGCTGTGGAGCGACCAGGCCGACGGCGAGCGCATCCGTGTGTGGGAGTGCCGCAACAGCGAACACGAGGCCGAGAAGGTCGCCGCCGAGATCGCGTTCGTAGCGCAGACGCGCAACGTGCCGTGGAGCGATTTCTGCATCCTGTTCCGCGGCAACTTCCAGTCGCGGCCGTTGGAAAAGGCCATGCAGCTGCTGCGCATCCCCTACCACCTGACCGGCGGCACCATGTTCCTGGAGCGCCAGGAAGTGAAGGACACGCTGGCCTGGCTGCGGCTGCTGGTGAACCCGGACGACGACACCGCGTTCCTGCGTGCGGTGCAGTCGCCCAAGCGCGAGGTCGGCGCCGGCACCCTGGCCAAGCTGGCCGAACTGGCCTCGGAAAAGGACATGCCGATGGCGCAGGCCGCCGAGGCGATCGGCGCGCTGCAGCAGCTGCCACCGCGCGCGGCCAACAGCCTGGCGCGCTTCACCGACATCCTGCGTGACCTGCGCGCGCAGACGCGGCAGATCAGCTCCGGCGACATGATCCGCAAGGTCGCCAAGGAATCGGGCCTGCTCAGCGAGCTGCGGCAGCAGGCCAAGGAAGAAGCCAGCTACCAGCGTCGCGCCAACAACATCGAAGAACTGGCGCAGTGGTTCGAGGGTGGCCCGCGTGGTGCCACCGCGGCCGATCTGGCCGGCCAGCTGGCGCTGTTGTCGCGCAGCGACAAGGACGAGGGCGGCAACCAGGTGCGGATGATGACCATGCACGCCTCCAAGGGCCTGGAATTCCCCTACGTGTTCATCGTCGGCTGCGAGGATGGCGTGCTGCCGCACCAGGTCAGCCTGGACGAGGGCAATCTGCAGGAAGAGCGGCGCCTGCTGTATGTGGGCATCACCCGCGCCAAGATCCAGCTGTGGATGAGCTACAGCAAGCTGACCCGCAAGTTCGGCGAGCACGTGCGGCTGAAGCCGAGCCGCTTCTTCGAGGAGATCCCGGCCGAGGAGATCCAGCGCGATGGCGCTGATCCGGTTGCGGATGCGGCGCGGAAGAAGGAGCGGGCGACGGCGGGATTGGCGGCGATCGAGGCGTTGTTCGACTGATCGGCGAACGGCGCAGCCCCTCGTGGCTGGCGCTCAACGCAGTGGGTTCGTGGTTGGCCGGGTAGAGGGACTGCGCAGGGGACGCTGCAAGTACGTCCCTGTAAGCTCGGTCGCCGCATCCATGCGGCTCACGCCCCTGCGCAGCCCCTCTACCCGGCCTTGGACGGTTTCCTGGCGCGTCAGCCACGGAAAGAAAAAAGAAAACCAAAGGCAACGGCAACCGCGGGGGCTGAGGCACAATCGGGGTCTCTGGCTGGAGACCTGTCCGTGCACCCGATTGAAAGCGAACGCCTGCGCCTGCGGGCCATTGAACCGGACCGCGATGCGGCACCGATGCTGGCCCTGCTCAACGATCCGGGCTTCGTGCGATTCATTGGTGACCGCAACGTGCGTGACGAAGCGCAGGCGCGGGAGTACATCGCGCTGCGCGTGCTGCACAGCTATGCCTTGAACGGGTTCGGCATGTACGCCATCGAGCGGCTGTCCGATGGCGCCTGGCTGGGCAATGCCGGCCTGGTGCGGCGTGATGGCCTGCCGGGACCGGATATTGGCTATGCGGTGCTGTCGGAATTCGCGGGGAAGGGCTATGCCAGCGAGGCAGCGCGGGCGGTGTTCGCGCATGCACGCGGAGCGCTGGGCCTGCACGATCTGTATGGCATCACCGACCTGGACAACGTGGTGTCCGGGAAGATCCTGCTGGGCCTGGGCATGCAGGAGCGCGGGGTGATCCAGTTGCCGGGCATCGAAAGCGCCAGCCGCTTGTATGCCACGCCGGGGGCGGCGCAGGTCGGGTAGTGCCGGCCGCTGGCCGGCATCCAGGCATCACCGGGTTGCCGGCCAGCGGCCGGCACTACCGCATGCGGACGCTCAGCTGCGCAGTTCGGCCAGTTGTGCCTGCAGCTCGGCCACGGCCGCTTCCAGCTGGGCCACGCGCTCGGCCAGGCCCGGATCGGCCGCATCGCCGCTGCCACCGCCACTGCTGGCGTACTTTGCTGCCAACGCCGCGCCGTCCACTTCACCGCACAGCAGGTGCATGTAGCGGTCTTCGCGCTGGCCGCTGGCGCGCGGCAGCACCACCAGCAGCGCGCGCTGCTGCAGGCGCTCGACGGCGTGGCGGGCTTCGTCGATATCCGCAAACCGGTACAGACGCTCGCTGCGCGACACCAGTTCGCCCAGGGTCTGTGGCCCGCGCAGCAGCAGCAGGGCCAGCAGCACGGTCTGCTGCCGGGTCAGGTCCAGCGCGCTCTGCAGGCGGTGCTCGTAACGGTCGGCGCGCGAGGAGAAGTGCTGGCGCGCCAGGCCCAGGGTCTCCAGCTGGCGCAGCGCATGCTCCACCCCGCCGGCGCTCACGTTCATCACCGGCTCGCGGGCGGTCTTCTGGTTGGCTGCCGATTGCGCGGCGTTGACGGTCAGCGGGTAGGTGTCCGGGGTGGTGGCTTCCTTCTCCACCAGGCAGCCCAGCAGGCGCGCCTGTACGGCATCCAGCAGCGGAACGTCGGGGGTCTGGGCAGGGTCGGTCATGGCGGCTTCCGGAAGACAACGTGTCAACCGCCAAGCATAGCCGTCCCGGCGGCGCCTTTGCCGGTAAAATGGGCCGGTATATCTGATTGCCGGTGAATCCATGCGTCGTCCCGTTTCCTTGTCCCTGACCCTGCTCGCCACTGCGGTGCTGGGCCTGTCCGCCTGCAAGCGCGTGGAAGCGCCTGCCGAAGCCGCCACCCCGCAAGCCCCGGCCGCCGCCGCCAAGGCCGACGGTGCCCTCGACGCGACCGCCAACGACAACCTCAATGCCGTGCTGTGGATGCAGCGCGCGCAGGAATACAGGGCGATCACCGAGCAGACCTACCGTGCCGCCGCTGACCATCTGGACGTTGCGCTGAAGGAAGCCCACTGGGACGCGCTGGTGCCGGAAGAGCGTGGCAACGAGGCCAAGGGCCTGAAGCCGGCCGTGGTGCTGGACGTGGACGAGACCGTGCTGGACAACTCGCCTTACCAGGCGCGCCTGGTGCGTGACGGCAAGGAATACGACGAACTCAGCTGGGACCAGTGGGTGGCCGAAAAGAAGGCCAAGGCCATTCCCGGCGTGGTCGATTTCGCCAAGGCTGCCAATGCCAAGGGCGTGACCCTGCTGTACATCTCCAACCGCGCCGTGCACCTGAAGGACGCGACCCTGGCCAACCTGCGCGAGCAGGGCCTGCCGGTGGCCGATGACAGCGTGTTCCTCGGTCTGGGCACCGTGGTTGAAGGGTGCGAGCAGGCCGGCAGCGAGAAGAACTGCCGCCGCCGCCTGGCCGGGCAGAAGTACCGCGTGCTGATGCAGTTCGGCGACCAGCTGGGTGACTTCGTGGAAGTGACCGCCAACACCAACGATGGCCGCGACGCGCTGCTGCAGCAGTATCACGACTGGTTCGGCGAGCGCTGGTGGATGCTGCCGAACCCGACCTACGGCGGCTTCGAGCCGGCGCAGTTCAACAACGATTACGCGCAGTCGCGGCAGGCCCGTCATGACGCCAAGCGTGCCGCGCTGGACTACGCGCCGTGAGCCGCGCCCCGCTGCCGCTGCGTGACGACGAGCGCCTGATCTTCGCGCTGGACGTGCCTGACCGTGTGCAGGCGCTGGCATGGGTCGACCGCCTTGGCGACAGCGTGGCGTTCTACAAGATCGGCATGGAACTGCTCGCCTCCGGTGAGTACTTCCAGGTGCTGGACGAACTGGCCCGCCGCGACAAGCGCGTGTTCGTCGACCTGAAGTTCTTCGACATCCCGGCCACCGCTGCGGCGGTGATCAAGCGCCTGGCGCAGTGGCCGGTCAGCTACGCCACCATCCACGGCTGGCACCCGGCGATGATGGAGGCCTGCGCGGCCGCCAACAGCGGCGACATGCGCCTGCTGGCGGTGACCGTGCTGACCTCGATGGGCCGCCCGGACCTGGCGCAGATGGGCATCGACCGCGAGCCGGTGGAGGTCGTGGTCGAACGCGCGCTGGCCGCGCAGGCCGCTGGCATCGACGGCGTGATCGCCTCTGGCCAGGAAGCCGGCCCGATCCGCGCCGCGACCGGCGCCGGTTTTTCGATCGTCTGCCCGGGCATCCGTCCCGGTGGCCCGGTCGGCGATGACCAGAAGCGCACGGTGGGTGTGGCGCAGGCGTTTGCCGATGGTGCCGATGCCATCGTGGTCGGTCGTCCGATCCGCCATGCGTCCGATCCGCAGGCTGCAGCACGGGCGATCCAGCAGGAAATCGCGACGGCTCTGGCCGCGCGCTGAGCCCCGCCCCGACGGCGGTCACGCCGGCACCACGAGCGCCATCCCGTCGAATGCGGGATGGCGCTCGCATTTGTGCCTGTTGCTCTGACGCACCCGACCCCAGCCGGGAAAACTGTGCGCCGCATCGCGCTGTGCGCGCGGAGCGCCCTCTATCAATCGATGCACCAGCACGGACCGCGGCCGTGCCGGTACCAACCATCGATAGAGGAATACACGGATATGTATCGCAGCACCTCTTTGTTGTTCGGCGGCCTGTTGGCGGCGGCCATCGTCTTTCCCGCCACGGCTGCACCCCAACCCCGCGAAGCACCGCGCATCATCGGCGGCGAGGATGCCAAGCCGGGCGACTACCCGTTCATGGTCAGCCTGCAGGGCATCTCCTACGGCCACACCGACCACACCCGGCACTTCTGCGGCGGCACGCTCATCTCACCGTCCTGGGTGCTTACCGCCGCGCACTGCGTGCAGGGCAATTCGCCCGCCTCGATCGCGGTACTCGGCAATGTCACCAGGCTGTCCACCGAACCGTCCGCGCATGCATCCAACGTCAAGGCCATCCACATGCACCCGGCGTTCAACAGCGGCAACACGCTGGAACATGATGTTGCCCTGATCCAGCTCAGCGCACCGTTGGCCGATGCGCAGCCGGTCGCGCTGCGGTTGCGGCCCGATGCCAGCTATCTCAAGCCAGGCCGGGAGTTCACGGTGATCGGCTGGGGCGACACCGACATCAGTGAAGAACGGCTCTATCCTACCCAGCTGCAGACGGTGCAGACCCCGTTCGTGCCTTTCGCCGAATGCCAGCAGGCCTACGGAGGGGAGCTCGCACGCGGCAAGGTCATCTGCGCCGGCCGCGAAGGGATCGACAGCTGCCAGGGTGACTCCGGTGGTCCGCTGCTGCTGCGCCTGCGCGGGGGCTGGACCCAGTTCGGTGTTGTCAGCTGGGGCGAAGGCTGCGCGTTGGCCGGCCACCCCGGCGTTTATGCCCGAATCGCCGAAAAACATGCCGTAGATTTCATTGAAGCAGTCTGGCAACGTGATTGATCCAATAAAATCAATGAGTTGAATGACATTTCATCATGTATTGCGTTAACTTTGCGGGCAGCGTAGGATCGCCGCCATCCGGTCTTCGGGCCGGACATGCGCCACAACACTGTCCACCGGCCTTGCGCCGGTTTGAAGAGCCTGCGATCCCTGTGGTCCGGGCTCTTTTTTTATCCGCCGGGTGCGGCAAGGGCCCATCGGCGCGGGGCGTGGATCCACCGCGCAGTGCGCGCCATGGCAGAAACCGTGACGCCCCGGCTTGCCGCTGTCACGTCGCAGGCCGCAAGATGCGGACCGGTCCGGGGAGTCCGATTGCATGAGCGTGGTAATGCGAGGAAGGTCTGCGCGGGGATGGGGGCTGGCGGCCATGCTGCTGCTGGCCATCGCCGCGTGCCGTGAATCCGGCAGTGATCCGGCCGCCGCGCCGGCCGAACCTGTCGCTGCAGTACAGGCGATGGCGCAACGGCTGGCCGAGGACGACCTGGTCGGCTATGCAAAGCTGTCGGTGCCCCCCAGCCAGTACCAGCGCCTGCAGCAGGCCTGGGCCGACGGCCACAGCCAGTGGCCGCTGACCGGACTGCCGCTGGGCGACCAGCTGCTGCCGATGCTGGCGGCGCTGCGTGAGCCCGGCGCCAGCGTGCAGCTGCAGCGCAGTTTCGACCGCCAGCTGGCCGGCCAGGCCCGCGCCGTGCGCCAGGCCGCGCAGTCGATGGGCAACTTCGGTGTGCAGTACCTGCGGCACCAGAAGGGCTATACGCCCGGCCAGCAGGCGCACTACATCCAGCTGGTGCAGACCCTGGCCGCCTGGGCGCAGGATGCCCCGATCAGCGACCGCGCCAGAGCCCGCAGCAGCATCGCCGCCCTCGTCGGCGCCGCCGCCCAGGTGGGTTTCCAGGACGATGCCGGTCTGCAGGCCGCAGGCATGGAAGGCAGCCTGCAGCAGCTGGCGCCGTTCATCCACACGCTGAAGGCGGTGCTGGCCAGCTATGGCCTGGGTGTGGACGAGGCGCTGCGCAGCGTGCGCGGTGAGCTGCTGTCGGTGGAGGGCGACAATGCTCTGGTGCGCCTGCAGTACGAGCTCGCCGGCCGCGCGATGACCGTGCAGGTGCCGCTGAGCCGGCGCGAGGGCCACTGGTACCTGACCCGCACCCTGGCCGATACCGATGCCCTGTTGCGGCAGGCCGATGCGGCGCGCGCCGCCGCCGCTCCGGACCCTGTGCCCGCCCCGACAACCGATGGGGAAGCGGCAACGCCATCGGCTAAGCCATAATGACGTCGATGTCGAAACAGAACCCGCTGCCGTTCCCCGGCGAAGAATCCCAGCCGACGCCCGCCGACACGGCGCCGGCGTCCCCCTCGACCGACGCCGGCACGCCGCCGGCGGCGACGCCTGTGCACGCGCGTCCTGCCGGCCGCCGCCCGCTGTGGGCGCGCCTGCTCGGGCGCCTGGTGGAACCCTGGCTGTCGCTGAAGATCGAGCCGGAAGACCCGGGCCAGTACAACGATGGCCGCCCGGTCATGTACGTGCTGGAAGACTACGGCCTGTCCAACGCGCTGATCCTGGACAAGGCCTGCCGCCAGGCTGGCCTGCCCTCGCCGCTGGTACCGCTGGCCGGTGACCCCACCGGCCGCAAGCGCGCCTACCTGGCCCTGTCGCGGCGCAGCTCGAGCAACTCGCTGATTCCCGAGCAGCGCGGCGCCAAGACCCATTCCGATTCGCTGGCCAAGGTCCTGCAGGCCCATCGCGTGCGCGACGACCTGGATGTGCACCTGGTACCGGTGTCGATCTTCGTCGGCCGCGCCCCGGACAAGCAGAGCGGCTGGTTCGCCGTGCTGTTCTCGGAAAACTGGGCGCTGGTAGGCCGCTTCCGCCGCCTGCTCGGCCTGCTGCTGAACGGCCGCAACACCATCGTCCGCTTCGCACCGCCGATCTCGCTGCGCAGCACCGTCGACGAGGGCCTGGAGCCCGAGCGTACGGTGCGCAAGCTGCAGCGCGTGCTGCGTACCCATTTCCGCCGCATCCGCGAGTCGGTGATCGGTCCTGACCTGTCGACCCGGCGCCTGCTGGTGGACCAGGTGCTGGCCGCCGAGACGGTGCGCGAGGCGATCGCCTCGCAGGCCAAGCGCGACAACAGCAAAACCAGCGATGCCTGGAAGAAGGCGCACGCCTACGCCTGGGAAATCGCCGCGGACTATTCCAGCCCGGTGGTGCGCTCGGCCAGCTTCATGCTCAGCCATGTGTGGAACCGCATCTACGCCGGCGTGCTGGTGCACCACCTGGACAAGTTCAAGGCCGCAGCGCCGGGCCACGAAGTGGTCTACGTGCCCAGCCACCGCAGCCACATGGACTACCTGCTGCTGTCCTACCTGCTGTACGACCGCGGCATCGTGCCGCCGCACATCGTGGCCGGCATCAACCTGAACCTGCCGGTGGTGGGCACCCTGCTGCGCAAGGGCGGTGCGTTCTTCATCCGCCGCTCGATCCGCGGCAACGCGCTGTATTCGGCGGTGCTGAGCGAGTACGTGGCGCAGCTGGTCGCCGGTGGTTATTCCATCGAGTACTTCGTCGAGGGCGGGCGCTCGCGTACCGGCCGGTTGCTGCAGCCCAAGGGCGGCATGATCTCGATGACCCTGCGCGCGTTCCTGCGCCAGCCGCGCAAGCCGGTGCTGTTCCAGCCCATCTACATCGGCTACGAGAAGCTGATGGAGGGCGGCAGCTACCTGGATGAACTGTCCGGGCGGCCCAAGGAGAAGGAATCGATCTGGCAGCTGCTGTGGGGCATCCCCAAGGTGCTCAAGCAGAACTACGGCCAGGTGGTGGTGAACTTCGGCGAACCCATCGCGCTGAACGATGTGCTGGCCGAGAAGGCTCCGGAGTGGGGTGGCGAGGCGGTGTCCGAGGACGAGAAGCCCTCGTGGCTGTCGACCACCGTCGACACCCTGGCCGAGCGCATCCAGGTGCGCATCAACGGCGCGGCCGACGTCAATCCGATCAACCTGCTGGCGCTGGCCCTGCTGTCCACGCCCAAGCATGCGATGGGCGAGGCCGACCTGATCGCGCAGATCGAGCTGTGCAAGACCCTGCTGGTGGAGATGCCGTATTCGGGCCGGGTGACGGTGACTCCGCACTCTCCGGAGCGGATCATCGCCCACGCCGAAGAGATCAACGTCCTCACCCGCATCAAGCACCCACTGGGCGACGTGCTCAGCGTCAGCGGCGATACCGCGGTGTTGCTGAGCTACTTCCGCAACAACGTGGTGCACCTGTTCACCGCATCGTCGTGGGTGGCCTGCTGCTTCCAGAACAACCGCCGCATGAGCCGCACCGGCCTGGTGCAGCTGGGCCGCACGGTGTACCCGTTCCTGCAGGCCGAACTGTTCCTGCCGTGGACCGAGGACGAGTTCGCCCAGCGCATCGACCAGACCATCGACGTGTTCGTGCGTGAGGGCCTGCTGCAGAACGTCAACGAAGACGACGGTGGCATCCTTGCCCGCAACACCGGGCAGACCGACGAAGTGTTCCGCCTGCGTGCGATCGGCCACTCGCTGCAGCAGGCATTCGAGCGCTACTACATCGCCATTTCGGTGCTGGTGAAGAACGGCCCGGGCACGCTCGGCGCCGCCGAGCTGGAAAGCCTGTGCCAGCAGGCCGCACAGCGCCTGAGCCTGCTCTATGCACCGGCCGCGCCGGAGTTCTTCGACAAGTCGCTGTTCCGCGGCTTCATCCAGAAGCTGCGCGAGCTGCGCCTGGTGTGGCCGGACGAGAACAGCAAGCTGCTGTTCGACGAGCGCCTGGACGCCTGGGCCAAGGATGCCAAGTTCATCCTCGGCCGCGAACTGCGCCACACCATCGAACGGGTCAGCCCGGAAGCGGCGCGCCCGGACGAACCGGCACCGCAGGATTGAACCTGCGGCACCTGTCGGGCCTGGCCGCGTTGATCGCGGCCGGAGGCCTTGCGGCTACTTCGGCGCAGGCTGCAGAAGCCTGCGTGGACGACAACCTGCCCGGGCGCCTGGCCGATGCGCCGGTGCGCCTGTGTATCGAGGCCGGGCAACCGGTGCGCTACCGCCTGTGGTTGGCCGGCGAGGTGCGCATCAGCGGTGATGAATCCGCCGCTCGCCAGGGCCTTGCCGGTGACTGGTACGGGCACCCGCTGGGTCTGCGCTGTTCCGGTGCCGACAACGTGCGCCGCTGCGACCTGACCGTGGACGGTGAGGCGGCCTGGAGTGCGGAGCTGGCGCTGCCGCGTTGATGCAGGGCCCCATCCACGCATGGCGTGGATCTACCGGGACTTCCCGGCATGGCGTGGATCCATAGGCTGCCGCTGTGCCATCGGCGTTCGGGGCGGCGTAGGCCAGTAGATCCACGCCATGCGTGGATGGGCCACCGGTTACGCCGGTTCGTCCGGAATCTGCAGGCTTTCCAGCTTGGTGATGCAGTCCTTCAGCTGCAGCTTGCGCCGCTTCAGGCGCTTGAACTCCAGCTCATCTTCGCCGTTGGCGGCCATGCGCGCGATCTGTTCATCCAGCAACCGGTGCTCGGCGCGCAGGGCGACGAGGTGTTCGACGATTTCGGCGGGGTTGTAGGTGTCCACGGTCTCCGAGCATACACAGCGACGATGACTGCCGGGAGAGGGGAATCCCGACCCCGGGTCCGGGCTGCCACAAGCCGGTAGAATGGCGCCATGTCCGCCGTGATCTCCCTGCCCGATCCCCCGCAGCGCGTTCCGCGCGATCCGCGCGTGGACGGGCTCGGGGCGGACAAGCTGGGCAAGCGCCTGCGCCGCCAGGTCGGCCAGGCCATCGCCGACTTCGGCATGATCGAAGCGGGCGACAAGGTCATGGTCTGCCTGTCCGGCGGCAAGGACAGCTACACCCTGCTGGACCTGCTGCTGCAGCTGCAGAAAAAGGCGCCGGTGCCGTTCGAACTGGTGGCGGTGAACCTGGACCAGAAACAGCCGGGTTTCCCCGCGCACGTCCTGCCGGAGTACCTGGCCGGGCTGGGCGTGCCGTACCAGATCATCGAGCAGGACACGTATTCAGTGGTCAGCCGGGTCATCCCGGAAGGCCGCACGATGTGTTCGCTGTGCTCGCGCCTGCGCCGTGGCGCCCTGTACAACCACGCCAAGGCGCATGGCTTCAGCAAGATCGCACTGGGCCACCATTGCGATGATGTGGTGGCCACGTTCTTCCTGAACCTGTTCCACCACGCCAAGCTGGCCGCCATGCCACCGAAGCTGCTCAGCGACGATGGCCAGCACGTGGTGATCCGCCCGTTGGCGTACGTGCGCGAGCACGACATCGCCCAGTACGCGCAGGCGCGCCGTTTCCCGATCATTCCCTGCACCCTGTGTGGCAGCCAGGAAAACCTGCAGCGTCGGCAGGTCGGCCTGATGCTCAAGCAGTGGGACCAAGACCATCCGGGGCGCATTGAACAGATCGCACGTGCAATGGCCGACGTGCGACCTGCGCAGCTGGCCGATGCCGCCCTGTTCGATTTCATGGCCCTGGGCCGCCGTGGCGATGCGGCGCATGCCGATGCCTGGCCGGCCGACGCAGTTCCCGAGACGCCTGCCGTTTAAGGTCGGGCGCCCTTCTTCTTCAGACACCGGAATTCCATGTTCTTTCGCAACCTGACGTTCTTCCGCTTCCCGACTGCCACTGATTTTTCCGAAGTCGACACCCTGCTGCCGCACGCCCTGCTCAAACCGGTGGGCGCACTGGAAATGAACTCGCGTGGTTTCATCTCGCCATTCGGCCGCGAAGAGAAGGAAGTGCTCTCGCACCGCATTGCCGAACACCTGTGGCTGACCGTCGGTGGCGAGGACAAGATCCTGCCCGGCGCGGTGGTCAACGACCTGCTCGAGCGCAAGCTGGAGGAGATCGAAGAGAAGGAAGGCCGCCGCCCTGGTGGCCGCGAGCGCAAGCGCATGAAGGACGACCTGCTGCATGAACTGCTGCCGCGCGCCTTCGTGAAGTCCTCGCGCAACGATGCCTTCATCGACCAGCTGCACGGCTATGTGGCGGTGGACACCTCCAGCCGCAAGACCGGCGAATACTTCATGTCCGACATCCGCGGCCTGCTCGGCAGCTTCCCGGCGATGCCGCTGAACGCCGAAGTCGCGCCGCGTTCGATCCTGACCGGCTGGATCGCCGGCGAGCCCCTGCCCACCGGCTTCAGCCTGGGCGAGGAGTGCGAGATGAAGGACCCGGTGGAAGGCGGCGCGGTGGTCAAGTGCCAGCACCAGGAACTGCGCTGCGACGAGATCGACAAGCACCTGGATGCCGGCAAGCAGGTGACCAAGCTGGCCCTGGTGTTCGAGGACAACCTGTCCTTCGTGCTGGGCGACGACCTGATCGTGCGCAAGCTGAAGTTCCTGGACGGCGCGCTGGACCAGCTGGAACATGCCGACGAAGACGGCCGCCGTGCCGAGTTCGACGCCCGCTTCGCCCTGCAGAGCGCGGAGATCCGTCGCCTGTTCCTGCTGCTTGAAGAAGCCTTCAAGCTCAGCAAGGCTGACTGAACAGGCAGGCCGTCGGCCGCCGGTCATCCGGCGGCCTCGCACGGCGCTATGCTGGGACCATGAGCCGTCTGCTGCGCCGCCTGATCTCGCCGGTCCCACCCGCCACCGTGCAGCGCGATACCGTTCGCCTGCGCCTGGAGGATGTCGAGATCGAGATACTGCGCGTGCGTGATCCGCGCGCGCGCCGGATCAAGCTCAGCGTCGATGAGCGCGGCGCACGACTGACGTTGCCGCCGCGTGCCAGCCTGGTGATGGGCGAGCGCTTCCTCGAACTGCATCGCGAATGGCTGGGGCTGCAGCTGCGCCACTACCAGGGGCATGGTCTGCCCGCCGCGTTGCAGCCCGGCGTTGAAGGGGTGCTGCCGCTGCGCGGCGAGTTGTTGCCACTGCGCTGGCAGGAAGGCCGCTACGCGCGGCTGGAAATCGACGGGCACGGTGCCTGTGTGCAATGGCCGAGCCGTGGCGGCGATGCGACCCTGCGCCGCCTGCTGCGCGAATTCTACGAAGCACAGACCCGCGCCGATGTCGGCCGCTGGTTGCCGAAGTACCTGCCCGGCCTGCCGCGCGCGCCCAGCCGCCTGCGGTTGAAGGTGATGTCCTCGCAATGGGGCTCGCTGGCCCCCGACGGCAGCATGGCGCTGGACCTGGCATTGGTACTGGGCCGCCCGGCCGCCTTCGAGTACGTGCTGGTGCACGAACTCTGCCACCTGATCCAGGCCAACCACTCGCCCGCGTTCTGGCACGAAGTGGAACAACGCTTCCCCGACTGGCGCGAGCAGCGCGACTACTTCCAGCTGGAAGGGCGCAGATTGAAAGCAATGCTTCGGCAGCTGCTGTAGCGCCTGCGCTACAGCACCTGCCCACGCATTCCTCCTCTACCCCCGCCTTCGGCGCGCCCCTTCAACAGAAGGGGCTCCACTCCATAGAGCCGGCGGCGCAGTCGAGCAAAATCGGCTCTACTGAAGCGCGCACAGCGCGCGACCCGCTTCTGCTCCTGCTCTTCTTTTTCTCTTCCGTGGTCAGCACGGAAACCATCCGTGGCCGGGCGGGGTGGGTTGCGCAGGGGCGTGAGCCGCATGGATGCGGCGACCGAGCTTACATGGACGTACTTGCAGCGACCCCTGCGCAATCCACCCCGCCCGGCCAAGCACGGCTTTTGATCTGAACGGCCACCACGAGCGGCTCAGCCGTTGGCCGCAAACCTCATCGACCCGCGCGCAAGGCCGCCGCCTCCGCCCACCGCGCCGCCACGCGCGGTGCAGTGATGCATACCGCCTGATCGGTCACCGTGGTCACCGCCCGTTCCAGCAGCTGGATGTCCGCTTCGTGCTGGCGCGCCACGTGCGGATCCTCGAAGAAGATTGCGCGCTGGCAACGGCCTTCCAGCACGCGGTCGGCAATCTGCGCATCGCCACCCATCGGCCCGCTCTGGTAGCGCGTCACCCACGCCGCATCCGCTGGCCAGCCGCGGCTCCAGGCCAGCTCGTTCAAGCGCTGGCCGGTGGTACCGGTGGCGACGCGTTCGCCGAAGCGCGCCAGTACGTCGAAGTGTTCATCGGCGAACGCCAGCATCGCCGGCTTCATCGCATCGTGCGCGATCAACGCCAGCGTCTGCCCTTCGAATGCATGCAGGTCGTTGGCGCCTGTATCGGCAGCCAGGCCAGCATGGATGCGCTCCACCTCGATCCAGTCGCGGGCGGTGGCCACGGTGGAAATGAAAGGCTTGCCGTGGATCACGCACTGGCGCTTGAGCGCGGTCGCCTCGGGGAAAACCGAGGAAGGGTCCACCGGATCCATCAGATAGACCGCACCGTCCAGCGTACGCTCGGCGCCCATGCCCACCACTTCGGCCACCAGTTTCATCAAGCCGCCGTCGCGACCGTAGGGATAGCGCTGCAGGCCGTCGTAACCGGCAAGGAAGCCGTTGCGCTGGATCGCGTCGTGGGTGCGGCCGACCGCACACAGTGTCACGCCCAGTTCGCGCAGCCCGGGTTCGCTGGCGCGCAGCCAGCGGAACAGTGCCGCGCGCGCGTCGTGGTGATGGAGACGGTTGGCGGCCAGGCCGATGCGCATCGAAAGCTCCGGGATCGGTAGAAGCGGCAGTGTATGTCGCTATTGGCGGTTTCGGAGGGTTTTACAAATTTCCTCATTGTTGCTGGCAGGGGCGTCGCTAGCGTGGCAGGAGCCGCACCGCGATGCGGCCATGCCCCTGCCTGCGACATGAGGATGTCCACCGTGAATGTCGCTGGCCCTTTGGCCCGCATCGCCGCCCTGTCGCTGTTGTCGGCGCCGGCCTGGGCCGGACAGTGCGAAGGCCCCATCCTGCTTGCCTATCCCGCTGACCGTGCGCCGTTGTCGTCCAGTCAGGACGACACGCCACAGGGGCTGGTGGCCGCCTACCTGGCGCTGCTGCAGGAGCAGGTGCCCACGCTGCGCGCCACACCGGTCGCGGCGACGACGCTGGCCGCTGCCGCGCTGCCTGCAGGAACCCACGCCTTGCTCGGCTGGCCGCGCGCGCAGACGCCGAAAGGCTGGGTGGCCAGCGTGCCCTACCTGCAGGTGCCGCAGGTGATCGTGCGACGCCCCGACGCGCTGCCGATCCACGGCCTGGACGGACTGCACGGTCGCGGCGTGGCCAGCCTCGACACCGTGCCGCTTGCCAGGGTGCTGGAGGAGTCGGGCGCGCATGTGCCGCTGCTGCAGGTGGCGGCGTTGGACAAGGCGCTGCAGCTGCTGATCAGCGGCCAGATCGATGCAGTGGTGGGCAACCTGGTGGAAGTGGAAGCGGCGCTGCGCGATCAGCCTGGCGGCGCGCTGGACGTGGCGGCGCCGGCCGGCTTCAGCGACGCACTGGTATTGGCGGCGCTGCCGGCGTGCGCGCACCTGGTGGATCGCTTCAACCAACTGCAGGCAGGCATGACGGAGGAGCAGCGCGAGGCATTGCGGGCCCATTGGGTCTCGACATCCCCTCGCCGCGGCCACGTGCCGCCGGTGTCGCCCCTGCGCGGCTTGATCGCGGTGCTGCTGATGCTGCTGACAATGGGCCTGGTGCATGCATTCGGTTACTGGCGACTGCACCGCGAAGGCCTGCGCAGGCAGGCGCTGGAGCAGCGGCTGCAGGAAGTCACCGCCAACCTGCCGGCGGTGGTGTACCAGGCGCGGCGCAGCAGCACCGGCGAGTACAGCGTTCCCCACATTGCCGGCGATGTGCATGCCCTGTTCGGGATCAGCGTAGATACCGCGCGGGTCGACCATGGAAGCCTGCTGGCAGCAGTCCCTCCGCAGGACCGCCGCTCGGTGCTGGCCTGCGTTGATGCCGCCGCGCTGGTGCGCGGGCCCATCGACATCACCTTCCGCACGCGCGGCCCCAACGGCTGGCGCTGGGTACGTTCGCACGGGCGCCCGATCGCCTGCAGCGACAGCGGCGTGGAATGGAGCGGATACTGGATGGATGTCACCGAGGCGCGCGCACGTACGCAGGCACTGAACGATGCGCGGCGTGATGCTGAGCAGGATGCTGCCGCCAAGAGCCATTTCCTGGCCACCATGAGCCACGAGATCCGCACGCCGATGAGCACCATGCTGGGAATGCTGGAGCGCTTCGGCAGCGGCGCGCTGGATGCGCGCCAGCGCCAGGTACTGGCGACCATCGATGATGCCGCGCAGATGCTGCGGCAGATCCTTGATGACGTCCTGCACAGCCAACGCCTGCAGTCCGGCCCACAACCACCGCAGTGCCTGCCCACCGACCTGGCCGGGCTGCTGCGTGCGGTGCAGCGCCTGCTGGTGCCGGTGGCAGCAAGCAAAGGGCTGCATCTGCGCTGCGAGGTGGATCCTGCGCTGCAGCGTGGATCGTTGGCCGATGCGCTGCGCCTGCGCCAGATCCTGTTCAACTTGGCGGGCAATGCGCTGAAATTCACCCTGCACGGTGGGGTGGACCTGCAGGTGCGGGTGCTGCAGCAGCGCGAACGTGGCCAGCAGCTGCGCCTGCAGGTGACCGATACCGGTGTGGGCATCAGCCGGGAGCGCCAGCGGGCGGTATTTGCAGCATTTACCCAGGCCGACGCCTCCACCACCCGGCGCTTCGGTGGCAGCGGCCTGGGCCTGGCGATCTGCCGGGACCTGGCGGCATCGATGGGCGGGCAACTGCAGCTGTGCAGTACGCCGGGCGCGGGCACCACGGTGTGGCTGGACCTGTACCTGCCGGCCTGCGAGGCGCCATCGGTGGAGCATCGTGATGATGCGGCTGGCCTGCACGAATTGCCGCCGGTACGGGTACTGGTTGCCGAAGACCATCCCACCAACCTGCAGCTGCTGGTGCGACAGCTGCGGGAGATGGGCCTGCAGGTGCATGCCGCAGCCAATGGCGAGCAGGCCTGGCAGGCGTGGCAGACGCAACGGTTCGCGCTGGTCATTACCGACTGCCACATGCCGGGCATGGACGGCTTTGCCCTGGCCCGCGCGATCCGCGCCGATCCTCGTGCCGACGCGGCAAGGGTGCCGATCATCGCGTTGACCGCCAGCGTGCTCGACAGTACCCGCCAGGCCTGCCTCGACGCTGGCATCGACCATTTCATCGCCAAGCCGGTCGACCGCCAGGCACTGCATGCCACCCTGGCCGCAGTGCTGATGCCGCTCGATCTGTCAGTGCGCCAGTAGCCGGGCGATGCTGGCGGCGGCGTCGCGACCTTCGGCCACGGCGGTCACCACCAGGTCGGCACCGCGCACTGCGTCACCCCCTGCGAACAGACGGGGATGTGCGGTCTGGAAGGGCAGCTTGCCCTTGCCTCCGGCGAGGATGCGGCCGTTGGCCTGGCCCTCCACGCCATGCTCGGCCAGCCACGACGGCACGCTGGGCGAGAAACCGAACGCGATGATCACCACGTCCGCTTCCAGCAGCGACTCGCTGCCCTCGATCTGTACCGCGTTCTGGCGGCCGTTGGCATCGGGTTCGCCCAGGCGCGTCTCGATGACGGTGACGCCGATCACTTCGTCATCGGCGCCGGCTTCGATCGACAGCGGCTGGCGGTTGAACAGGAAGCGCACGCCTTCCTCGCGCGCGTTGGCCACTTCGCGCGCGCTGCCCGGCATGTTGGCTTCGTCGCGGCGGTAGGCACAGGTGACCTTGGCCGCGCCCAGTCGCACCGCGCTGCGCACGCAGTCCATGCCAGTGTCGCCACCGCCGAGGACCACCACGCGCTTGCCATTGAGGTCGGGCAGGGCGATCTGGTCTTCCCAGCCGGCGATCGGGCGGCCCTGCGGATCATCGCCGCCGACGATGCGGCTGTTCTGCACCAGGAACGGCAATGCCGGCAGCACGCCCTTCAGGTCCTGGCCGTCGAGGCCACCATCGGTGTAGCGGTAGGCGCCGGTACCGACGAACACCGCATCATGCGTGTCCAGCAGCAGCTGCAGGCTGATGTCGCGGCCGATCTCCACGCCGAGGCGGAACTGCACGCCCATGCCTTCAAGCACGTCGCGACGACGACGGATCACGTCCTTGTCCAGCTTGAAACTGGGGATGCCGAACTGCAGCAGGCCACCGACCTGTTCGTAACGGTCGTAGACCACCGCGGTGATGCCGGCATGCGCCAGGCGGTCGGCACAGGCCAGCCCCGCGGGACCGGCACCGATCACCGCCACCGTGTGGCCGGTGGGCTGCACCGCCGTCATGTCCGGCCGCCAGCCGGTAGCCAGCGCGGTATCGACGATGTACTTCTCCACCGCACCGATGGTGACCGCACCAAACTCTTCCAGCGTGCAGCTGCCCTCGCACAGGCGATCCTGCGGGCACACCCGGCCGCACACTTCCGGCAACGGGTTGGTGCTGTGGCACAGCGTGGCTGCTTCGTGGATGCGGTTTTCCTGCACCAGCTGCAGCCATTGCGGAATGGCGTTGTGCACCGGGCACTTCCAGCTGCAGTACGGGTTGCCACAGTCCAGGCAGCGACCGGCCTGGTACTGCGCATCCTCCTTGCCGAACTTTCCGTACAGCTCACCCCAGTCGCCGGAGGTGCGCAGTTCAACCGGGATGCGCTGCGGCATGGTCCGGGGCAGGTCGAGGAACTGGAAGGCGTGCTTGCGGCTCATGGCGGACTCTGTGGATTTCCGGATGCCGGCCAGCGGCCGGCACTACAGCGGTGGGGAAGCCGGTGCGCCCAGTGCATGCGGCGCATCCGTCACGTGCGGTGTGTCACGCCGCGCGGCGCAGGGTTTCGGTCAGCGACTCGATGCTGGCGGCCTTGGGTTTGACCAGCCAGAACTTGCCGATGTAATCGCGGAACTCGTCCATGATCTGCTGCGCCCAGATGCTGCCGGTCAGTTCGCGATGACGGCCGATCAGGCGGTGCAGGTGCTGGCGGTAGTTCTCGAACCCTTCGGCGGAGACCCGATGGATGTCGATCAGCTCGTGGTTGTAGCGGTCGACGAAATCGCGGTCCACGTCCAGCACGTAGGCCAGGCCACCGGTGAAGCCGGCGCCGAAGTTGAGGCCGACCTTGCCCAGCACCAGTACTACGCCGTCGGTCATGTACTCACAGCAGTGATCGCCTGCACCTTCCACTACCGCCAGTGCGCCGGAGTTGCGCACGGCGAATCGTTCACCGGCACGGCCAGCGGCGAACAGCTCGCCACCGGTTGCGCCATACAGGCAGGTGTTGCCGATGATCGCGGTACTGCGTGCCTCGAAGCGTGCGCCACGCGGCGGACGCACCACCAGGCGGCCACCGGCCATGCCCTTGCCGACGTAGTCGTTGGCTTCACCTTCCACTTCCAGATGCAGGCCGCCGACGTTGAAGGCGCCGAAGCTCTGCCCGGCGCTGCCGCGGAAGCGCAGTTCCAGCGGCGATTCGGCCATGCCCTGGTTGCCGTGCGCGCGCGCCACGGCGCCGGCCAGGCGGGTGCCGATGCTGCGGTCGGTGTTGTGGATCAGGAAGCGATGCTCGCCACCGCGCTTGTGTTCGATGGCCTCGGCCAGCAGGCCGTCCATCTGCGTGGCCAGGCTGTCCGGAGATTCATACAGGCGCTGTGCGGCGCAGTGGCTGCCCGGGTAACTGGCGTCTGCCAGCAGCCGCGACAGGTCCACGCGCACGTCCTCGCGCGGCGAGACCTCAAGCTGGCGCAGCAGGTCGGTGCGGCCGACGATTTCCTGCAGCGAACGTGCGCCCAGTACCGACAGCCAGCCGCGTACTTCCTCGGCCAGCAGGCGGAAGAAGTTCTCCACGCGCTCGGGTTGGCCGGTGAAGTGGTTCTCGCGCAGGCGTTCGTCCTGGGTGGCGACGCCGGTGGCGCAGTTGTTGAGGTGGCAGATGCGCAGGTACTTGCAGCCCAGCACGATCATCGGCGCGGTGCCGAAGCCGAAGCTGTCCGCGCCCAGCAGCGCCGCCTTGACCACATCCAGGCCGGTCTTCAGGCCGCCGTCGGTCTGCAGCAGGGTGCGCCCACGCAGGTCGTTGGCCACCAGCGCCTGGTGCGCCTCGGCGATGCCCAGTTCCCACGGCACGCCGGCGTAGCGGATCGAGCTGACCGGTGAAGCACCGGTACCGCCGTCGTGGCCGGAAATGGTGATCAGGTCCGCACCGGCCTTGACCACGCCCGCCGCGATCGTGCCGACGCCGGCATGGCTGACCAGCTTCACCGACACCAGCGCGGTCGGGTTGACCTGCTTGAGGTCGTAGATCAGCTGCGCCAGGTCTTCGATGGAGTAGATGTCGTGGTGCGGCGGTGGCGAGATCAGGCCGATGCCCGGCCTGGCATAGCGCAGGCGTGCGATCAGTTCATTGACCTTGTGCCCGGGCAGCTGGCCGCCTTCGCCGGGCTTGGCGCCCTGCGCAACCTTGATCTGCAGCACTTCGGCGTTGACCAGGTACTCGGCGGTGACGCCGAAGCGGCCTGAGGCCACCTGCTTGATCTTGCTGCGCTTGTCGGTGCCATAGCGCGCCGGGTCTTCGCCACCTTCGCCGGAATTGCTGCGGCCGCCGAGGCGGTTCATCGCAATGGCCAGCGCTTCATGCGCCTCGGGCGAGAGCGCACCGAGGCTGATCGCGGCGGTATCGAAACGCGGGAACAGATCGCTGGCCGGTGCCACTTCGTCCAGCGGCGTCGGCGTTGCCGCCGGCACCAGCTGCAGCAGATCGCGCAGCGCCGACGGCGGGCGCGCATGCACGGCATCGCAGTACTGCTGCCACGCACGCGGGTCACCGCTGCGCGCTGCGCGCTGCAGGGTGGTCACCACGTCCGGGTTGTACATGTGGTACTCGCCGCCGTGCACGTACTTCAGCAGGCCGCCGACATCCACGCCCTGCTGGGCGTCCCAGGCCTGCGCGCACAGTTCGCGCGCGTCGGCATCCAGGCGCGCGAAGCCGGCGCCACCGATGCGCGACGCGGTATCGGGGAAGCACAGCTCCACGACCTCCGGCTCCAGGCCGATGATCTCGAACAGCTGCGCACCGCGGTAGCTGGCCACGGTACAGATGCCCATCTTCGAGATGATCTTGGACAGGCCCTTGTAGATGCCCTTGCGGTAGCGGCGGCCGATCTGCGACTGCTCACCGCCCTTGCTGAGCTTGAGGATGCCGCGTCGGCCGAGGTCGAACAGGGTCTGGTAGGCCAGGTACGGATACACCGCCGTGGCACCGAAGCCGAGCAGGCAAGCCATGTGGTGCGCGTCGCGCGCGGTGCCGGTTTCCACGATCAGGTTGACGTCGCAGCGCAGGCCCAGCCGTGACAGGTGGTGGTGGATGGCGCTGGTGGCCAGCAGCGCATGCACCATCGGCCTCCCGGCCACCGGGTAGCGGTCGGACAGCAGCAGCATCACCATGCCGTCGCGCGCAGCCTGTTCGGCCTCGACGCAGATGCGTTCGATGCCCGCACGCAGGCCTTCCTCTTCGCTGTAGGACAGGTCGAGCAGGCGGTTGGCCTGCACGTACTGGTCCATCTTCAGCAGCTGGCGCAGCTTGCGCTGGCTCAGCACCGGCGAGTTGAGGATGACGTGGTTCACCGTCTCCGGGCCGGCATGGAAGATGTTGGTCTCCTTGCCGAGCTGGGTGGACAGGGACATCGCGCAGTCTTCGCGCAGCGGGTCGATCGGCGGGTTGGTGACCTGCGCGAAGGCCTGGCGGAAATAGTCGTACAGCGGACGGCTGCGCTGGCTGAGCACGGCCATCGGCGTGTCATCGCCCATCGAGCCGGTGGCTTCCTGCTCGGTCTCGGCCAGCGGCCGCAGCACCTGTTCCACTTCCTCGCTGCTGAGCTGGTACAGCTTGTGGTAGCTGCGCAGGGTGCTTTCGTCGAACGGCTCTTCCACCAGCGACGGGTCGATCAGTTCGGTCTGCAGGTAGGTGACGCCCTGCTGCAACCACTGCTTGTACGGTGCACGCCCGCGGTTGATGCGGTCGATGGCCTCCGAATCGAGCAGGTCACCGCGCTTGAGGTCGATGGCGATCATCTCGCCCGGGCCGAGCTTGCCCTTGCGCACCACGCGCTCGGTCGGTACTTCCCAGACGCCTGCTTCGGAGGCGACCAGGAAGTAGCGATCGGCGGTCAGCATCCAGCGCGCCGGGCGCAGGCCGTTGCGGTCGAGGGTGCACACCGCGTAGCGGCTGTCGCAGGCGACGATGCCGGCCGGGCCGTCCCACGGTTCGCTGTTGAGGCCGTGGAACTCGTAGAACGCAGCCAGGTCCGGGTCCTTGAATTCCAGCGACTGCGTTGCCGGCGGCACCAGGATGCGCAGGGCCTGGATCAGCTCCATGCCGGCGGACACCATCAGTTCCAGCATGTTGTCCAGGCTCTGCGAATCGGAGCCGTGCATGGAGATGACCGGGTCGAACTCGCCGATGTCGAAACGGGGTGTCTTCCACACCTTGCTGCGCGCCTGTGCCCAGCGCCGGTTGCCTTCGATGGTGTTGATCTCGCCGTTGTGGGCGAGCATCCGGAACGGGTGTGCCAGCGGCCAGCGCGGCAGCGTATTGGTGGAGAAGCGCTGGTGGAACACGATGGCGCTGGAGGCCAGTTCGCGCCGCTGCAGGTCCGGGAAGAAGCGGCTGAGCTTGTCCGGCAGCACCATGCCCTTGTAGCTGATCGCGTTGGGGCTGAGCGTGGTGACGTAGTAGTCGGCGTGCGCGCGCAGCTGCTGTTCGCTGCGGCGGCGGGCCAGGAACAGGGCCAGGCCGAAGCCGGCGTCATCCTGACCGACGCCGGCATCGACGAACACCTGCTCGATGCGCGGCAGGGTATCGCGTGCCAGTTGTCCGCAGACGCTGTCGTCGGTCGGTACCTCGCGCCAGCCGGCCACCTTGCAGCCCACCGCTTCGATCTGCTGCTGCAGCTGCGTGCGGCAGGCCTGCGCGGCATCGGCATCGTGCGGCAGGAACACCAGGCCCGCAGTGAAGCGCGCGCCGACGGCGATGCCGGCTTCACTGGCCAGCAGTTTCAGGAAGGCATCGGGGCGGCGCAGCAGCAGGCCACAGCCATCGCCGGTGAGCCCATCGGCGGCGACACCACCACGGTGGGTCATGCGCGAGAGCGCAGCGATGGCGGTATCGACCAGCAGGCGCGAAGGCTGGTCGTCGAGCTGGGCGACCATGCCAAATCCACAGGCATCGCGCTCGGAGCGCGGGTCGTAAAGCCCTTGGCGGTTGCGGGGGGCCATCTCTACCTCGATGCAGATTGAAATGAACGGGGACACTCCTGCCCGCTCTGTAGAGCACGCCCTGTACGTCATGGTGGAGTGTGCCGCGCATGGCGCGGCCCGTCGGGAAGCCGCTTGGCGCACGCCCATACGGCGTTGCTCACCTTGCGCAGGCACTCGCCTGCGCGGCGGCGCGCGCCTTGTCGGGCCGCACGCCAAGTGTCTTCACACTCACCCTGACGCACACGCCGTGCTCTTCCTGGAGCGCATCATGAGGCCACCGGATGCCTCGACTAGATCACAGGTTGCTGCAACGCCGCAATACACGGTTGCAGGCGCAACCAAAGCGCCGGCAAACGCTTGCCGGCGCGGGGTTCCTCAGCCGCAGCGGACGCCGCTTACCACGTCCTTTGCGTCCACTTCGATGTTCAGGCGGTCGCCCAGGAACTCCATCGTGGTGACGTCATTGGGGTGCAGCACGCGCAGCTGCTTGGCCGCGGCATCTTCCTGGGCCTGCTTGCCGAGCGCTTCGGTGTAGGGCTGGCCGACCAGGCTCTGCACCTGGCTGGCATCGCAGTTGCCGACCGGCGGTGCTTCGGTGGCCTTGCCGGCTTCGTCGGCCGGCGCCTTGGCGGCCTCGGCGGCCTGCTGTGCGTGGGCGGTGGCCGAATCCTGCTCATCCAGCGACGGCGCCTGGCAGGCGGTCAGGGCCAGCACGGCCGGCAGCAGCAGGGCGGAGAGGGAACGGGCGCGGATCGGGAACGACATCATGACTCCGGAATGGAAGGGACGGTGAAAGGCCGAGCATAGCGGCGAACCCGCCCTCACGTGTTTGTCTTGCGTTATTGACGTGGCCACGCCGCGCCGATCGGCAGACTGCAGGCATGCCAGCGACCCCCACACCCGAACGCCAGGCCGCGCGCGCCGCCGGTCTGCGCTACGTCGATGACACCCAGCCCGGTTTCAGCCGCGTCCGCGCCGGCAAGGGTTTCTCCTATCGCGATGCCGATGGTCATGCCGTGCGCGATGCCGCCACCCTGCAGCGCATCCGCGCGCTGGCCATTCCACCGGCCTATACCGCCGTGTGGATCTGTGCCCGCGCCGATGGCCACCTGCAGGCCACCGGCCGCGACGCGCGCGGGCGCAAGCAGTACCGCTACCACGCCGACTGGGCTGCCGTTCGCGACGCCGGCAAGTTCGACCGCACCATCGCCTTCGGCCAGGCGTTGCCAGCGCTGCGGCGGCGCCTGGGCCGCGACCTCAAGCGCAGCGGTTTCCCGCGCGAGAAGGTGCTGGCGGTTGTGGTCGCGCTGCTGGCCGACACGCTGGTGCGGGTGGGCAATGAAACCTATGCGCAGGAGAACAAGTCATACGGCCTGACAACGTTGCGCAACCGTCACTTGGACCTGCTTCGGGGTGGCCGGGTGCGCATGCGCTTCCGCGGCAAGTCCGGGCAGTTGCAGGAGGTGGTGGTCGGTGACCGTCGGCTGGGCGCGCTGGTGCGCAGCGTGCAGCAGCTGCCGGGTCAGGCCCTGTTCCAGTACCGCGACGACGCGGGCGAGGTGCAGCCGGTGGATTCGGGCGCGGTGAACGACTACCTGCGCGAGGTGATGGGCGAGGACTTCACCGCCAAGGACTTCCGCACCTGGGGCGGCACGATGGCGGCGGTGCAGGCCTTCGCCGCCACCGAGCTGCCCGAGCCGGCCAGCCAACGCGCGCTGGCCAAGGCGCAACGCGAGGTGGTGTGCCAGGTGGCTGCGCGCTTGGGCAATACGCCAGCGGTATGCCGCAAGGCCTACATCGATCCCTGCGTGTTCGCCGGTTGGGAACGCGGCGAACTGACCGCACTGGCGGGCCTGCGCGGGCCGCGGCAGTGGGAACAGGCGACACTGAAGGTGCTGCGCCGGGCCCGGCGGCTCAGCCGCAAGGCAGGTCAGCCGCAGTAGATGGCGGTGATGTTGTTGGTGCGGCCGGTTTCGATGGTCAGGCGATCCCCGCCTTCCGTGGCTGCGCCGGCGGCCGGATCGGCAGCGCCGCTGGCGGTGTTGCCGCTGCGCTCGCGGCTGCCGCGGGTTACCTGCACGTGCAGGCTGTCGCTGTCCACGCGCGCACGTTCGATGGTCATGCCCGAAGCGGCCAGGCCGACTGCGCCGCGCACCTTGTCGGTGTGGCACTGGCCTGAAATCACCCCATCGATCGGCTGGACCTGGGCGACCGGGCTGCTGCTGCAGGCGGCGAGAGCGAAGCAGACGGCGGCGGTGGCAATGGCATGTTTCATGGGGGGCGTTCCTCGTGTTGTGGCCTGCAGGGTGCGACGACACGCGTGGTGGCGGAATGAATGCCGTGCACGCGATGGACACAGTTCGCTCACTGTCGCCAACAGCCTGCGTGGAGACACTGCACGAGCGGCGCACGCCGCCCCCGGTACTGCGGCGCACGCGCCCCGGTAGTGCCGGCCGCTGGCCGGCAACCCCCATCCTCCCGAGGAGACCTGCATGGCCACCACCAAGAAGACCCCCGCCCGCCGCAAGGCATCGCCAAAGGTACGCAAAGGCACCCAGGCAGCGCCCGCCGCCGCCGAAGCCACCACGTCCGATCGCCCGCGCGTGGTGAAGACCGCCACCCGCAAGGCCGCCGCTTCCGATCCGCGCGCGGCGCGTGTCGCAGCACGGCAGCGGCGCCTGCAGGACCAGGAAAAAGCGAAGGATGTACGCGTAGCGAAGAAGGCGGCAAAAAAGGCGACCAGGAAGACCACCACCCAGGCTGGCCCGCGCCGTCAGCCGGAGACAATGCCGGCGCAGCAGCTGGCCAAGCCCGGCCACGAGCATGCACTGGAGCTGGCGCCGCGCTTCCTGGCCCCGGACTATGTTGGCAGCGGCAAGCTGCAAGGGATGCGAGCCATCGTCACCGGTGGTGATTCCGGCATCGGCCGGGCGGTGGCGGTACTGTTCGCCCGCGAAGGCGCCGACGTTGCCGTGCTGCATCTGGATGAAGCCAAGGACGCCGAGTTGACGCGTCAGCACGTGGAAAAAGAGGGCGGCCGCTGCGTGGTGATCGCCGGCGACGTGCGCGACCCGCGCTTCTGCAACAAGGTAGTCAAACAGGTGGCCAAGGCGTTTGGTGGCATCGACATCCTGGTCAACAACGCGGCGTTCCAGCTGCACTGCGAGCGCCTGGAAGACCTGGAAGATACGCACCTGCAGGAAACCCTGCAGACCAACATCGGCGGTTACATCCAGATGGCACGCGCAGTGCTGCCACACCTGGGCGAGGGCGCCAGCATCATCAACACCGGCTCGGAAACCGGCCTGTTCGGCAGCAAGGCACTGATCGATTACTCGGCTACCAAGGGCGCGATCCATGCGTTCACCAAGGCGCTGGCCAGCCAGTTGCTGCCGCGCGGCATCCGGGTCAACTGCGTGGCGCCGGGGCCGGTGTGGACGCCGTTGAATCCGGCCGACAAGCAGGCCAAGGATGTGGCCGAGTTCGGCAAGGACAGTGACATGGGGCGGCCGGCACAGCCCGAAGAGCTGTCGCCGGCCTATGTGTTCCTGGCCTCACCGGCCTGCGCCAGCTACATCAGCGGGGTGATCCTGCCGGTGATGGGCGGGCCGCGCGGTTAGCGCGCGGCGGCGCCGCTCTTGGGTGCGGCAGTGTAGAAACCGGCGATGCGCGGTATGAACTGCTGCGGATTGGCGCCGACCAGATTGGTCAGCACGACAACGGCGAGTTCGCGCTCGGGATAGACGATGAAGGCTGAGCGCGCGCCGCCCATGCCACCCACCTGCAGGTCGGGCGCGGTGCTGAACACCGGCCAGCCTGCGGCCCAGTCGCCGGCACTGCCATCATTGAGGCGTTCGGCCGTCCACATCTGCTGCACCGCGCGCTGCTCCAGCAGGCGTCCCTCCTGCAATGCAACCAACCAGCGCGCGGTGTCATCGGCCGTGGTGAGGATGCCGCCGCCGGCCCACAGGCCGGGCGGCATGTCGTAGAACCAGTGCGACAGGCGCGGCGGTGCATCCTTTGCATCGCTGGCGCGTGGCAGGTAGCTGTACATCGTCGCCGCATCCGGGATCAGGTCGTAGCTGTCGCCAAAGGTGGTGCGTGCCATGCGCGCGGTGGAGAACTGGCCGGTGGCCAGGAAGCGTTCGTAGGGCATGCCGGATTGCCGCGCGATGATCCGCGCCAGCAGCAGGTAGTTGGTCTGGTTGTACTGGAAACGCTCGCCGGCCCTGGCCTCTGCCGGCAGCGCGCGGACCGCCTGCCATGCGTCCTGTTCCGAACCCCCACCCAGCAATCCCTCTGCATCGAGGATGTCGGGCAGGCCGGAGGTGTGGGCGAGCAGCTGGCGCACCCGCACTGCCCGCCAGCTTTCGGGCAGGTCGTCGAGATAGCGCGCGATGGGCGCGTCCAGATCCACCCGCCCGTCCTGTGCCAGCTGCGCCAGAGCGACGCCGGTGAAGGATTTGGTGGCCGAGTTGAGCGGGAACCGGGTGCTGCGGGTGGCGACCACACCGTTCTCGACGTTGGCCAGCCCATAGGTTTCCGACAGCACCACCTGGCCATCCTTGACCACCGCGATCTGCAGGCCCGGGATGCGCTGTTCCTGCATGGTCTGGCGGATGAAACGACGGGTCTGGTCGTTGGCCTGGTCCTGGTTGGCGGAGACGGCGGCGAAGGGCAGCAGGCTGATGATCATGAGCAGGGTTCGTAGCGTCTGGCGAGTCATGCGGGTTCCCGGAGGTCGGAAAGATCGGCGGCGATCACGGCTGCCGCAGGCGACAGGCCATGGGTCGGATGCGCGCCCGGCGTAAAAGGTTTAAGCCGGCTGCGCGCGCTACCGTTCGTCGGCCCATGACTTCCGGGGGGTTGACTACAGGTGTCGTCATGGCAACAGTAGCGACACGTGTAGTCAAGGGAGTGTTGTCATGCGTGGCAAGACCATCGGGGACCAGGAACTGGCCCTGCTGCAGTATGTGGATGAGCAGGCACCGGCCAGCGTCGGCGAGGTCGCCAGCGGCTATGGCGAACCGCGCGGACTGGCCCGGTCCACGGTGTTGACGATGATGGAGCGCCTGCGCGCCAAGGGTTACCTGCAGCGCAGGCAGCAGCAGGGTGTCTACCGTTACCAGCCCACCCGTGGCCCGGAGAGCGTGCTGCAGGGCGCCGTTGCCCAGTTCGTCGACAACACGCTGCAGGGCTCGGTGTCGCCATTCGTGGCGTACCTGTCGCAGCGGCAGAAGGTCAGCGACAACGAACTGGCCGAACTGGAAGCGCTGGTGGCCGAACTGCAATCGCGTCGCCAGGAGGACTGAGCCATGGATACCTCGATGTTGATTCCGATGCTGGAACGGCTGGGCTGGACCAGCCTGCAGACCGTGCTGCTGGTGGCGCTGGTGTACCTGCTGTGCCGCGCGCTGCCGGCACTGTCGGCGGCCACCCGTTGCCGGTTGTGGTGGCTGGTGTCGCTGCAGGCGGTGGTCGGTCTGTTGTGGAGCCAACCGCTGCAGCTGGCCTGGTTGCCCGCACCCGATGCGGTGGCCATGACGACCGTGGATCTTGCGGCGGACGCGATATATACGATGGCACCGGAGGCATCGGCGCACCTGCTGGCGAACACGCCGATGGGTGATGTCGGCAGCACCCCGGTGGCCTGGTGGGCGTTGGCCCTGGCCGCGCTGTGGATGTCCGGTGTACTGCTGATGGCGTTGCGGACCTTTGGCGAATGGCGCCGTTGCCGCGCGCTGCTGGCGGCGTCGTATCCGTGCGAGGACCAGGCACTGGTGCAGGCGCTGCAGCTGGCTTCGGATGCGCACGGCCTGCGCCGCGCGCCGCGCCTGTGGATGAGCGACCAGGTGGACGCGCCGCAGTTGGTCGGGCCGTTCCGTCCGGTGCTGCTGCTGCCGGCGGGAATGAACGCGCTGCAGGGCGATGCGCTGGACCTGGCGCTGACCCACGAGCTGCAACACCTGCAGCGTCGTGACCTGCAGTGGGGGCTGCTGCCTGCCTTGGCCCAGCACCTGTTCTTCTTCCATCCGCTGCTGCGCCTGGCCGTGCGCGAATACGCCCAGGCCCGCGAGGAAGCCGTGGATGCGGCGGTGGTCGGCCAGCACGGTGCCAGCCGCCATGCCTATGGCCGGTTGCTGCTGCAGCTGGGTGTGGCGCCGCAGCCACACCTCGGCGTGGCCAGCGCAGCGCCCAGCACCACCAGCCTCAAGCGCCGCCTGCTGTCGCTGCAGTCGCACCGGGCGTGCCCGCGCCTGCTGGCCGTCGGCTTGACGCTGGTTGTATTGGCCGTGGGTGTGGCGCCGATGCGGCTGGTGGCCGCGCCGGTCCCGCCTGCACCGCCGGCACCGCCGCGCGCTGTGCCAGCGCCGCCGCCGCCGCCCGCAGCACCCCCGGCACCGGCAGCGCCGCCTGCCGCAGCGGTACCGGCAGAGCCGGCCGACTGGGCCGAGCCGGCAGAACCCGCCGAGCCTGAGGAACCTGCCGACGTCAATGAAGACGAGGAGCAGGACGCAGGCACCCATGCGCACTCGCAGACCACCATCGTCACCCATGGCCAGCTGGATCTGGGTACGCCGCCACAGCAGGCCTTCGTTCTCGTCGATCACGGCCAGGCGTTCGCCAATGCCGGCATGGACGATGTGATGCAGGCGCGCAGCCGGCTTGGTGACGGCCCAGCCCTGTGGTTCCGCCAGGGCGACAAGCGCTACGTCGTGCGCGATCCGATGCTGATCCAGTCGTTGCAGCGTGCCTATGCCGGCGCCGTCGACCTGAGCCGCCAGCAGAGTGAACTGGGGCGCCAGCAGAGTGTGCTGGGTCGTCAGCAGGGCCAGCTCGGCCGCGAGCAGGGCGAGCTGGGCAGGCTGCAGGGCGAAGAGGCGCGTGAAATCGCCCTCGCAGCCGCACGGGCTGCACGCAGTGCGATCAACGATCGCGACATCAATCGCGAAGCGGCAGCCGAAGCGGCGCGGGCTACACGCGGCGCGGTGGATGATGCGGCGATTGCACGCAAGGCTGCGGCCGAAGCACAGCGCGCATCACAGGTTGCCCGCAACCAGGCGCTGCAGTCCGAGCGTAGCCGCGAGATGAGCCGACTCGCCAGCCAGCAGGCCGCGTTGGGAAGCCAGCAGGCGGCACTGGGCAGTCAACAGGCCGCGTTGGGTGAGCGTCAGGCACGGCTGCAGGCACAGGCAGCGAAGCAGGCAGAGCAGGTCATCGCGCGTGCGCTGGCCAGCGGCAAGGCCGAGCGGCTCTGACAGAGCGGAGCGCCGGGCCATGCCCGGCGCCCGCAGCGGCGCGTATGCGAATGGAATCCGCCGGTCAGGGCCCGGCGCTACCCCATCAACCGCAGCTGGCGCGTTCGATACGGTTCTGTGCGTCCACCTGCACGGTCACCCGGTCCTGGCGGAAGTCCATGGTCACCGCCATCCCCGGTTTGACCACGCGTGCGTTGCGCGCGCCACTGTCGGCCACCAGCTTCTTGATCGTCGCTTCGTCGGCGGTCTTGCCGGTGAATGCGTCCAGCGCCTCGGGGCGGCACTCCTGCGGACCATCGGACACCTTGGCCGGCAGGCTGCCGGCATCGGCGGAGGCGTTGCCACCGGCATGGCTGCAGGCGGCCAGCGGCAGGATGGCCGCAAGCAGCAACAGGGGGGATCGACGCATGGCAGTACTCCTGGGTGGTGTTCAGTAGCGGCAGTGTCGCCGAGCGCTGTGTCAGTGATGTCAACGCGGCCTGGATCCACCCTCTCCGTTCATCCGCTTACCAGCGCCAGGGTCTCCCGTTCGCGCTGCTCTTCCCGCACCAACCGCTGCAGCAGCAGGGCCAGGGTCACCACGTCCTGGTGGTTGTGGTCGGCCACCCGGCGCAGATTCACCGCATCACCGCCGCGCAGGAAGCGCAGCCATGCGGCGGGGGCTTCCGAGCCGGGCAGGTCATCTTCGCGCACCACGCGCAGCAGTTGCCGCTCGATGGTGGACAGCTTGCAGTTCTCCCACGTACCGCGGTAACGGCGGCGAGTGGGATACAGCAGGTCGACATGGTCCAGCGCGGTGATGGGATCGGCCTGGCGGGCCAGCCGATAGCGTGTCTTCAGCAGTGGGGCATCGTAGCTGCGGCCGTTGTAGCTGCAGAACACGGTATGCGGCTGCAGCCAGCTGGCGAAAGCGGCCAACATCGTTTCCTCGGCAGCCATCGTCGACATCAGCAGCTGGCGGATGCGCAGGCCTTCGCCACGCTGCGGGCACACATGCCAGTCGGCGGCACCGATCATGAAGGCGCGGGTGCCGGTGCCGCCGGCCAGGCCGGTGGTCTCGGTATCGAAGAACAGCAGGTCGCGCGCAGCCACGTGTTCACCCTCGCGCTTGGCGAAGGCCAGCGACAGCGGCATGGCGGGAATCGGCTGCGGCAGCAGTGACTCGATCAGGAACAGGCCGGGCGCAATCTCGTTGCCGGGCAGTTGGCGATCCTGCGCGCTGGCGCGTGCCGGCGCAGGGCCACCCCGCGAGCGCATGCCGAGCAGGCGATGCAGGCTGCCGACCTCGGGCCGTCGCAGTGCTGCCGGCGCAGGCGTGGTGGTGGCGGTGCCGGTCGGCTTGTGGCGGATCTCCTGTTCCACCCAGGCAAATACCGAACGCTCGGCCGGTGGCTGCCGCGCATCGTTGGCGGCCATGAGTGCCGGCGGCGTCTGCTGCGTCGGCGCGGCAGGCGTGGCTGCTTTCGGGTCACCCGCCTGCTTGCGAAGCAGCCGCAGCTTGTCCAGGCTCAGGCTCACGGGGCGATCAGCTCCATCGGGTCGCGTGTGCTCACCACCACATCGGCCACATGCTGGCAGGCCTGCGCATCGAACAGGTCGAGCACGCGCAGCGCCAGCGCACGCGGCGAGGTTTCATCCTGTTCCTGCGCGGCAAGCACCGGACCGACGCAGGCCGGGCAACCCGCCTTGCAGTCGCAGCGCTGTACCAGTTCGCGCGCGCGCTGCACCAGCTCGGCCTGGCGCTGCCACAACGGCTCGCTCAGGCCGACGCCACCCGGGAAATTGTCGTACAGGTATACGGTCGGCACGAATTCCTGCAGCAGTTCCACCGCGCCAGGCTCGCCATCGCTGCCCCGCAGCTGGCCGCGCCCGCTCTGGTCGGCAATCGCGATCCAGGTGCCATCGCCGTTGCCCACCGACTTCTGCAGGTCGCGCGCATCGGCCATCACCGCCACCGTGGCTACGATGTGCAGTGCATAGGCGGCGCCGAGGAACCCATCCAGCGCATCCTGCTTGCTGGCGAAGGCGCGCAGCAGCAGCGCCTGCGGCAGCTGCCACCACACCGCGGTGGTGTGCAGTTCCTGGTCGGGCAGGTTGACCGGGCCGTAGCCGATGTTCTCGTGGGTGTAGTAGCGGATCTTCTTGTAACCGGCCACGCGGCGCACCACGTGCACTTCGCCATGGTGCGAATCACCGCGGCCGGCCACGCCGCCATCGAAACGGTCCAGCACCTTGAGCTTGGTGAAGTCGATGCTGTCGGTGTAGTAGTCCACGTGGGTGCGGGTGACGTAGGCCTTGCGGCCTTCCCAGTCCAGCGTTTCCACTTGGTAGGGCGTGGACTGCACCATGTGGATGGCGCCTTCGTACAGGGTCAGCGCTGCAGCGGAGTAGTCCACTTCGGCGATGATCTGCTGGCGGCCATCGCTGCGGTCGACCACCACGAAGTTGCCATCGGCCACCGCGCGCAGGCTGACCGCGTTGGCCGGATAGCTGTCGGCGATCCACTCCCAGCGTTCGCCTTCGCGGTGGATGACCTCGGTTTCGGCCAGTGCTTCCAGGAACACCTCAGGATCGATCGGGCCGAAGCCATCGCCGACCCGGAACGGCAGTTCGAACGCCGCGCAGCGGATGTGATCGAACAGGATCAACGGCTGGTCGGGCGCGATGCGTGCGTGTTCCGGCGACGCCTCGGCGAAGAAGTCCGGATGGCGCACCACGTACTGGTCCAGCGGCTGCGAACTGGCCACCATCACTCCGAGTGCGGGCTGCTGGCGGCGTCCGGCGCGGCCGAAGCGCTGCCAGGTGGCAGCCACGCTGCCGGGGTAACCGTTGAGGATCACCACGTCCAGGCTGCCGATGTCCACGCCCAGTTCCAGCGCCGAGGTGCTGACGATGCCGTCGATGTTGCCGGCACGCATCGCACGCTCGGTCTCGCGGCGCTCGGTGGGCAGGTAGCCGCCGCGGTAGGCGCGGATGCGGGGTGGCTTGCGCGGATCGTGATCGAAGATGTCCTTCAGGTACTTGGTCAGCACCTCCACCATCAGCCGGGTCTGCGCGAACACCAGCGTCTTCAGCCCGGATTTGATCGCGATGCGGGCGATGCGGTTGCTCTGCGAGCGCGCCGAGGCACGCAGGCCCAGGTCGGGGTTGATCACCGGCGGATTCCACAGCAGCACCTGCTTCGGCCCGCTGGGTGCACCGGATTCGGTGATGGCGGTGACCGGTGCTTCGATCAGCGCCTCGGCATGCGCCTGCGGGTTGCCGATGGTGGCCGAGCACAGGATGAACTGCGGTTGCACCCCGTAGAACGCGCAGATGCGCTTGAGCCGGCGCAGCACGTTGGTGACATGGCTGCCGAACACGCCGCGATAGGTGTGTACTTCGTCGATGACGATGTAGCGCAGGTTCTCGAAGAACTGCGCCCACTTGGTGTGATGCGGCAGGATCGCCTGGTGCAGCATGTCCGGGTTGGAGACCACGATGTCGCCATGCAGGCGGATCGCCTGCCGCGCGTCGCCGGGGGTGTCGCCGTCGAAGGTGAAGGCCTTCACTCCGAGGTCGCCGGCGCGGTTGAGCTCCAGCAGTTCGGCCACCTGGTCCTGGGCCAGTGCCTTGGTGGGGAACAGGTACAGCGCCTTGGCCTTGTCCTGCATGGCGGCGCTGACCACCGGCAGGGTGTAGCACAGCGACTTGCCGCTGGCGGTGGGGGTAACGATGGCGACGTGGTCGCCACGCTGGCTGGCCTCCCATGCCTCGGCCTGGTGGCTGTAGAGCTGCTCGATGCCGCGTGCCTTCAGTGCCGCAGTCAGGGCCGGTGGCACGGAATCAGGAATCGGCGCATAGCGGCCTTCGCGGCCGGGAATGGCGAAGCTGCCGGTGATGCGATCCTGGTAGCGGCGCTGCAGGCGTGCACTGAGCAGTGCGCCATCGCGCGCGGGCAGGCCATCGCGGGTGGCGAGCTGCTGCTCCGCATCGGCGGTGCGCTTGGCGAGTTCGTAGGCCATGGAAGATGGAGCCGGGACATTTTTCGAGGGGTCACATGGCACCACATTCACGTCTCAGGATGTGAGACACGGCGATGGGATGGAGTGAATCATTCAGTGCCGTGCGCTGTGCGCTGAACGCCTTTGCCACCTCCAACGAAATCTGAAGCCCGCACCCGTATCCTCGACACTTGGACGCAACAGGCAAGGGTGATGGCTGTGGCAAAACGGGCAACGCAGGGAGCACTTCTGGCCGGCATGCTGCTGGCGGGCATCGCGCACGCGCAGCAGACGACGCCGGCGGCCGTACCCGTGCCCACGCCTGATCCCGTACCGGCGCCTGCCGTGCCGCCCGCTGCTGATGACGCGCCCGTGGTCGTGCCGCCTGCGCAGGGGAACGTGACCACGCTGGGCGAAGTGCGCGCGCTCAAGCCCGAAGACGACCAGCCGCTGGACCTGTACCGCTTCAAGAACCCGATGCGCGCGGAGAACAACCGCTTCAGCCGCGACTGGAGTGAGCCGCCCTCGCCCGAGCAGGTCAGTATGGGCGGCGGTTACATCATGATGGGCGTGGTCAAGGGCGTGATGGCTGCGGCCAAGGGCCTGAACAAGATCACTGGCGGCCCGGACCAGATCCAGTCGGCCATCGCGCGGCCGCCACCGGAACTGAGCGCCGAGCAGCAACGGCGCGCGCTGCAGTTCTGCGCCCAGCAGGATGGTTGCGGCGCACCGCCGGAGAAGTAGGCGTTATCCTGCGGGCCTTCCCTTCGAGGCTGCCTGGATGCTGCTGCGTACCCTGTTCCTGCTTGCAACGCTGAGCCCGCTTGCCGCGTTCGCCAGCGACCTGACCGATGGCGGTTCGTGCCGCAATGGCGCGTTCCCTTCGGAACAATCGGGCTTTGCCCTGGCCAAGGTGGTGGGCACGCCGCGCCTGTACCTGCTGGGCGACATGGACGGCTGCCCGGCCAAGGGCGAACCCGCCTGCCGCCAGCGCAGCTACGTGGTGAGTGGTGACACGGTGGTGACCGGGCGTGATCTTGGTCGCTACCGCTGCGCGTTCTTCCCGAACAAGGTGGGTGGCAGCGCAGGCTGGGTGGATCGCAGCAAGCTGCAGGCGTTGCCGGTACCCGCGCCGACGCTGCAGGCCTGGTCCGGAGACTGGAAGGACAGTGACAACGGCCTGCGCATCCGCGTGCGTGACGGCCAGCTGCACGTGGAAGGCGATGCCTACTGGCCCTCGGCCAACCCGACACCGGCAGAACGCCCGGGCGGCCCGAACATCGGCGCGGTAAGCGCACAGGCAGTACCGCGTGGTGCCCAGGTCGACTTCGTGGAGGACACCTGCACGGTGCACGCGCAGCTGCTGGGCGATGTGCTGATCGTGGCCGACAACAGCGAGTGCGGCGGCATGAACGTGCGCTTCAACGGTGTGTATCGGCGCAAGTAGATCCACGCGATGCGTGGATGAAACGCGCGGGCGGCCCGGCGCCAACCAAGGCGGGCATCTACCCTGCACGGCATCAGTAGATCCACGCCATGCGTGGATGGTGTTCGCGATCCAAACGGTGGGGTCAGGGCCCTTTCGCAGGCGAAAGGGATCCAACCCCGGGATCAGCGTCGGCGCTCAAGCCACCAGAGCAGCGATGCGCACAGCACGAACGCCAGCCACCACGGCCAGCGCGGCCCTGGTACACGCTGGCTCGCCTGCGCGGTTGCTGGCGCCGCAGTGGCCAGCCGCTGCGCGGTGGCATCCATCATCGCCTGCCGGTGCAGGGCAGGGGCCTGCTTCGGATCGAACACGTAGCGCCACTGCGTGCGGTCGCCGTGCTGCAGGCGCTGCCAACCGGCCTGGCGCGGCCACCAGCCCGCGCATCGTGCTGTGCTGGTGGTGCTGTCGACGATCAGCGGCATGCCATCGCCGCGTCCGTCGAAGGCCCGCAGCGGTGCCTGCACGCCGCACAGCGACTGCCGTTCGCCCGCCCAGGCCAGTGCCTGTGCCGACCACGGTCCTTCGGTACCGGGCTGCGCGCGAGCGAGGGAGGCGAACACCGTGCTCCACAACTCACCGTGGCGATCCTCGCGACCGGCCAGTACCCAGCGCCAGCTGTCCGTGATCGGCAGCAGCCCGATGCGCCCCTTGCCAACGGCGCGCCACCCACCGATGGGCTTGCCGTCGCGATCCTGCAGCAGGGGGCGGCTGTCGGCTGCCTGCAGCGCCAGGTACTCCAGCGCTGGCAGCGCCGCGGCGTGCGACGCGCGGTCGGCGTCTTCGCCATCAGCGGTGGGCAGGGTGCCGGCGGCAAGTGGCCCGCGACGTGCCTGCAGCATCGTTGCGTCACCCTCGCCGGGCATTGCCGCAACCTGGCTGCTGGCATCGCCCTGCACGGGCAGGCCGAGATCGCGCAGGCGTTGCCGTGCGCTGGCTGATGGCGCGCCGGTACTGCGCACCAGCAGGCCCAGGCCATCGCGCAGGGCCTGGCGCACGGCCGCCAGCTGAGCGGCACCGAGCGCAGCCAGGCTGCGTTCGTCGAGCAGCAGCAGATCGCTGCGCGCCAGCGTGGAGGCGTCCAACGCCACGTTGCCGTCGCCCAGGCTGAGGCCTGCGCCGGTCTCGGCCTGCACCTGCACGCGGATGCCGGCATCGGTGGCCCAGCGGCGCAGGTACTTCAGTTCGGCGCCGGGGGCAGCCGAGCGCACCAGCACGCGCAGCGGAGCGGCGGCCAGGGTCTGCTGGGGCACCGGCACGCTGTCGGCCACATGGCCCTGCGCATCCAGCAGGCGCAGCTGGAACACGCTGCGGCCCTCGGCGCGGGCGATGCCGCTGAGCTGTACACGGCCATCCTCTGCCAGCGTTGCACGATCGACCACGGCACCGGCCGGGTCCAGCAGTTCGGCCTGCGCTCGGTCTACGCCGCGTGCCTGTGCGTGTACGTCGAAGCGCGCACCGGGAGCGGTGTCCACGGGCGGCTGCAGGGCGATCCAGCCGTTGGCTGCAGAGGGTGCCTGCCAGCGCGTGTCAGCGGGCAGTGCGGCATCGCGGTCACGCGCGGCCAGGCCGGCACCGATCAGTGTCACCGTGGAGGACGGATAGCGGCGCAGTGCGGTGGCCAGGTCCGGCACGCGCGCTGCACCGGCCATATCGGTTGCTTCCGGCAGCAGCACCCGGGTGTCGCCGGTGGGCAGTGCACCGGTCTTGTCGGCCCCGGCGCCGATCACCACCAGGCCGGCCAGGGAAGCGCGCTGTGAGGGCGGCACCAGGCAGACATACAGCAGCGCAGCGGCGGCCGCCTGCAGCGTGAGCACGGCGATAAGACGGCCGCGCCTCTGCGTGGGCGAACGCAGCTGGCGCGCACTGGCGACCAGCACGATCAGCGCCAGCGCCACTGCGACCCACACGTTCAATGCCGATGTGCTCATGGCTGTGCTTCCAGCGCATCGAGGTAGCGCTGCCCCATGGCATCGGCCGCACGGCGTCGCATCACCTGCGGCAGTGGCCGCTGCAGTGCACGCCACAGCTGCGCGCGCAGGCGCTGCCGGCACTCGGTGCAGCCGGGGTCGATGCGTAGTTGTTCGATGGCGGCAGCCAGGTCCAGTGCATCGGGCAGGAAGGCGTTGTTGCGCTGCTGCCAGGCGGCCAGCATGTCCAGATCGGGCGTGCCGTCCTCGTCGCCCAATCGCTGCCAGGCCTCGACGACGGCCGGATCGGGCGGCGTGCGCGCGGCCAGCGGCAGGTCGCGGCTGGCCAGCCCGGCACGGTCGCCGCCCAGGCGCCGGCTCTCGTCGATCGGCGGCAGCTCCGGGCCGACGCGCGCCAGATAGATGCGCTCGGCCTGCTGCACCTGCTTGATGAACGCCAGCGCTTTGTAGGCAAACGGCAGGGCCTGCTCGGGGCGGCCCTGGCGCAGCTCGCCTTCGGCCGACCACATCTGGTCCAGCGCGGCCTTCAAGGTGGCGCGTGTCTGCGGGTCAAGCAGCGTCGCCGCCTCGGCGTGGTCGTGGGTATGCCCGTACTCGGACAGCACGTCGGTGGCGCTGCCGAACACCGGCGGCGTGTCATTGCCGCTGGCTGCGCCACCGTGGTCGTGGCCGTGCTCGTCGTGTGCGCCGGCCTCGGCGCCGTGACCGTGCTCATGATCGTCATCGTGTGCGTCTGCCGCCGGCGAATCGCTGGTGGGCAGGTCGCTGGTCGGCGGTGGCTTCGGCGCGCCCTCGCTTTCTTCGCCCAGGAACTGGCCGTAGCGCAGGCGCAGGATGCGCTGGTCGACGCCGATCGCATCGCTGCGCTTGACGAAGGTATCGGCGGCTACGCTCCGGCGTTCGCGGATCAACGCCTCGGCGTCGATGATGATCTGCCGCTGGCTGCGGAAGTACGCGGGCAGGGTCTTCTTGATGCGGCCTTCCAGTTCGGCACCGAGCACGGCCTCGGCGCTGGGCAGGCGCAGGATCACGCTGCTGCTGCGGCCGACCTGTGCTGCCGGCGCGTGGTTGTCGCGCACTTCCAGCTGGGCGATCACATCGTTGCCGGGCTGTGCGCCCAGCGCGGCCAGATCAAGGGTATGGGCAAAGCGCCGTGCCTTCACCTCGCCGCTGCCGCTGAGCGTCACGCTGCGGCGCACGAAGGTGATGTTCTCGCCGCTGCCCTGGGTGATGGTGATCGACAGCGTCGCCCGCGCGGAGACGCCATGATCGTCGCCGGCCTCGAAGCGCAGCGTCCACTGCCGTTGCCCGGGGGTGCCCAGCACCAGGCTGGTGGCAGGCTCGATCACGCGCACCGTCGGCGCACGGTCGGCGACCACGTCGAGCCGATGCAGGCGGGTTTCGGCCAGCGCCGGTTCGCTGACCACGCGATACAGCACCGGGGTACGCGCTACGTCCTGCGCCTGCCATTCACCATTGCGCTCGCGCAACGGAAGGCGTCGACCGTCGTGGAACTGCAGCCAGGCGTTGCTGGGTGCACGGTCGAAGCGCAGTGACCAGGACAGGCGACTGTCGGCGGCGACCTTGGCGTCGAGTGCGTTCTGCGTACGCGTGGGTTGGCCGGTGTAGGCCGGTGCGTCGATGCGCAGTCGAGTGGACTGCAGGCGCAATGGACCGGCCTTGGCGCTGCTTTGCGGCGAGGCAGGCGCCGTTGGGCGCGGTGCGCCGCTGTGCGGCCAGCCCAGTGCCAGCACAGCGACGGCGATGCCGCCAATCCAGCACAGCGCCACTGCCCTGCGTGGCCAGCGTGGTCGCAGCTCGGGGAGGTTGTGTTCAAGCGCAGCCAGCACGTGCGTGCGCTGGCGCTGCTGCAGTGGGTTGAGCGCAGCGCCATCGGCAAACAGCAGATCGGCGCTGTCTTCGCTGGCACCACTGGCATCGAGCCTGCGCTGCAACCAGCGTCGGTCCAGCTGCCGGGCGCGCATCGTCGCTGCGGCCGCAATGATCAGCAGGGCCACGGTTGCCACGACGCAGGCGATATCGAAACCGGACACGCGCAGCGCGAGTGCCGCTGACGCCAGCGCCCACGGCAGGCCCAGCAGCAGGGTGATCGCCGCGCGGCGCCGACGTGCGCGCTGCCATGCCTGTTGCAGCGCCTTCATGGTGCAGCCCTGCGTCGCGCGCTGCTCGCCATCCAGCGCTCAAGCGCGAACAGCAGCACGATCACCAGCAGCAGCCAGGCGGTGGGTTCGCGCACGGGCGACGTTGCGGCAGGCAGGGGCGCCTGGCGTGGTGCCTGGTCCTGCGCATCTCCCAGCCGCGGCGTTGATGGCGGTTGCAGGGCCTGCAGCAGGTCGCGCGGCAGGCCGTCATCGCGCAGTGCACTGTTGCGGGCCACGTTCCATTCGCCGGGCAGATGCAGCAGGCGGCCCTGGCCGATGCGCTGCTGCCACAGCAGCGGTGCATTGTCTGCATCGCGCAGCAGTACGGGTGCACCCGCTGGCGGTTTCGCAGCGGTCAGCACCGTGCCGCCCTGCTGCAGCCAGCGCTGCCAGGTGCCAGGCAGCGCATCGGTGGCGGTCCATACGCCGATCTCGCCGCGGGCAGGCAAGGCGTCGTCGGCCAGGGGGGCCGCCAATGGTTGCGTGCTCCACGCGCGCTGCAACGCGCCCAGCCATTGCAGCGCAGCGGCCGGTGCATCGCTGCGCGTACGCAGGCGTGGTGCCGGGGAAGCGTGTGGCGGCGCGGTGATGGCCAGCGCGTGCGGCTGCCACTGCACCTCGCGCGACAGCTGCAGGCGGGCACCGTCAAGGCCGGGCAAGGGGTCGGGTACGTGTACGGTCAGCGCGGTGCCGGCCGGCAACTGCGCGTCCAGCTCGCGCAGCAGGCTGGGCAGGGCAGCAGTGTCTGCCGGCGCGGGCTGGTCGATGGTGGGAAAGCCCGGCGCCAGCCAATGCCAGTTGCGCGCATCGGTGCTGCCGCGCAGCGCGGTCGCGTCCAGGCCCGGTGCCACCACCGTCCACGCTGCCGGCACGGGCGCAGGACCGGTCAGCGCCGGGCGCGCCAGCAGCAGGGCCAGTGCGGCCAGCAACAGCAGGCGCACCAGCAACAGCGGCCAATCATCGAAGCGGATGCGCTGGCGCGGTCGCACCTGGGCGCGCAGCCAGCGCAGCGCAGCGAAATCCAGCGGCGTGTAGGGATGACGGCGGGCGAGGTGGATCAGCAGTGGCAGCAGCCATGCGGCCAGCGCCGCCAGGCCCAGCGGGAACAGCAGGCTCATGCGCCGCCCCTGCGGCCGAACAGCGCCTGCAGCGGCTGGTCCAGCGGCTGATCCAGCCAACCGGTCGCGCAGGCGATGCCACTGGCCTGAAGGCGCGACTGCAGCGCGGCGCGCGCCTGGGTGAAGCGCTGCAGGTAGTCGGCGCGGATCGCAGCGCCATCGCCGAGAAGTTCATCGCCCGTTTCCGGATCGCGGAAACGATGGCCTGCGTCGAAGGGGAAATCGCGCTCGTCGGCCGTCAGCACCTGCAGCAGCATCACCTCGCGGCGGGCGCTGGCCAACTGCTCCAGCAGCACGATGCCCGCGTCGTCGAAGCCATCGCCGATGGCCAGCAGCAGATCGCCGGGGCGCACGCGCTCCCACAGCGGTCGCAGCCGCTCTGCGGCCGGCCATGCGCCGCGCGCCTGCAGGGCATGCAGCTGCAGATGCACGCGGTCGCGCTGGCGCGCGCCATGCGCGGCCGGCACCAGCTGCAGGCCTTCGCCGTTGATCGCCAGCAGGCCGAAGCGATCACCCTGCTGCAGCGCCAGCTCGACCACGCAGGCAGCCAGCTGCCGCATGTGATCCAGGCGGCTGCGTCCTGGCGCTGTACGGTCGGACTGGCCCGCCGAGGCCGTGGCATCGAGCAGCAGCCAGACAGTGATCGGGCTTTCGCGCTCGGATTCGCGCACGAAGAAGCGGTCCGAGCGCGCATACAGCTTCCAGTCGATCTGGCGCAGTTCGTCACCGGGCTCGTAGGCGCGGTACTGGGCGAATTCCAGGCCGGCGCCGCGGCTGCGGCTGGCATGCTGGCCGATGCCACTCGCACCGCTGGCCAGGCGTGGCCGCAGGCGCAGCGCACGCAGGCGCGCACGCAGGTCGGGTGGCAGCAGCAGCGGCGTGCCTGCGGTCACCAGTGGATCAACCCGGGAAGGGAACGGCCTGCAGCAGTGCGGCGACCACATCGTCGGCCCGCTTCTGCTCGGCTTCGGCGGCAAAGGACAGCAGCAGGCGATGGCGCATCACCGGTGCCGCCAGCGCCTGCACATCCTCGCGCGTGGCGGCGAAGCGTCCCTGCAGCAGTGCGCGCGCCTTGGCGGCCAGTACCAGCGACTGCCCGGCACGCGGACCCGCGCCCCATTTCACCCACTGGTTGATCGCCGCTGGTGCGCCATCGCCGGGGCGGCTGGCGCGGACCAGGCGGGTGATCCAGGCCAGCACGTCGGGACTGACATGCACCTGGCGCACCGCCGCCTGCAGCGCGATCACCGCTTCGGCATCCATCACCTTCGGCACGCTTTCCGCGGCACCGCCGGTGGTCTGTTCGAGGATCTGCCGCTCTTCTTCCTCGCTGGGGTAATCGACCAGCACATGCAGCAGGAAGCGGTCCAGCTGTGCTTCGGGCAAGGGGTAGGTACCGGCCTGTTCGATCGGATTCTGCGTGGCCAGCACGAAGAACGGCGCCGGCAATGTGTAGGTCGTGCCGGCGTAGCTGACCGTACGCTCCTGCATCGCTTCCAGCAGCGCCGCCTGGGTCTTGGGCGGGGTGCGGTTGAGCTCGTCGGCCAGCAGCAGGTTGGTGAAGATCGGGCCCTGCTGGAAGCGGAAATGGCGATGACCGGTGCCATGGTCTTCTTCCAGCAGTTCGGTGCCCAGGATGTCGCTGGGCATCAGGTCGGGGGTGAACTGCACGCGCCGGAACTGCAGTTCCAGTGCCTGCCCCAGCGAGCGCACCAGCAGGGTCTTGCCCAGCCCCGGCGCGCCTTCCAGCAGGCAGTGGCCACCGGCCAGCAGGCCGATCAGCAGCTGCTCGACCACGGTGTGCTGGCCGACCACGGCGTGGGCCAGGGCGCTGCGCAGCGCATGCAGGCGCGGCAGCAGGGAATCGAGGTCGGGGGAGGTCATGGGCGTGGTCCGTTCAATTGTTCAATGCGTACATCACGATGTTGACGCCGAAGCGGGTGTTGTCTTCGGCCAGGAAACGCTTGTTGCGCCAGTCGTAGTCCCACTCGCAGCCGTAGTCCTTGTTGCTGTAGAGCAGACCGAGCCGGCCATCGACCTCGATGCCTTTCAGGTAGTCGTGCACCAGGTCATCGCCCCAGCCGTTGAGCTCGAAGCTGGTCGCGGGCGGGCCGTCGGGGAAGCGGAAGAAGCTGCGGTACAGCGCGTGGCTGTTGGGCAGTTTCTGCAGCGCCTTCGGCCCGAACAGCCGGCCCATCTGCGCTTCGAACGAGGTGGCGAACAGACCGTCGATATCGTGGTTGCAGTCGTCGACGAAGACGAAGCCACCGTTGCGCACGTAGCGCACGAAGTTCTGCCGTTCGGCGGCGTTGAACTCGACCAGGGTGTGCCCGGCCAGGTAGCAGAACGGCGCCTCCAGCATGCGTGGGTCGGCCAACGCCACCACGCGTTCCTGCGGGTCCACCCGCAGGGAGGTGTAGTCGATCAGCGAGGTGATCAGGTTGGACGGCATGCGCGCGTCCACGTCCCAGTCGCCGGAGTCGTACTGCAGGCGGGTGAACCAGAAGTCGTAGCGCGAACTGCGCGGGCCTGCCTGCGCCCATGCTGGCAGCGCCGCCGCCGAAGCGGCAGCGGCCAACCAGCGCAGGCAGGCCCGTCGATCCATCAGACCGCGTCGGACAACGAAGTAAAGGTGAAATCGCGCAGCTTCATCGGCGGAATCATCATCACGAAGTTGGACTCGTCACCGGCCACGCGCACCGGCTTGCCCAGCTCTTCGATGTTGTTGAGCATGATCACCGGCGATTCGTTGAAGCGGAAGTTCTTCACCGGATGCTTGATCTGCCCGTTCTCGATGTAGAAGGTGCCATCGCGGGTCAGGCCGGTCAGCAGCACGGTCTGCGGATCGACCATGCGGATGTACCAGGTACGGGTGACCAGGATGCCCTTCTGGGTGCCGCGCACCAGTTCGGCGGTGCTCTTCTCGCCACCGCTCATCAGCAGGTTGCCGGGCGTGGCCTTGGCGGTCTTGCCCTGCTTCTGTGCCCAGAAGCGCGAGTAGTCGAGGTTGGCGACCTTGCCGTTCTCGATGATGGCGATGCGCTCACGCGGCATGCCCTCGTTGTCCCACGGCAGCACCGGCGCGTCCGGGTGCCACGGGTCGGCATGCATGTTCACGCGCGGATCGTAGACCTGCTCGCCCAGCTTGTTGCCACCGCCTTTCTTCGACAGGAAGCTGCGCCCTTCATCGGCCGAGCGTGCGCTGAAGAAGTTCATCATGAAGCTGATCAGGCCGGCGGCTGCTGCCGGCTCCAGGATCACCGTGTACTTGCCGGGTTCCAGTGCCTTGGCTTCCTGCGACTCGGTCGCCTTGCGCATGGCGATGCGGATGTCCTGGTCGGCCTTGAAGTCGGCAGCGTCCTTCAGGTTGCGACCCACCCAGCCCGAACCACGGCCGTCTTCGGTGCGCACGGTGCAGGTGTAGTCAAAGTTGGTGGTGCGCTGGTAGCCGAAGTTGCCGTTGCTGTTGGCCGTGGCGTAGAAGCCCTGGCCGTCTTCGAGGAAGCCTGCAGCGATCAGCCCGTTGCCACGGCACGGCGCGATCGAATCGGCGGCGACCTTGGCGCGGAAGGCCGGATCGATGGCGGCGGTGGATTCGCTGAAGGTCGGGCTGGGGCGGTAGGTCTGCTTGCCGATGGCCGGCATGAACTCCGGGTTTTCCGGGGCCAGGCGGGCCAGGTCTTCGGCGCGACGCACCACGCGCTGCAGCGCCGCGTCGTCGAACTCGTTGATCGAGGCGGTACCCACGCGCTTGCCGAAGGCCACGGTGACGGCCAGTTCGGTGTTGTCGACGATGCCGCTGGTGGACACGTTGTTCAGGGCGAAACGGATGTTGCCGTTGATGGAACCGGCCAGTACGGCCGTGCACTCATCGGCCTTGGACAGGGCGATGACCTTGTCGAGGATGGCCTTGGCCTGGGCTTCGGTGAAGATACTCATGGTGTAAGGGCTCCTGACCGGTCAGCCGAGGCTGCGTGCGGTGTTGATGACGTTGATGCCGTTGAAGCGCGCGGTGGACGAACCGTGCGAGACCGCCGAAACCTGGCCGGGCTGGCCCTTGCCATCGAAGAACGAACCGCCCAGGCGGTAGTCGCGTTCATCGGCCACGGCACTGCAGGCATTCCAGAATTCCGGGGTGCGGATCTGGTAGGCCACGTCTTCGAGCATGCGGGTGATCTTTCCGTTCTTGATCTCGTAGAACAGCTGGCCGCCGAACTGCGCGTTGTAGCGCTGCTGGTCGATCGAGAACGAACCATCCCCGATGATGTAGATACCGTTCTCCACGTCCTTGATCATGTCCGACACGCTCAGCGGCGACTTGCCCGGCGCCATCGACACGTTGGCCATGCGCTGGAACTGCACGCTGGACCACGAGTCGGCATAGCAGCAGCCATCGGATTCGGTCTTGCCGAGGATGTGGGCCTGGTCGCGGATGGTCTGGTAGTCGACCAGCTTGCCGTTGCTGATCAGGTCCCAGCGCTTGCACTTCACGCCTTCATCGTCGTACGCGACCGCGCCGAGGCTGCCCGGCTGGGTCTTGTCGGCAAAGATGTTCACGTGCTCGCTGCCGTACTGGAAATGCTGCTCGCGCTTGTCCAGGGTGGCGAAGCTGGTGCCGGCGTAGTTGGCTTCGTAGCCGAGCACGCGGTCCAGCTCCAGCGGGTGGCCGATCGACTCGTGGATGGTCAGCCAGGTGTGCGACGGATCCAGGATCAGGTCGTACTTGCCGGGCTTCACCGACGGCGCCTTCAGCTTCTCCTGCGCCTGCTTGGCCGCCGCGATGGCATCTTCCTTCATGTCGTAGGACGAGCTGTAGTTGACCACGCCATTGGGCGTGAGCACCTTGCCGGCAGCCGCGCCATCGAGGTACTCGTAGCCTAGGCCCATCGGTGCGGACAGGCCTTCGCGGGTGCGGAACTTGCCGCTGGCCTTGTCGATGGCGGTGATCGTCATCGGTGCCCAGATGCGGTGCACGTCCTGGTCGATGTAGGAACCGTCGGTGGAGGCGAAGTACTTCTGCTCGTTCACCAGGAACAGCATCGAGTTGACGAAGCTGGCGCCGGCGCCCATCGCCGCGGCGTTGACGTCCAGCAGCAGGTCGACCTTCTCCTTGATCGGCACCTCCATCGCATTCTTGCGGATCGGCGTCTTCCAGCTGACCTCGCCCACGCCCGGCGCCTTGGCCAGCTGCACCGGCGCGGTCTGCACGCCCGCGTTGGCCTTGGCGATCGCCGCGGCCTGCTGCGCGGCACGGGCCACGTCGGCGGTGCTGAGCGCATTGGTGGCGGCAAAGCCCCAGGCGCCGTTGACGATCACGCGGATGCCCACACCGGTGGACTCGGTGTTGACCACGTTCTGCACCTTGTCCTCGCGGGTGATCACGAACTGCCGCAGGTAGCGGCCGATGCGCACGTCGCAGTAGGTGGCGCCGGCGCTGCGCGCGGCCTGCAGGGCGGCGTCGGCCAGGCGCTTCTTCAGCGCAGGGTCGAGGCTGGACTGCAGCTGCTCGGCGGCGATCGCCTTGCCGAAGAACGACGGCACGATCAGGCCGCCAGCGGTAAGCCCGGTCAGGGCCAGGAAGTCACGTCTGTGCAAGGCTGCTCTCCATGAAGGACGGGTGGCTCAAGCGCCGAGACTGCGCGCGGTGTTGATGATGTTGATGCCGTTGAAACGGGTGGTGGACGAACCGTGCGAGACCGCCGACACCTGGCCGGGCTGGCCCTTGCCGTCGAAGAACGAACCGCCAAGACGGAAGTCGCGTTCATCGCAGATGGCGGTGCAGGCGTTCCAGAACTCCGGCGTGCGGATCTGGTAGGCCGCATCCTCGACCATGCCGGTGATCTTTCCGTTCCTGATCTGGTAGTACAGCTGGCCGCCAAACTGCGCGTTGTAGCGCTGCTGGTCGATGGAGTACGAGCCGCGGCCATGGATGTATATGCCGTTCTCCACGTCCTTGATCATGTCCTCCACGCTGAGCGGCGTCCTGCCCGGCGCCAGCGAGACATTGGCCATGCGCTGGAACTGCACGCTGGACCACGAGTCGGCATAGCTGCAGCCATGCGAGGCGTCGCGGCCGAGGATGTGGGCCTCATCGCGCGTCGCCTGGTAGTCGACCAGGATGCCGTCGCGCACCAGGTCCCAGCGCTGGGTCTTCACCCCTTCGTCGTCGTAGCCGACCGCGCCGAGGCTGCCCGGCTGGGTCTTGTCGGCGAAGAAGGTGACGATGTCGCTGCCCCAGCGGAAACCGGCATCGCGCTTGTCCAGGGTGGCGAAGCTGGTGCCGGCGTAGTTGGCCTCGTAGCCGAGCACGCGGTCCAGTTCCAGCGGGTGGCCGACATTCTCGTGGATGGTGAGGAACAGGTTGGACGGATCCAGCACCAGGTCGTACTTGCCGGGCTTCACCGAGGGCGCCTTCAGCTTCTCGCGCGCTTGGCGGGCGGCTGCGATGGCGTCCTCGACCGGGTCATAGGAATCACGGTACGCAGTGATGCCACCGGGCAGCTGCACCTTGCCGCGTGCATCGCCATCAAGGAACTCGTAGCCCATGCCCATCGGCGAGGACAGGCCGGCGCGGGTGCGGAACTTGCCGCTGGCCTTGTCGATGGCGGTGGCGGTGAACGGCAGCCAGATACGGTGGATGTCCTGGTCGATGAACGAGCCGTCGCTGGAAGCGAAGTACTTCTGCTCGTTGACCAGGAACAGGGTGGAATTGATGTAGTCGGCACCCGCATTCAGTGCGGCCGCATTGAGCGCCAGCAGCAGCTCGACCTTGTCCTGGATCGGCACTTCCATCGCATTGCGGCGGATGGGTGTCTGCCAACGCACCTCGCCGACCGCCGAGGTGGGCGCCAGCTGCACCGGGCGGGACTGGATGCTGGCATTGGCGCGGGCGATGGCGGTGGCCTGTTCGACGGCGGTGCGCACCGCCGCTTCGGTCTGCTGGTGGGTGGCGGCGAAACCCCACGCACCGTTGACGATCACCCGCACGCCCACACCGGACGATTCGCGGTTGGTCACGTTGCCGACCTGGTGCTCGCGGGTGATCACCGACTGGTTGAGGTAGCGCCCGATGCGCACGTCGCAGTAGCTGGCCTTGGCCGAACGCGCGGCAGCGAGGGCGACCTCGGCCAGGCGCCGGCGCTTGGCCGGGTCGACCGGGGCCAGCAACTGCTCGGCGGCGATCAGCCGCGAATGCGGCAGGGCCAGGCCCGCCAGGCCCAGAGCGGAAAATGCCAGGAACTCACGTCGTTGCACAGCGTCTCTCTCTCACTTCCGTGCGGCCGGCAAAGGACCGATCCGATCACGTCAACTCCTCGACTTTCGCCAGCGGCGGACATTCGGGCAAGTGACTGCAGTCATGGTCGGGGAGGGTTTCGGCAGGGCTTGCAGCCCTGCACCTGTTGTAGTGCCGGCCGCTGGCCGGCAACCTCAGCAGCAACGTCAACGTCAAAAGCGGGCATTCCGTGGGTGGGCGGGGCGGTGTCGGAGTGCGGGGACGCCGTGAATCCGTCCATGGAGGCTTGGCAGCCGCATCCATGCGGCTGACACCCCGCACTCCGACACCGCCCCACCTCTGACAGATCTCCGCGGCTGTTGGTAGGTGTCGACCTTGGTCGACACATCTGTCAGGTATCGAAATAAATCTGGGGTCAGATCCGTTTTCCGCAGGAAAACGGATCTGACCCCAAGAGCCGACCCCAAGAGCCGTTCCAGCAGATCGCGGAAAACTGTCGAAGGCGGGATGGGTCCGGTGGCGGGGGTGTCCGCGGCATGGATGCCGCGGCCAAGCCCCCAAGGACGGGTTTACGGCGTCCCCCGCCACCGGACCCACCCCGCCATCCCGCAGGAAGCCAGCTTCTGCTGTTGCTCCGGCAGTTGCCGCGGCCTCTGCAGGTGCAGGGCGCAGCCCTGCCGAGCAACACCCCCCTCGTGCACAATGAAGCCGACCCCGCCTGGACGCCGTCTCGATGTCGAGCAAGCCGTATTCAGAAGCCTGCGAACGCAACCGCGAACCGATCGCCGCTGCGCTCGACCCGTGGATGGGAGATCGCCACCGGGTGCTGGAGATCGGTAGCGGCACCGGCCAGCATGCCGCTTTCTTCGCCGAGCGCTGGCCATGGCTGCGCTGGCAGCCCAGCGACCATCCGGATCATCTGCCCGGCATCGAGGCCTGGCGCGCGGAGGCAGCGCTGCTGAACCTGCTGCCACCGGTGGCGCTGCAGGTGGAGCTGCCGCCAGCGCCCGGCCTGAGCTTGCCGGAAGGCAGCACGTTCGACGCTGCATTCAGTGCCAATACCCTGCACATCATGAGCTGGGAGCACGTGCAGGCGTTGTTTGCCGCACTGCCACCCCTGCTGCGCCACGGCGCGTTGCTGGCGGTGTACGGCCCGTTCAACTACGGCGGTCGCTACACCAGCGACAGCAATGCGCAGTTCGATGCGTGGCTGAAGGCGCGTGATCCGCGCAGCGGCATCCGCGATAGCGAAGCGGTGCAGGCGCTGGCCGCCGACAACGGCTTTACCCGCCTGGGGGATGTGGCGATGCCGGCCAACAACCGCCTGCTGCTGTGGCGGTTGGGGTGAATCACCGGTAGTGCCGGCCGCTGGCCGGCAACTACCGGTAGTGCCGGCCGCTGGCCGGCAACACATTGTCCGGGAAGGGCAGATGCCGGCCAGCGGCCGGCACTACCACCTGCCGCTATTACGCCACCTGCACGATATGCAGCGCCTTCGGGTTGCGCCACTGCGCCAGCAGCACCGCTTCGCGGGCCTTGGCCTTCTCGAAGTGCGCTTCCTTGACGTGGCCGAAGCCGCGGATGTGCTCGGGCACGCTGGCAATCTCCACCGCCAGTGCCAGGCGGTCGTCATCCAGTCCGTCGATCAGCTGCTGCACGGTCGCCTCGTAATCGGTGATAAGCTGGCGCTCCATGCGACGCTCTTCGGTGCGGCCGAACACATCCAGGCGACCACCGCGCAGGAACTTCAGCTTCGCCAGCAGGCCGAACGCCTTGAACATCCACGGGCCGTATTCCTTCTTCTGCAGCCGGCCCTGTTCGTCCTTCTTGGCGAACAGCGGCGGTGCCAGATGGAAGCGCAGCTGGTAATCGCCTTCGAACTGCTGCTGCAGGCGCCGCTGGAAGTCGCCGCTGGTGTACAGGCGCGCCACTTCGTACTCGTCCTTGTACGCCATCAGCTTGAACAGGTAGCGGGCCACGGTTTCGGTCAACGCGGTGGAGCCGCCGATGCGCTCGGCTTCGGCCGCGCGTACGCGCTCGACCAGGCTGCGGTAGCGGTTGGCGTAGGCCGCATCCTGGTAGTCGGTCAGGAAGGCCGAGCGGCGCTCGATCATCTCGTCCAGCGAGCGCGACAGGCGCGCATCGTCCAGCGGCAGGAAGGCGACATCGCCACCGTGCGTCGGCAGCCCGCGCAGCTCGCGCTCGTCACCGGTGTTGCGCGGTGCGGCGGTAGCGCCCCACTCGTTGCCTTCCCATTCGCCCGGCGGCAGCGCATGCAGCGGGCCCGGCGTGTTCTCGGTGTCGGTGTGGCGGTTGCGCACCAGGCCGGCGGCCTGCTGCACGGCCTGCGGATCGACCGCGGCCAGGCGGCCCCAGGCGAAGGCCTGCTGGTTCATCGCCACGGCCGCGCCGTTGAGTTCGATGGCGCGCATCAGCGACTCGAACGACAGCGGCACCAGGCCCTGCTGCCAGGCGTAGCCGAGGATGAACAGGTTGGCGGCGATCGCATCGCCGAGCAGCGCGGTGGCCAGCTCGGTTGCGTCCAGCAGCAGCGGCTCCTCGCCACCCAGGGCCACGCGCACGCCGGCGATGATGTCGGCGGCGGGGAACTGCATGTCCGGGCGGGTGGTGAAGGTGCCCGGCATCGCTTCGTAGGTATTGAGCACCACCTGCGAACGGCCGGCGCGTACCTTCGACAGTGCCCAGTAGTCGTTGACCACCACCATGTCGCAGCCCAGCACCAGATCGGCTTCACCAGCGGCGATGCGCACCGCATGGATGTCGTCCGGGCGGCGGGCGATGCGGATGTGCGTGGTCACTGCGCCACCCTTCTGCGCCAGGCCGGTCTGGTCGAGCACCGAGGCGCCCTTGCCTTCAAGGTGACCGGCCATGCCCAGCAGGGCGCCGATGGTCACCACGCCGGTACCGCCAACGCCGGTGATCAGGATGTTCCAGGGTTGCTCCAGGGTGCCGCGCACCACCGGTGCCGGCAGGTTGTCCAGCAGCGTGGAGGCATCGCGCTTGCTGCCCTTGCGCGGTTGCCCACCGTGCACGGTGACGAAGCTCGGGCAGAAGCCGTTGACGCAGGAATAGTCCTTGTTGCAGTTGGACTGGTCGATGTCGCGCTTGCGACCGAACTCGGTCTCCTTCGGCAGCACCGACACGCAGAAACTCTTCTTGCCGCAGTCGCCGCAGCCTTCGCAGACCAGCGAATTGATCATCACCCGCTTGGCCGGGTCTTCCAGCTTGCCGCGCTTGCGGCGGCGGCGCTTCTCGGTGGCGCAGGTCTGTTCGTAGATCAGGATCGAAACACCCTTCACTTCGCGCAGGCGCTTCTGCACCGCATCCAGCTCGCTGCGGTCGTGGAATTCCACGTCGCTGGGGAAATGCTCGCGCTGGCGCGTCCACTTGGCGATGTTGTCCGACAACACCATGATGGTGTGGATGCCCTCGGCCCGCATCTGCTTTGCGATGTCCGGCACGCTCAACGGGCCGTCCACCGGCTGCCCGCCGGTCATCGCCACCGCGTCGTTGTAGAGGATCTTGTAGGTGATGTTGACGCCGGCGGCGATCGCCTGGCGGATGGCCAGCGAACCGCTATGGAAATAGGTGCCGTCGCCCAGGTTCTGGAACACGTGCTGGGTGTCGGTGAACGCTGCCTGCCCGGCCCACGTCACGCCTTCGCCACCCATGTGGGTGAAGGTGTCGGTGCTGCGGTCCATCCAGGTCACCATGTAATGGCAACCGATGCCGGCCAGCGCACGCGAGCCGTCCGGCACGGTGGTGGAGGTGTTGTGCGGGCAGCCGGAGCAGTAGTGCGGCACGCGCGGGAAGCTGGCGCGCGGCAACGCAAGCTCGGCTTCCTTCTCCTGCATCCACTGCAGGCGCTGCTCGATGGATTCGTTGTTGAAGAACTTCTGGATGCGGCGACCGATCACGCCGGCGATGGTGGCCGGGGTCAGTTCGCCGGTGGACGGCAGGATCCACTCGCCGGCCTCGTCGTACTTGCCGACGATGGACGGGCGCTGGCCCCAGCTGGCCGGCCAGTTGAAGAACTGCTCCTTCATCTGGCGCTCGATGAAGGCACGCTTCTCCTCCACCACGATGATGTCTTCCAGGCCCTGCGCAAAGCGCGCGATGCCTTCCGGTTCCAGCGGCCAGGTCATGCCGACCTTGTACACGCGGATGCCGATGTCGGCGCAGGCCTGCTCGTCCAGGCCCAGGTATTCCAGTGCCTGCAGCACGTCCAGGTAGCTCTTGCCGGTGGTGACGATGCCCAGCCGCGCACGCGGCGCGTCCATCACCACCTTGTCGATGCCGTTGGCACGCGCGAAGGCCTGCGCGGCTTTCACCGCATAGCGGTGCAGGCGCATCTCCTGGTCCAGCGGCGGATCGGGCCAGCGGATGTTGAGGCCGCCGGCGGGCATGTCGAAGTCCTCCGGCAGCACGATGCGCCGGGCCAGCGGATCAACCTCGACCGAGGCCGACGATTCCACCGTCTCGGCGATCGTCTTGAAGCCGACCCAACGCCCGGTGTAACGGCTCATCGCCCAGCCGAGCAGGCCCATGTCGAGGATGTCCTGCACGCCGGCCGGGTTCAGCACCGGCATCATCGCGCTGACGAATTCGTCTTCGCTGCCATGCGGCAGGGTCGAGCTGCGGCAGGCATGGTCATCGGCGGCCAGTGCCAGCACACCGCCATGGCGCGACGTGCCGGCGGCGTTGGCGTGCTTGAACACGTCGCCGCAGCGGTCCACGCCCGGGCCCTTGCCGTACCACATGCCGAACACGCCCTGCACGTTGGCACCGGGGAAGAGATTGGTCTGCTGGGTACCCCACACCATGGTGGCGCCCAGGTCCTCGTTGAGGCCCGGGGTGAACTTCACCTTGGCCGTTTCCAGGTGCTTGCGCGCGCGCCACAGTTCCAGGTCGAAGCCGCCCAGCGGGCTGCCGCGATAGCCACTGATGAAACCGGCGCTGTCGATGCCCGCAGCTTCGTCGCGCAGGCGCTGCATCAGCGGCAGCCGCACCAGCGCCTGCACGCCACTCAGGTAGATCCGCCCTTCGTTGCGGGTGTACTTGTGGTCGAGCGTGTAATCACGGTCGAGCCGGTCGGCGGAAGCGGGCGAGGTGAGTTGCGCGGTACTGGTCATGGCTGGCCTGTCAGGATCGGCTGGCACCGGCCGCGCAGGTGCACGCGGCGGGAAAGGCGCGAATTGTAACAGTGGGGGGCCAGGGCCCCCGGCACTCGCGCCGGGGGCCGTGCTGGGGTTAGGATCGGGGAGAGAGAGGGAGGGTTGGTGTTTCAACCTTGGGGGAATTGGGATGTCAGTTGCAGGACAGTTCCTGGCCGGCGTGTTGCTGGTTTCGGGAGCGGCCACTGTGTGGGCCGCGCCGGCATTGCCGGCACCGCAGGAGTTCTATTTCGACAGCGACGCCGCTGCCGCGCCGATCACGGTGGTGCAGGGTGAAGGCGAAGACCTGGTGGCACAGCTGCTGAAGCATCGCGAGCGTGGCCGCAAGGGGCTGGAAGCCACGGCGCAGCTGGCGTCGGTGGCCATCGCGCAGGGGCGCGCGGAACTGGGCGACAAGCTCTATCGCGAGGCACTGGCCGAGGCGCCGGTGCAGAGCGCGCTGGGCCGCAGCGTACGCTGGAACTATGGCTGGGACCTGTTGCGGCAGGGCCAGGCGCTGGCCGCGCTGGAACAGTGGCAGGCCGCTGCCAGCACCCTGCGCAGCAATCCGGGCTGGGTACCGCCGAGCTATGCGTTGGCGCTGTGGCGGGCCGGCCAGCAGCAGGAGGCGGTGAAGTGGTATGCCGCCGCCGTACGGACCGAGCCGGGGCAATGGCGCGACAGCAGTCATTACGCGCAGCTGTTGCCGCAATGGCGCGACGACGAGCGTGCCACGCTGGGTGAAGTACAGCAGGCCTGGGCGGCCGCACCTCCAGCCTGGCCCTGACAGCGGCCGGCCGCTGGCGGCGTGCAAGGGGGCCTACAATGGTTGGCCCTTCGCTGCCATGAGCTCCGGATGCGCCAACGCGCTACCTTGCTGTTGTTCCTGTCGCTGCTGCTGCCAGGGGGACTGAATGCTCAGGACCGGTCCGTGCCGGACTGGCTGCAGCCGGTCGTCACCCGCATCGCCGCCCTGCAGGCCAGCGATGTCCCGGCCGAGCGCTGGCAGGGGGCCGAGTTGTCGCTGGCATTGGGCGTACAGGCCGACGGCCAGCGCCTGACCGATGCCGATGCACTCACGCCGGTTTTCCTGGACGCCTGGCAGGCCGCGCCAGCGCACCGCTTCCACCGCCACCGCCTGTTGCGGCTGTGCCAGGGCACGCTCACCTGCGGTGACCCCGTCGGTCGCAATCTTGGCTTGCCCACGGCTGCGCCCACAGGTGCCGGGCTGTTGCCGGCACTGCTGGAGGCGCAGCGTGCGGACGATCAGGACAACGGCGAGGGCGCGTGGCAGGCGGTGCAGGTGGCCTGGCGGTTGGAAGAAGTCGGCATGGCGACACAGCAGCTGCGCGCCGCCGCGGAACGGCAACCGTTCGGTGATGGGACGCGGCGGCTGCTGGCGATGCAGCTGCAGGCGCTGGCAGGGGTGTCGTTGTCCGACACGCCGCTGGAGGAGGCGGACCGCAGCCCGCGGCAGATCGTCGAAGACGCCCTACTGGGGTCGCTGGAGGAACGCACCTTGTGGGACTTCGCCGGCATTGCGCTGTGCGGGCAGGCACAGCACAGCGCAACGTGCAGGAGGCTGGCCACGCAGATGACAGCCAGTGGCGATCTGGGTCTGCAGGAACTGGCACTGCGGCTGGTGCCCGCCGATCCTGATGCCCAGCGCGCACTTGACTGGCTGCAGTGGCAACAGCTGAGTGCGCGGCGGCGGGGGCTGCCCGCCGGCTACCTGCAGCGCGCCGCGCGCGAAGGCACGACGGCAGCCATCAGCCGCCTGTTGCAGGAAAACGGTCTGCCGCTGACCCCGCCCGCTGGCTGGAGCCCAGACACCGCACCCTGACCGACAGGGAATCCACGCCCTGCGTGGATGGACGCGGTGGCGGCGACCTTCAGTCGTCCGCGGACACCGTGCGCCCCGACGCCCATTCCCGCAACGCCGCCACCTGCTCGGCCATCAGCACCGACAACGGCCGTGTCGTGCGGATCTCGCCCATCAGCAGTTCGGTATCCAGCGGCCGGCCTTCGGCATGCGCCGAATACAGCCCGGCCACGATCGCCTGCTCGATTTCCGCACCGGAAAACCCGTTGGCCGCTGCGGCCAGTGCCGGCAGCGCGAAGTCGTCGGCATTGAGCTGGCGCCGTCCCAGGTGCAGCCGCAGCAGTTCCACGCGCACATCGGCCGAGGGCAGGTCGACGAAGAAGATCTCGTCGAAGCGGCCCTTGCGCAGCAGCTCGGCCGGCAGCTCGTGCACCTGGTTGGCGGTGGCCACGATGAACACCGGCGCCTTGCGCTCGGCCATCCAGGTCAGCAGGTAGCCGAGCACGCGGCGCGACACGCCGCCATCCTCGGTGCCGGTGGCCAGGCCCTTTTCGATCTCATCCATCCACAGCACGCACGGCGCCAGCTGCTCGGCCGAGGCCAGTGCCTGGCGCAGGTTGGCTTCGGTCTCGCCGTGGTACTTGTTGTACAGCGCGCCCACGTCCAGGCGCAGCAGCGGCACGCCGAAGCCGGCGGCGGTGGCCTTGGCCAGCATCGACTTGCCGCAGCCCTGCACGCCCAGCAGCAGCATGCCGCGCGGCGGGTCCAGCCCGGCCGGTGCCGAGCCGGCGATGAAGGCGACGCGACGCTGGTTGATCCAGCGCTTGAGCCGGTTGGCGCCGGCCACATCGCCGAAGCGCGCGCTGTCATGTTCAAAGAACAGGTGGCCGCTGCGGTTGAGCAGCTCGAACTTCAGCCGGGCCAACTGTGGCAGGTCGTCGTCGCGCAGCGCGCCATCGGCATAGATCAGCTGCCGCGCGATGCGCCGCGCATCGACCAGGCTCAGGCCCTGCAGGTTCTTCAGGATCTTCTTGACCGCTTCGCTGTCCACTTCCACCCGGCGCCCGCCGTGTTCGCGTGCATAGGCATCGGCTTCCTCGCGCAGCATCTTCAACAGCGCATTGGCGTCGGGCAGGCGCGGGTTGAAGCGCACCGCCAGGGCTTCCAGTTCGGCGGGCAGTTCCACCTTGGCGCCGATCAGCACCAGCACGTGCGGTTCGCTGTGGCGGCGCTGGATCAGGTCGCGCAGGGCACGCTGGTGGCTGGCGTAGCCCAGGTAGGGGTGGAAATCGAGCAGCAGATACACGCCGCGCTGGTCGGCCTGGCGGATCATCTGCAGTGCGGCGCTGGCATCGGGCGGACCGACCGGCTCGTCCTCGCGCTCCAGGTCGATGCGACGCAGGCCCTCGGTGATCGACCAGCGGTGCAGGGCCCGCCAGACATGCATCAGCGTCTGCCGGAACAGCTCGACGATGCGACCCTCATCCTGGGTCTCGACCACGATCAACGGCGTGTTGGCGCGGATCAGCGCGCTCAGGTCCTGCAGTTCGCTCATGGCGGTTCGATCCTTCGGGGGCGCCACGATAGCAAAGGCCGGGGGCACTGGTTCAGCACGGCTCTACCTTCCGTCACCATCGGCGGTGTACGCTCGGGGCACGTACCCGGAAGCGAGGCTGGCATGAAGACGATCCTGGTGGCCGGTTCCAAAGGCGGGGTGGGCAAGACCACCATCGCCACCCACCTGGCCGCGTACGCGGCATTGCAAGGCAAGGCCACGGTGATCGCCGATGCCGACCCGCAGGGCTCCAGCACCCGCTGGGCACAGCGCCGGGCCGGGCTGGAAAGCGCGGTGCTGCCGATCGACGTGTACCGCAAGAAGCAATGGGCGCAGAAGCTGCCCGACGGTACCGATACCGTGGTGATCGATGCACCGGCCGGCGCGCTGGCCGACGATATCCCGCATTTCCTCGACGCTGCCGATGCCGTGGTGGTGCCGGTGCTGCCCTCGGCACTGGACATCGAAGCCATCGTCGGCTTCCTCAACAGCCTGGCCCAGGTACCGCGCGTGCACAGCCGCAAGCTGCCGGTCGGGCTGGTGCTGAACCGCACCAAGCCCTGGACCCAGACCTCGCAGCAGGCCCTGCAGATGCTGGCTGACTGGCCCTATCCGGTGGTCGCCCAGCTGCGCGACAGCCAGAGCTATGTGGTCATGACCGGCCTGGGCCGCAGTCTTTTCGATTACCGCTCCGCCCAGGTGCGCGAGCACCAGGCCGACTGGGAACCCCTGTTGTCCTGGCTGAAGCTGTAACAGCCGTAGGTCTCCATCCCTTCATTGGAATCCCGCAATGCGCGAACTGATCCTGCTCCGCCACGCCCACGCCGAACCGGCCACCACCGGCCAGGCCGACCTCGACCGGCCGTTGTCGCCGGTGGGGCTCGCTGAAGCCGAAGCCGCCGGCAAGTGGCTGAAGGAGAACAACCTGCTGCCGGACTGCGTGCTGTGTTCACCGTCGCGGCGGACCCGCGAAACCCTGGAAGCGGTGATGGCAGCCATCGGCTATGTCGAAAAGCGCCTGGAAGACCGCATCTACGAGGCGACCCCCGGCACCCTGGCCGCGCTGGTGGACGAGCGCCGTGACCTGGATCGGGTGCTGATCGTCGGCCACAATCCCGGGCTGGAGCAGCTGGTGGCGCTGATGACCGATGGCACCAGCAGTGATTACCGTGGCATGCCGCCGGGCGGCGTGGCCGTGCTCGGTTTCGCCCGCGAGGCGACGATCGAGCCGGGCGTGGCCAGCCTGAACGCCTTCTGGTGGCCGTGAGCCGATGAGGTTGGCGTTGCCGGGCCGCTGTCTGCTGCCAGTCGTTCTGGCGATCGGCCCGGCCTGGGCCGCCACACCGCCACCGACCGCGCTGCCGGCGGTCGTGGCCGAACCGCCGCGTACGCTGCAGCTGGATGTGGTGCGCTCGCAGATCGGTTTCGAAGTCCGCACCCGCTTCGGCCAGCGCATCGAGGGCGTGTTCCCCCGTTTCGAGGGGCGTATCGAGGTGCTGTCCGATGGCCGCCACCAGGTCCACCTGAAGATGTTCACCCGCACCGTGGAGATTCCCGGCAAGGACCGCTATACCGGCTGGATGCGCGGCCCCGAGTTCTTCGATGCCGGCCGTTACCCCTTCGTGGAGTTCGACTCGCTGCCGTACTGGCCGGAGACGGTTGCCGAGGGCGGCGGTATCGACGGCCGTTTGACCCTGCGCGGAGTCAGCCATCCGGAGACGCTCAAGGTCGAGAAAGCGGAATGTGCCCGACCCGGCTATGATTGCGACGTCGTCAGCCGCGGTACCGTGCAACGAGGTCGGTATGGCATGGACAGCTGGCAGCTTGCCTTGAGTGACCGAGTGACCTTCGTATTGCGTGCGCGCCTCAGCGAGGCGCCGAAACCGTGAATCCTTTGCTGCGTGTATTGGCGCTGGCAACCGTGTTGCTGGGCAGCGGCTGCGCGTCGCTGTCGCATGCCCAGCGTGATCGCGCCGAGGCGATTGCCGTGCAGGCGCGCTCGACCCAGGTCGATTGCCAGCAGGCCGACCGCTGCGCACTGGACTCACCCCTGCGGGCGCTGGCCGGCCGGGCGTTCAGCGAATCGACCCCGGACCAGCCGCGGCACTACGCCACCCTGCTGGACGAGGGCGAAGGTGCGCTGGTCGCGCGCCTGAACCTGCTGCGCAGCGCCACCCGCAGCATCGACCTGCAGACCTACATCTTCGACAAGGACGACAGCGCCCGCCTGGTCATCGACGAGCTGCTGGCGGCATCGCGGCGCGGGGTGAAGGTGCGGCTGCTGATCGACCAGCTTTCGGCGATCTCCGACCTGCAGATCCTCGGCGCACTGGCTGGTGCCCACGAGAACTTCCAGCTGCGGGTCTACAACCCGACCTTCGGCAAGGCCCGTCTGAACTACTTCGACTATGCCGGCAGCGTGCTGTGCTGCTTCCGCCGCTTCAACCAGCGCATGCACAACAAGCTGCTGGTGGTTGACGATGCGATCGGCGTGGTCGGTGGGCGCAACTACCAGGACGACTATTACGACTGGGACCGCGAATACAACTTCCGCGACCGTGACGTGCTGATCGCCGGCCCCGAAGCACGCGCGATGGCGGCCAACTTCGATGCCTTCTGGCGCGCGCAGCGCAGCGTGCCGGCCGAGCGCCTGAACGATGTCGGCCGTACCCTGCTCAAGCAGGGCGTGCCGCTGCTGCCGCCGGCGCAGTTCCGCAGGCCCGAGCGGGTGGAGCGGGTCAGCGAGGAAGCCAACGACGTCGCCTTCGTCACCCGTTCGTTCGTGGATACCGCCCTGCCGGTCGCCTCGGTGCGCTATGTGGCCGATCTGCCGCGCAAGCACCGGCGTGAGCGCGCCGACGCTCCACTGGCCGGGCAGCATGTCACCGAGCCGCAGCTGGACGCACTGATCTCCAGTGCGCAGCACGAAGTGATCCTGCAGACGCCCTACCTGGTGCTGTCCAAGCCGGCACAGAAGCTGTTCCGCGAGCTGCGCAAGCGCCCGCAGCCGCCGCGCGTGGTGGTATCCAGCAACAGCCTGGCCGCCACCGACAACCCGATCGTGTATGCGCTGTCCTACAAGTACAAGCGGCGCAACATGCGCGAGCTGGGCTTCAACATCTTCGAATTCAAGCCGTTCCCGCTGGATGCGCCAGTCGATTACCGCAACCTGCTGCCCGACCCGATCGCAGCGCCGGGCAGCGATACCGGCCGCAATCCGCTGCTCGGTGGCAGCGCGGCGGGCAGCAATGCCGGTGGCGGTAGTGGTGGTGATGCGGTGGCCGCTGCGGATGTGGACGACCGGCCGGCGCGGGTGATCCATCCGCGTACCGGCAGTGCGTATGAGAATGCCCGTGCGCGCCGGCGTGCTGCCGGCAGCGAAGTCGAGACCCGCCTGCTGCGTACCGAAACGCGCCCCTCGTTCCTGGGCAGCAAGGCGGTCAACAAGCCGCTGCCGGTCACCCGCAAGGGCGCGCGCATGGGATTGCATGCCAAGTCGCTGGTGGTCGACCGCCGCATCGGCGTGGTCGGCACCCACAACTTCGATCCGCGCAGCGAGAACTACAACACCGAAGGCGCGGTGATCATCGACGATCCGGCCTTCGCCGAGCAGCTGGCCCAGAGCATCCTGCGCGATACCCACCCGCAGAACTCCTGGACGGTGGCGCCGCGTGCCAAGCCGCCGGTCCTGTCCGGCCTGAACTACAGCGTCGGCAAGGCCTCCGAGGCGCTGCCGATCCTCGACTTCTGGCCGTGGCGCTACGCCACCGACTACGAGTTCAAGCCCGGCCCGGACTGCCCGCAGCCACTGCCGCGGCAGAGCGCCGATTTCCACCGCTGCTATGTCGCGGTGGGCGACTTCCCCGAGGTCAACGTCGGGCCGAAGTGGCTGCTGGTGCGCATGCTGACCGCATTCGGCGCCGGCCTCGTTCCCATCCTCTGAAGGTAGCCGCATGACCCAGGTATTCCGCGAAGCCGTTTCCATCGAGCAGCTCAACGCACTCAGCCGCAATACCGCCATCGATACCCTCGGCATCGTCTTCAGCGCCGCTGGCGAGGACTGGCTGCAGGCGACCATGCCGGTGGATGAGCGCACCCGCCAGCCGTACGGCATCCTGCACGGTGGTGCCTCGGTGGTGCTGGCCGAAACCCTCGGCAGCAGCGCCGGCAACCTCTGCGTGGATACCGCCAAGCAGGTCTGCGTGGGCCTGGAGATCAACGCCAACCACGTACGTGCCGTGCGTTCGGGTACGGTCACCGGCACCGCGCGCGCGGTGCACGTGGGCCGCAGCACCCAGCTGTGGGAAATCCGCATCGAGGACGAGCAGGGCCGGCTGGTCTGCATCTCGCGGCTGACCCTGGCCGTGGTGGCGGCCGGGCACGGTTGAGCCGTCGCGGCATCGGTGACGGCGGCGGAACCCAGCGTTCCCCACCGATGGCCGCCGTCAATGAGACTTATGGCCGAATTCGGCTGGCAGCGATGGCAGCCCTCCGGTATCGTGCGTGGATGACTTCCCCCACTCCGGCCCCCCGCGGCGGCGTGGCGCGTGTGTGCCGTTACCTGTACCGCGTACCGCTGCTGTTGGTCCACATCACCGTGTTCCTGCCGCTGATCCTGATCGGCATGCTTCCGCCATGGGGCGAGCTGCGCGTGGGCGATGCTACCTTCGGCGCCAAGGTAGTGAACTGGTGGCAGGGCGGCCTGATGTGGATCTTCGGCTTCCGCCTGTCGCGCGTCGGCCAGCCGCTGCCGGGCGCAGTGCTGTTCGTCGCCAACCATGTCAGCTGGGTCGATATCTCCATCCTGCACAGCCAGCGCATGATGGGCTTTGTCGCCAAGCGCGAGATCGCCAGCTGGCCGGTGGTCGGTTGGCTTGCCGCGCGCGGCCAGACCATTTTCCACCAGCGTGGCAACACCGAATCGCTCGGTGGGGTGATGCAGGTGATGGCCGACCGCCTGCGCGCCGGCAAGGCGGTAGGCGTGTTCCCGGAAGGGCGTACCCGCGGCGGCCATGACGTTGGCCCGTTCCATGCGCGCATCTTCCAGGCCGCCGTCGAAACCAGCGTGCCGGTGCAGCCGGTGGCGCTGATCTACGGCGTGCGCGGGGATGCACAGACCATCGTGGCCTTCGGCCCGGGCGAGAGTTTCTTCGCCAATTTCCTGCGCCTGCTCGGTGAGCCGGCGCGGCATACCGAAGTGCATTTCCTGGAGCCGATCGGCACCCAGGACCTGGAAGGCCGTCGGCGCATCGCGGAAACTTCGCGCGCGCGCATCGTGGCGGCCATGAGCGGGGATTGAGGCGAGGGTGGCCGTGTCTCCGCCACCGACCCTCGACGCTGATGCGCCGATGCTCACCGCGTCCGACTATCAGCCGCCGCGCTGGCTGCGCAATCCGCACCTGCAGTCGATGCTCAGCTCCAGCCGCATGCGCCTGCAGCGCGGCCTGCTGCTGCTGGCCGCCACCGGCGCGGTCAGCGAGGAGCTGATCCTCGATGGTGGCGAAGGTGTGCGCCTGCAGGGTTGGCACAGCCATGTCGAAGGGCGCGAACCGCGCGGCATCGCCTTGCTGCTGCATGGCTGGGAGGGCAGCGCCGAATCCAGCTACATGCGCATGGCCGCTGCCCGCATGCTGGAGCAGGGGTTCGACGTGGTGCGGCTGAATTTCCGCGACCACGGCAACACCCATCATCTCAATCCCGGCATCTTCCACTCCAACCTCATCGACGAAGTGGTGCACGCCGCAGGCGATGTCGCCCAGCGCTGGCCCGATCTGCCGCTGGTTGCAGCCGGCTACTCGCTGGGTGGCAACTTCGTGCTGCGGCTGGCCCTGCGCGCGCCGGCCGCCGGTGTACCGCTGCAGCACGTGGCCGCGGTCTGCCCGGTGCTCGACCCCGGGCTGACCATGGAGAACATCGAGAACGGCCCGGCGATGTACGACTGGTACTTCCGCCGCAAGTGGGCCGGGTCGCTGCGGCGCAAGCGCGATCTGTTCCCCGAACTGAGCGACTGCGACGACCGTGTGCTGAACATGGACATCCGTTCGCTGACCGCCTGGCTGGTCGAGCGGCACACCACGTTCGGTTCGTTGCAGGCCTATTTCGATGGCTACTCCATCGCCGGCGACCGCCTGTCCACGCTGCAGGTACCTGCTGACATCCTGATGGCGCAGGACGATCCGGTGATCCCCTACGCGACCTTCCGCGATTGGCAGCTGCCGCAGCAGGCGCGGCTGGAAACCGCCTGCTGGGGCGGCCACTGTGGCTTCCTGGAAAACTGGCGCGGCGATGGGTTCTCCGAGCGCTGGGTCGCACAGCGCCTGCGGCGGGTCCTGCCGGGCTGAACCGGCACCGGCGCGCGGCCCGCTACAATGCGGGTTTGACCTTGAACCGGACGGCCATGCAAGACCAGATCCTCCAAGCGTTGCGCCAGAACGATGCCGGCCAGGCCGTGCAGCTGGCCCAGGCGTGGACCCGTGACGAACCCGGCAAGGCCGAGGCCCACCGCTGGCTGGCGCTTGCGCTGCAGCAGCAGGGCCAGGCCGAGGCCGCGATGGAGGCGTTGCAGCAGGCGCTGCAGCTGGCCCCCGATGATGCGCAGCTGCACCTGCAGCACGCCGGCCTGCTGCTGGCACTGCGCCAGTTCGACGGTGCCGATGAAGCCCTGCTGCGCACCACCGGGCTGGACCCCAACGCCTTCCCGGCTTACCTGATGCAGGCGCACCTGGCGGTGGGCCGCAATGATTTCGACGAGGCCCAGCGGCTGTCGACCCTGGCCTCGCGGCTGGAGCCGGACCATCCGGAACTGCTGACCATCGATGGCATGGTCGCGCTGCGCCGCGGCGACGCCGACCGTGCGCTGGCCCTGCTGTCGGCGGCCAGCCAGGCGCTGCCGGACGATACCCGCGTGCTGTACGCGCTGGGCTTTGCCTATCTGGGCAAGGACATGCTGGCGTTTGCCGAGCAGGCGTTCCGTCGCGTGCTGGCGTTGAACCCGAAGATGTCCTCGCTGCACGGCATGGTGGTGCAGCTGGCCTTGCGCCAGGGCAACGTGGAGGCCGCCGCCGAGGCAATGCAGCAGGCGCTGCAGGAGCCGGAGCTGGACGTGCCGCCGATGCGCCGCCTGGCCGGCGAACTGGCACTGCGCAGTGGCCAGCCGCTGCAGGCGCTGGAGCACCTGCTGCCGCTGCTGCAATCGCTGCAGGGTGATCGCCAGGTGCTGCAGCTGCTGCTGATGTCCTGGCAGCGGCTGGGCCGCGAAGATGAAGCCCGCACACGCCTGGATGACGCTCTGGAAAGCAATGACCAGCTGCATGACCTGTGGCTGGCACGACTGGCCGTGGAAGACGTCGGCAGTGCCGGCGCCGTAGCCGTCGTGGAGCGCTGGATGGCAGCGATGCCCGGCCACCTGCCGGCGCTGGAAGCGCGCATGCGCCTGCATGACATGGCCGGCGAGCATGAGCAGGGCGAAGCCATCGCCGAGCGCATCACCACCCTGGAACCGGGCCGCGTCAGCGGTGAAAGCCGTCGCGTCGAGGGGCTGCTGCAGCGTGACCCGGCCGCCGCCGTGGAGCGCGTGCAGGCCCTGATCGCACAGGCACCGGAGGGACACCGCGCTGATCTGCGGACCTGGCTGGGCGAGATCCAGGATCGCGCCGGGCAGCCGGAAGAAGCGCTGCGTACGTGGATGGCACTGCAGACCGACCAGGCTTCGCAGCGGCTGCCGCTGCCGCCGCAGGCCAAGGCACCGCCGAGCTGGCCGGAGATGGCCAGCATCGACGAAGCGACGCGCGATAGCGGCTCGGCGCCGATCTTCCTGTGGGGCGCTCCGGGTTCGGGCGTGGAGCGGGTGGCAACCGGCCTGGCCGCTGCCAGCCCGGTACTGCGCAGTGATCGTTACACCGCCACGCCACCGGACGATGCCTTCCAGAACTACAACACGCTGCAGGACCTGGCGTCGGGCGTGCTGAGCCCGGAACGGCTGGTCGAGCGTTGGCGCGAGCACCTGCCCGCCCGCGGCCTGGAAAGTGACACCGTGATCGACTGGCTGCTGTGGTGGGACAACGCGCTGTTGTGGGCATTGCGCCCGCAGCTGCCGCAGGGTCGCCTGCTGCTGGTGCTGCGCGACCCGCGCGACATGCTGCTGGACTGGATCGCCTACGGCGCCGCCGCACCGCTGGCGATGACCTCGATGGCCGAAGCCAGCCAGTGGCTGGTGCGTTCGCTGACCCAGATCGCCGCGCTGCACGAGGAAGACCTGTATCCGCACGTGCTGCTGCGCATCGACGACATCGGCAACGATGCGCACGCGATGGCCGACCTGCTGGGCCGCGTGTTCGGGCGTCCGATGCCGCCGGCCGCACAACTGGGCGCACCGCGCCTGCCTGCCGGCCACTGGCGCAGGTATCGCGACGTGATGGGCGCCGCGTTCGCCCAGCTCACCCCGGTCGCGGTGCGCTTGGGTTACCCGGAAGAGTGAGGAGCATTTGATGCAACTGAGCAGTCACAGCCTGGCCAATGGTGCGCCGATCGACCGTGAGTTCGCCGCCGGCGATGCCGCCGGCTTCGCCCCCGACCGCAACCCGCACCTGGCCTGGAGCGGCGTGCCCGATGGCACCCGCTCGTTCCTGCTGGTGTGCGTGGACCCGGACGTGCCAACGGTGCCGGAAACGGTCGGCCGCGATGACATGAGCGTGCCGCGCGATCAGCCGCGCTGCGATTTCGTGCACTGGGTGATGGCCGACATTCCGGCTTCGGTGCAGGAGATCGCCGCTGGCAGCTGCAGCGATGGTTTCGTGGTGAAGGGCAAGACCGCGCCGGCCGGCCCGGCCGGCAGCCGCCAGGGCCTGAATGATTTCACCGGCTGGTTCGCCGGCAATCCGGACATGGCCGGTGATTACCTCGGCTACGACGGCCCGTACCCGCCGTTCAACGACGAGCGCGTGCACCGCTACTTCTTCCGCGTGTTTGCGCTGGATGTGGCCACGCTGTCGTTGCCGGAACGCTTCACCGCCGCCGATGCGTACCGTGCAATGCACGGCCACGTACTGGCCGAAGCGGCGCTGCACGGCACCTACACATTGAACCCGGCGTTGGCCTGATAACAGCCTTCGGGTAGTGCCGGCCGCTGGCCGGCATCCGCTGTACGTGGCAGCCGGCCAGCGGCCGGCTCTACCCACCAGCGAAGAAGGGCGGCCAGTGGCCGCCCTCTTCATTTCGCCGGCAGCGGCGCGGGTTTGAACACCAGCACTTCGCCCTTGGCATTGCGCACGACCAATGCACCGGTGTCGTCCAACGCGAGGGTGGGTGCGGTATCGCGACCGTGAAACAGGGTTTCGGCTCGCCGTTCCTGCGCATCCACCTTGGGATTGATGCACAGCGCGGTGGTCCGGATGCCGCTCTCCAGGATCAGCCGGTCGTCCTGCAGGTGGTAATGACTGCTGGCCTGGTTGCACAGGTTCAACTCGCTCATGTAGCCGGGCTGGAAGCGCAGCGTGTACGGCGCCCGGCCCCTGACGAACAACGCGTCGATACGCTTGCCCTGCGCGTCGGTGGCGCGCGTGAGCTGCCACGGATGGGCTTCAAGCTGGTCGGTGGTGGGTGTGCTGGCGGCGTGTGCACTGCTGCCAATGCCAATTCCAATGCCGATGGCCAGCCAGGCCAGTGCGAGCATGTACGTCCGTTTCATGCCGATCTCCCTGATGCATGTGGGTAGTGCCGACCGCTGGCCGGCATGTTCCGCAGGTCGCCTGAGCTGTGTGCAGCCGCCGGCCCTACCCACAACGAAGAAGGGCGACCTCGCGGCCGCCCTTCTGCATTACTTCTTCTCGATGGCCGACTCGACCACCATGTCCAGCACGTACGCCTGCGACGGCGCATCGGCCGGCGGGTTCTTCACTTCGTAGCGCTTCACACGCACCACGTTGCGCACGCCGTCTTCGTGGGTGTAACCCTCGATGTTGCCGTAGAAGTTCTCGAACTTGCCCGGCTCGCCCTGCTTCAGGCCCTTGTCGTCGAACTTCACTTCGCGCACCTGCAGGCACTGGTAATCCGGGATCAGTGGGTGCGAGCACTTCTCGGTCTTCGCAGCCACTTCCAGGAACACGGTTTCGCCGGCGCCGCCATAGCGCGTTTCAGCGGTCGGTTCCGGGTTGAACACCAGCACGTCGCCCTTGGCAGTGGTCAGGGTCAGCACGCCGTTGGCATCCTGTTCGGCCTTCAGTTCGCCCTGCAGACGGCTGGAGACGGCTTCGTCCAGCGCCATCAGCGCCTTGTCGGTGCAGGCCATCATGGTCGAGGCCATCGCGCTCACGCTCAGCTTGCCATCGGCCAGGGTGTAACCGCCGCCCATGCGGTTGCAGGTGTTGCTGACCGACAGGCGGCCATCAACGAAGTCCAGGGTGACCGGCTTGTCTTCGCGGGCGAACAGCGCATCGATGCGCTTGCCATCGGCCGCGGTGGCCTGCTGCAGCAGCCAGTGCTGGCTCTGCAGGCGCTGCGCATCCAGGTGTGCCAGCGCCTTCTGGTCGCCGGCCTTGGCCGCGGCCGGGGCCAGATCGTCACCGCCGGTACCGGCCGGGGCAGGGGTCTGGCTGCAGGCGGCCAGCAGGGCCAGCGGGAGGAGCAGGGTGAGCTTGCGGTTCATGGTGATTCTCCTTGGGGAACCGAGGGGGAAACGGACCGGGGCCGGCAACGGGGTTGCCGTGCCCCGGCGCTGTTCAGCTGCCGGACGGCAACCACAGCAGCAATGCAGCGCCCAGGGCGATGCGGTAAATCGCGAACGCCGTGAAGCGATGCGACTTGATGTAGCCCATCAACCACTTCACTACGACGAAGCCGGTGATGGCTGCGGCAAGGAAGGCCACGCCAACGTCGGTCCAGTTCTCGCTGCCCAGGTTCCCTTCCTTGGCCAGTTCCAGGAAGGTGTAGGCGCTGGCGGCGAACATGGTGGGAATGCCGACCAGGAACACGAACTCGGCAGCGGCCGCGCGGCGGCTAAGGCCCAGCAGCATGGCCAGGAAGATCGCCGAGGCCGAGCGCGAGGTACCGGGGAACACGCCGGCCAGCACCTGCGCCAGGCCAACACCGATGGCCACCGTCCAGGTCACCTGGTCGCGATCGGGCAGGCGCGCGGTATAGGCCTCCACCAGCAGCATCCAGATGCCGCCGATGATCAGCGCCCAGGCCACCGGGCTGACGGTTTCCGGCAGCGACCAGCCGGCCTTGCGCACCACCAGGCCGACCACGGCGGTTACCAGGAAGGCCGCGCCGAGCTTGAACACGTACTCGCGGTTCTCGCGCTGGCCGAAGCCGGTGGCCAGCTGCAGCAGGCGCTGGCGGAACACCAGCACCACGGCCAGGATCGCACCGGCCTGGATGATGATGTTGAAGAAGTCCGATCGCGCGCCCAGCCAGTGCTGGGCGATCAGCAGGTGGCCGGTGCTGGAGATCGGCAGGAATTCGGTCAAGCCTTCGAGGATGCCCAGCAGCAGGGCGGAGAGCAGGTCGGACATGGACGGTGCGGGCGCTGGCGGCGGAAGAAGCCCGAGAGAATAGACGATCCATGCCGCACCAAACGGGTGCGTGCGGTAATCCGCGCACCCGTTTGGTGCATGCGCGTCTGCACCGCGCTGGGGCAGGCGCTTTGAAATCAACAACTTGTGAAGGCCGAAAAGTTGGCACGGTCGTTGCTGTACCTCAGCAGGCATTCATTCCCATCCGAGGTCGTACCGATGTCCGTGGAAAACGTTGAGAAGCTGATCAAGGACAACCAGATCGAGTTCGTCGATCTGCGTTTCGTCGACATGCGTGGCGTCGAGCAGCACGTCACCTTCCCGGTCAGCATCATCGAGCCGTCGCTGTTCGAAGAAGGCAAGATGTTCGATGGCAGCTCGATCGCCGGCTGGAAGGGCATCAACGAATCGGACATGGTGCTGCTGCCCGATACCGCCAGCGCCTACGTCGACCCGTTCTATGCCGATCCGACCATCGTGATCAGCTGCGACATCCTCGACCCGGCCACCATGCAGCCGTACGGCCGCTGCCCGCGCGGCATCGCCAAGCGCGCCGAGGCCTACCTGAAGTCCTCGGGCATCGCCGAAACCGCGTTCTTCGGCCCGGAGCCGGAATTCTTCATCTTCGATTCGGTCCGTTTCGCCAATGAAATGGGCAACACCTTCTTCAAGGTCGATTCGGAAGAAGCCGCCTGGAACAGCGGCGCCAAGTACGACGGCGCCAACAGCGGCTACCGTCCGGGCGTGAAGGGCGGTTACTTCCCCGTTCCGCCGACCGACACCCTGCACGACCTGCGTGCGGAGATGTGCAAGACCTTGGAACAGGTCGGCATCGAAGTGGAAGTGCAGCACCACGAAGTGGCCACCGCCGGCCAGTGCGAGATCGGCACCAAGTTCAGCACCCTGGTGCAGAAGGCCGACGAACTGCTGCGGATGAAGTACGTCATCAAGAACGTCGCCCACCGCAACGGCAAGACCGTCACCTTCATGCCCAAGCCGATCGTCGGCGACAACGGCAGCGGCATGCACGTGCACCAGTCGCTGTCCAAGGGCGGCACCAACCTGTTCTCCGGTGACGGCTACGGCGGCCTGAGCCAGCTGGCACTGTGGTACATCGGCGGCATCTTCAAGCACGCCAAGGCCATCAACGCCTTCGCCAACTCGGGCACCAACAGCTACAAGCGCCTGGTGCCGGGCTACGAAGCCCCGGTGATGCTGGCCTACTCGGCGCGCAACCGTTCGGCCTCGTGCCGCATTCCGTGGGTGTCCAACCCGAAGGCGCGCCGCATTGAAATGCGCTTCCCCGATCCGATCCAGTCGGGCTACCTGACCTTCACCGCGCTGATGATGGCCGGCCTGGACGGCATCAAGAACCAGATCGACCCGGGCGCACCGAGCGACAAGGATCTGTACGACCTGCCGCCGGAAGAAGAGAAGCTGATCCCGCAGGTCTGCTCCTCGCTGGACCAGGCGCTGGAAGCGCTGGACAAGGACCGCGAGTTCCTCAAGGCCGGTGGCGTGATGAGCGATGACTTCATCGACGGTTACATCGCGCTGAAGATGCAGGAAGTGACCAAGTTCCGCGCGGCGACCCACCCGCTGGAATACCAGCTGTACTACGCCAGCTGACCGGCTGCGATGGCGGTGGGTACCCCCTCCCACCCGCCGCCATCGCATCCGTCTTTGCGGCTGGGGAGCCGCAGGGCGGGCTCCGGCCCGCCGTGGTAGAGCGGGCCGTTGGTCCGCTGCATTGGAAACGCGGGCCCTTGGCCCGCAGATCCAGGGGCAAGAGAGAGACCGGACACGCGACATGGGCCGCCCTCCCTCCCGCGTCGGCCGTGCAAGGAGAGAGGCACGGCTGTCCCGGCCCGGTTCGTGTCCGGTGCAACAGCCACGGCCATCACCACGATGGCCCGTGGTTGCCTGATGCCATCGCGCGTTCGCGCGCTGGCCCCATCCACCATCGGGACATGCGCATGAAACTGATCTCCGCCATCATCCGACCGTTCAAGCTCGACGAGGTCCGCGAGGCCCTGTCCGATGCCGGCGTGTCGGGCATCACCGTGACCGAAGTGAAAGGCTTCGGCCGCCAGAAGGGCCACACCGAGCTGTATCGCGGTGCCGAGTACGTTGTCGACTTCCTGCCCAAGATCAAGATCGAAACCGTGGTCACCGACGAACGTGCCGACGCAGTGATCGAAGCGATCCAGTCGTCTGCAGGCACCGGCAAGATCGGCGACGGCAAGATCTTCGTGACCGCTGTCGAGCAGGTCATCCGCATCCGCACCGGCGAAATTGGCGCCGACGCGCTGTAAGCCCCCTTCCGGAGACTCCCCCATGAAGATGCGCCTTCTCACCGGGTGGCAAGCCCGGTTCCATCTGGTGTGCCTGCTGATGCTGTTCAGTGCGCTGGCCGCCGGTGTCTGGCCAGGCAGTGCACATGCCCAGGCCCAGGTCACGCCGCTGCAGAGCGAGGCCGTGGCCGTCGAGCCCTTGCAGGACCCGACCGCCGCTGCGCCGGCGGCTGCCGAAGCGGTGGCCGCGCCCGCCTATGACCATGGCGACGTCGCCTGGATGCTCACCTCCACCCTGCTGGTGCTGCTGATGGTGGTACCGGGCCTGGCCCTGTTCTACGGCGGCCTGGTGCGTTCGAAGAACGTGCTGTCGGTGCTCAGCCAGATCCTGGTGGTGTTCTCGCTGGTGCTGCTGTTGTGGGTGGCCTATGGCTACAGCGCAGTGTTCAGCGCCGGCAATCCGTTCTTCGGCTCGTTCACCGAATTCGCCTTCCTCAAGGGCTTCACCCCGGAGTCGGTGGGCAACACGCCGATCAAGGGATTGCCGGACTACCTGTTCGTCGCCTTCCAGTCGACCTTCGCCGGCATCACCACCGCGCTGATCGTCGGTGCCTTCGCCGAGCGCATCAAGTTCCGCGCGGTGCTGCTGTTCTCGGCGCTGTGGTTCACCCTCAGCTACATCCCGATGGCGCACATCGTCTGGGGCGGCGGCTACCTCGGCGAACTGGGCGCGATCGATTTCGCTGGTGGCACCGTGGTGCACATCAACGCCGGCGTGGCCGGTCTGGTGGCTGCATGGTTCGTCGGCAAGCGGCTGGGCTACGGGCAGACCGCGTTGAAGCCGCACAACGTGCCGTTCACCTATATCGGCGCGATGCTGCTGTGGGTCGGCTGGTTCGGCTTCAATGCCGGTTCTGCCGCCGCCGCCGACACCGTCGCCTCGCTGGCCTTCCTCAACACTGTGCTGGCGACTGCTGCAGCGGTGCTGGGCTGGACGCTGGTGGAAGCGATCAGCAAGGGCAAGCCGTCGGCACTGGGCGCGGCCTCGGGTGCGGTGGCAGGCCTGGTTGGCATCACCCCGGCATGCGGCACCGTCGGCCCGCTCGGCGCGATCGTCATCGGCCTGGTTGCCGGCGTGGTCTGCGTGTGGGGCGTGACCGGCCTCAAGCGCCTGCTGAAGGTGGACGACACCGCCGACGTGTTCGGTGTGCATGGCGTGGGCGGCATCGTCGGTGCGATCCTCACCGGTGTGTTCAGCGCGCAGTCGCTGGGCGGCACCAAGGCCGATCTGGATATCGGCCACCAGGTGTGGGTGCAGGTGGTCAGCGTCGGCCTCACCGTGCTGTGGTCGGCCGTGGTGACCGCAGCCATCCTGCTGCTGGTCAAGGTGGTGGTCGGCCTGCGGGTCACCGAGGAGGCCGAGCGTACCGGCCTGGATGTGACCTCGCATGGTGAATCGGCCTACGAGGCCTGATGCATGACAGGTGGCCCCCAAGGGGCCGCCTGGCATCAACATGGTGGGTGCCGACCGTTGGTCGGCACTGCATCTGCTCTGGTAGTTGCCAAGCTTGCTTGGCACTGCTCCTGCGCTGGACTACTCCTGCTCTGGTGGGTGCCGACCGTTGGTCGGCACGGTCGGTGATCCAGCCACGCATGGCGTGGCTCTACTGCATCGTCCGGGCTTATCGCGCACAATCGGGCCATGCACCCGATCCGCACTTCCCTGATGCTCTCGGCCTGCCTGCTGCTGGCCGCCTGTGCTTCCACGCCGCAGGAAACCCGCAACCCGCTTGCCACCTGGGTGCCGTCGCCGAACCAGAACGCGCGCACGCCGGTCATCATCGTCATCCACCACACCGAGCAGAAATCGGTGCAGCAGAGCCTGCACACGCTGCGTACCGCCAACAGCGGCGGGCGGGTCAGTGCGCATTACCTGATCGGCGCCGATGGCCATCGCTACCAGCTGGTGGCCGATGAACGCCGCGCCTGGCACGCCGGTTCCGGGCGCTGGGGCACCATCACCGATCTGAACTCCGCGTCCATCGGCATCGAGCTGGACAATAACGGTCGTGCGCCTTTCAGCCCCGCGCAGATCGAATCGCTGATCGTGCTGCTGCGCGACCTCACCGAACGGCTGAATATTCCGCCGCGGCAGGTGATCGGCCACGCCGACCTGGCACCGACGCGCAAGGAAGATCCCAGCCGCTTCTTCCCGTGGCAGCAACTGGCGCAGGCCGGTTTTGGCGTGTGGCCGCGCGCTGCCGATGGGGCTGCGCCGGAAGGCTTCGATGCATGGGCCGCGCTGGCGCGCTTTGGTTATCCGCTGGACAACCGCGAGGCCGCCGTCGCCGCGTTCCACCGCCGTTTCCGTGGCAGCGACACCCTGCCGAAAGCCCTCGACGCGGAAGACGCGCGCATCCTGCATTCGCTGTTGCTGCAGACCCCGTAGCCGGTAGCGCCGGGCCATGCCCGGCGAGCGCACCGTCCGGGATCCGCTTCTCGCCGGGCATGGCCCGGCGCTACCCAAGGTTGCCGCGCCACCATCGGCCCCACTACATTGCCACGATGATCACTGTTACGTCGCCGCGCGCGCTCCTCACCTTCTTGGCCGTTGCCCTGCTTGCCAGCTGCGCCACCACCGGCACCCGTCCCGAAGCGCCGGCCGCTGCCAAGCCCGCTGCCGCCACCTACGCCAAGGTCGACTGGAAGGCTCTCCCGGCCGTGACCGATACCGACCTGCAGGCCGGCTTCGCCGCTTGGCGCAGCAGCTGCACCCGCCTGAAGAACGATGCGACCTGGGCCAAGCCCTGCGCGACCGCCAACACCGTGTCCGACAAGGACGCCAGCGCGATCCGCGCATTCCTGCAGCGCGATCTCGATGTCTATTCCCTGCGCGCCGGCGGCCATCGCGCCGACGGCCTGATCACCGGCTATTACGAGCCCATCTATCCGGGCAGCCTCACCCGCACCGACACCGCCACCGTGCCGGTGTACGGCACACCCGATGATCTGGTGGTGGTGCAGCTGGACAGCGTCTATCCCGAACTGAAGGGCAAGCGCCTGCGCGGTCGCGTGGAGGGCAAGGTGCTCAAGCCCTACGACGATGCCGGCAGCATCGCCAGCAAGGGGGCCAAGGCGCCGGTGCTGGCCTGGCTGACCGATCCGATGGACCTGCAGCTGCTGCAGATCCAGGGTTCGGGGCGGGTGCGCCTGGCCGATGGCAAGCAGGTGCGGCTGGCCTATGCCGAACAGAACGGCCATCCCTATCGCGCGATCGGCCGCTGGCTGGTGGAGCAGGGCGAGCTGAAGAAGGAAGACGTCACCATGGACGCGATCCGCGCGTGGGCGAAGGCACATCCGACGCGCGTACCGGAACTGCTGCGCAGCAATCCCAGCTACGTGTTCTTCGTGCGCAGCGCGGACAGCCCGGAAGGTCCGCGTGGTTCGTTGAACGTGCCGCTGACCGCCGGCTACAGCGTGGCGGTGGATCGCACCGTGGTGCCGCTGGGCAGCCTGCTGTGGCTGTCCACCACGCGCCCGGACGGCACGCCGGTGGTACGCCCGGTGGCCGCGCAGGACACCGGTGGCGCCATTGCCGGCGAGGTACGTGCCGATCTGTACTGGGGCAGCGGCGATGCCGCCGGCAAGCTGGCCGGCGACATGAAGCAGCAGGGCAACCTGTGGCTGCTGTGGCCGAAGGGTGTGGCGTTGCCGCAGTAAGTCAGCAGGGGTCAGATCCCTCTCCGCAGGAAAGGGATCTGACCCTCATATGCCTGATAATGGCGCCATTCCGAACTTTCCGGTCGCGCATGCGGCCAGGACCCATGCAATGAAATACGCAAAGAACAACGCAAAATCCAACACGAAGAAGTACTACAAGCACTGGGCCGAATCGGGCCTGGGCAAGGGCAACGTGCTGATGGAAGCCCGTGGCGAGAAGATCGTGCGCCAGGTGGAAATCTACGGGGCCAAGGTCGTGTGGGCCGATGAAACCGGCCAGAGCGATGACCGCTTCGTGCTGGCCGACCAGCCGGTGTCGTTCATGGACTTCGACGAAGACGACGAGATCAGCGCGCGCGAGTTTGAAATTGCCTGGAAGAAGGCCCGGGAAGCCACCGGCTACCCCGTCTAAGGTCGAGGGAGCTGCAGTCATCGGATGGCTGGCGGAATCGAAATGTTATAAAGTTTCATTTCCAACCTCCCGCCCGCCCCCTGATGAAGACTCCCACGCTGGTGGCCGCGCTCGCGGCCGCCCCGTTCGCCCCTGAAGCATTCGCCCAGTCCGCCGACGCCGCGCTCACCCTGGGCAAGGTCGATGTGCACCAGCACAGCGAGGGGCAGCTGAGCGCACACCAGGTGCTGACCTCGGTGGACGTGCTGGGCGCGGACCAGATCGAAAGCCGCAACGTGTCGCACAGCTGGGAACTGCTCGGGCAGATGCCCGGCATCCAGCTGACTGAAACCCGGCAGGGCGCCGAGTCGGGCAAGGTCAGCTTCCGCGCCTTCAACGGCGAAGGCTACCTCAATGCCATCAAGACGCTGATCGACGGCATCCCCAGCAACGTCAACAGCGGCAACCAGCGCTTCATCGACATGCTGTTCCCGCTGGAAATCAGCTACATCGAAGTGGTGCGCGGTACCAACGATCCGCGCTACGGCCTGCACAACATCGGCGGCAACGTGAACTTCGGCACGCGCCAGGGCGGCACCTACACCGACGCGCGGCTGGCCTATGGCAGCTACAACACCCGCGATGTGCAGCTGGCGGTGGGCCGCGAAGCCGACGGCTTCGCGCAGAACTACTTCGTCGGCACCCAGGCCAGCGACGGTTACCGCGACCACGACAGCTCGAAGAAATACGCACTGGGCGGCAAGTGGTTCTTCGGTTCGCTGGAGGAGGGGCTGCGCATCGGTCTGACCGCGCGCGCCTACCATCACCAGGCCGACGAACCCGGTTTCATGACCGCGGAAGAGCTGCATGCGGGCCGCCGCCGCAGCGACCTGCGCAACGCCAATGACGGCGATGACCGCGACATGCGTCAGTTCGCCGCGCACCTGGACATGAAGCTGTCCGACGCGGTGACCTTCGGCACGCGGCTGTACTACAACCGCTATGAAGACGACCGTCGTGTGACCTTCAGTGACCTGCCCAGCGGTAACCTGCCGCGCCAGCGTCGTGTCTGGGACGAGCGCCAGGCAGGCCTGCTCGGCACGCTCACCTGGCAGGCCAGCCCCATGCTTACCGTGGAAGGCGGGCTGAACTACGAGCAGCAGGACAACGGCTACCGTCGCGAGCGCTACGCCTACGCCGAGCCCACCGATTTCAGCCAGACACCGGCACGCGTGCAGAACAACGACCGCCACAGCTTCGACAACTGGGGCGCTTACGTGCAGGCCATCTACCAGCCAGCCGACGCATGGAAGATCGTGCCGGCCTACCGTGTGGACCGTTTCAGCGGCCGCACCCGGCTGATGAGCGGCGCCACCGGCCGCCTGCAGGACTACGGCAGCATCGGCCAGCCCAAACTGAGTGTCATTCACAGCCTGGGTGAGCACACGCACATCTACGCCAACTGGGGCCGTACCTTCCAGGTGCTGACCGGTTCCACCGCGCCGGCCTACCTCACCCCGGGGCAGGCACCGATGCAGCCCTCCACCAACACCGGCATGGAGCTGGGCCTGAAATTCCAGCCCTTCGTCGGCAGCCAGGCCCGGCTGGCGGTATGGCAGCAGGACGCGGAAAACGAAGTGTCCAACATGCCGGCCACCGGCACCACGGTCACGCTGGGCAAGACCCGCCGCCGCGGCGTGGATGCGCAGATCAGCGCGCAGCTGGGTGACGCGTGGACGCTGTGGGCCTCGCATGCCTATCAGGAGGCGAAGATCACCCGTGACGACCGCGCCGCCGGCGTGACCCTGCAGGGACGCGAAGTGGCCGCCACCCCGCGCCACATCAGCAACCTCGGCCTGGACTACCAGGCCAGCGATGCTCTGCAGCTGGGCCTGCAGGCACGCGCGCAGGGCGATTACTACCTGGAAGAGCGCAACGCCACCGGCAAGTTCGGCGGCTTCGCCGTGCTCGACCTCAGCGCGAAGTATCAGATCACCCCGGCCTGGAGCGTGGACCTGCAGCTGAAGAACGTGACCGGCCGCGAGTATGCCTACGCGTGGTACGACAGCTTCTTCTGGGACAGCGCCCGGCCGATGTTCTCGCCCGCCCCGGGCCGCGCGGTCTTCGTCGGCCTCAACATGAAGCTGTAACCGCAAAGCCGGTAGTGGTCGAGCTTGCTCGACCTGCAGGGGTCAGCGCCCTTTCCTGACGGAAAGGGCTCTGACCCCACACCCACGTTTTGCACTACATTGGTGCAATGTCCGACCCCGCGCCCCCGCCGTCCCTCGATGCCCTCGGCACGCCGCTGGCCTGGGCCGGGCCCGATGGCCGCATCGCCGGCTGCAACCCGGCCTTCGCGCGCTGGCTGGGCGTCAGCGGCCGGCGCCTGCTCGGCCAGCCGTTGGCCGCGCTGGAAGTGCAGGGTGAGGCGCTGGCCCATTTCCTGGCACGCGACGAGCGCGACAGCTTGCGCCTGAACCGGCTGGCGTTGGCGCTGCCGGGCGAAGCCGCGCGTTTTGCCGAAGGCTGGATGAGCCGCCGCGACGATGGCGGCTGGCTGCTGGAGGCGCATCCGGTCGATGAGTTCCCCGGGCTCGACCCGACTCAGGCCCTGCCCAGCGCGCTCAGCGCAGCGCTGAAGGGCCTGGCGCACGAACTGCGCAATCCGCTGGCCGGGCTGAAGGGCGCCGCACAGCTGCTGGCCCGCCGCGCGGCACAGCGCGATGCCAGCGAACGCGAGCTGATCGACCTGATCGGCTCGGAGATCGAGCGCCTCAATGGCCTGCTCGAGCAGCTGCTGTCACCAGCACCCGCCGCGCCACATGCGGCGCTGAACATCCACGCCGCGTTGGAGCGGGTGCTGCGCCTGGCCGAGAACGAGGCCGGCTGGGCGGTGCGCCTGCAGCGCGACTACGACCCCAGCATCCCCGAATTCGATGGCGACGCCGACCGCCTCACCCAGGCGGTATGGAACCTGGTGCGCAATGCCATCCAGGCCGGTGCCGGCAACATCACCCTGCGCACCCGCGTTGAACACGGTGTGCGCATCGCCGAGCAGCTGCACACCCTGGCGTTGCGGCTGGAAATCGCCGACGACGGCCGTGGCGTACCCGAAGAACTGGCCGAACACCTGTTCCTGCCCCTGGTCAGTGGTCGCGCCGAAGGCACCGGCCTGGGCCTGGCGCTGGCCCAGCAGGTCGCGCGCGAGCATCGCGGCACGCTGACCTACCGGTCGCGCCCGGGCCATACCGTATTCACCCTGCTGCTGCCGATCGGCAACGGCACCGCCGCCGCCGAGGAGGCCCCGCGCGATGTCTGAGTCTTCCGCGTCCCCGCCGTGCATCTGGGTGGTCGACGATGATCGCGCCGTGCGCTTCGTGCTGTGCACCGCGCTGCGCGAGGCCGGCTACCAGGTGGTCGACTTCGACAGCGCCGCCCCCGCACTGCAGGCGCTGGCTGATAGCCCGCCGCCTGCGCTGCTGTTCACCGACGTGCGCATGCCCGGCGACGATGGCCTGGTGCTGCTGGACAAGCTGAAGGCCGCGCTGCCGCAGCTGCCGGTGGTGGTGATGTCGGCCTACACCGACGTCGCCAGTACAGCCGGTGCGTTCCGCGGCGGTGCGCACGAGTTCCTGTCCAAGCCGTTCGATCTGGACGATGCGGTGGCACTGGCCCAGCGCGTGCTGCCTGCGGTGGCGCCGGCCATGGCCGCGCCGACTCCCGCCGCAGAAGCCGCCAGCGACCAGCCGCCGCAACTGGTGGGCGATACGCCACCGATGCGCGCGCTGTTCCGCGCCATCGGCCGCCTCGCGCAGGCGCCATTGGCGGTGCTGATCATCGGCGAAACCGGTACTGGCAAGGAGCTGGTGGCCAACGCGCTGCACCGCGAATCGCCGCGTGCGCAGCATCCGTTCGTCGCGCTGAACACCGCCGCCATTCCCGCCGAGCTGCTGGAAAGCGAGTTGTTCGGCCACGAGGCCGGTGCGTTCACCGGCGCGCAGCGGCGCCACATCGGCCGCTTCGAGCAGGCCAACGGCGGTACCCTGTTCCTCGATGAAATCGGTGACATGCCGTTGCCGTTGCAGACGCGCCTGCTGCGCGTGCTCGCCCAGGGCGAATTCTTCCGCGTGGGCGGACGCGAACTGATCCGCGTCGATGTGCGCGTGGTCGCCGCCACCCACCAGGATCTGGAAGGACTGGTCGCGCAGGGAAAATTCCGAGCCGATCTGCTGCACCGCCTGGACGTGGTGCGCCTGCAGCTGCCGCCGCTGCGCGAGCGCCGCGAGGACATCGCGCAACTGGCTACCACGTTCCTGGCGGCTGCCGCGCGCAGGCTCGATACGCCGCCCAAGCGGCTGACCGCCGCCGCCCTGCAGGCGCTGCGCGAGCACGACTGGCCGGGCAACGTCCGCGAACTGGAAAACGTGTGCTGGCGCATGGCCGCACTGGCCGCCGCCGATACCATCGGTGTGGCTGATGTTGATACCGCGCTCAACCGCACCCGCAGCCGGCGCAGCAGCGCGGCCGCCGGTGACCCGGGCCAATGGGAAGCGATGCTGTCCGAATGGGCACGCCGGCAGCTGGCCGAGGGCACCGAGGGCCTGCACGCGCAGGTGCGCGAACGGGTCGACCACGCCTTGTTGGAGGCCGCCCTGCAGATCACCCACGGTCGTCGCGCCGAAGCCGCCGCGCGCCTGGGCCTCGGCCGCAATACGCTTACCCGCAAGCTGGGCGCCGGTCGCCGCCGCGGCGGCCATTGAACGGTGCCTGCACGCGATCCTCGCACCCGCTTGCCGAACTGTTGATCCTCCATGGACGATGCCGTCCGTAGTGTTACCTGCAAGGAGTCCTCGATGCGTTTGTCCTTCGCCCTTCTGCCGCTGTCCGCTGCCGTGCTCCTGTCTGCCTGTGGCAGCGCACCGAAGAAGCCGCAGCCCACACCGCCGCCGGTGGTCACCACGCCGGTGGCCCAGCTGGCCGAAGCCAACCTGGCGCCAGCCTCGGCCAGCATCGTCAGCGGCCGTCTGGTGCTGAAGACCGAAAGCGGTGGCGTGCACTTGACCGGCCTGGTCGGCGGCCTGCAGCCGATGCAGCAGGCCGGTTTCCACATCCATGAGCGCGGTGACTGCAGCGCGGTGGACGCCAGCAGCGCCGGCAACCACTTCAATCCCGCCGGCGTCGCGCACGGTCGTGCCGGCAGCGGCAAGCACCACCTGGGCGACATCGACAACCTGCAGGCCGACGCGCAGGGCCGTGCCAACGTCGATGTGCATCTGAAGGGCGTTACCCTGGGCGGAGGCGCCGCCACGGATATCGCCAGGCGTGCACTGGTCGTGCATGCCAGGGCCGACGACTATCGCAGCCAGCCCGCCGGCAATGCCGGCGTCCGCATCGCCTGCGGCGTGATCCGGGTAACCCGCTGATCACACCACCGGCATTTCCCAAGGAGAGTTTCCATGCGTCTGATCCACACTTCGCTGTTCGCGGCCATCGCTGCACTGGGCCTTGCCGCCTGCAACCAGCAGCCGGCAGCGCCGGCAGCCGAAGCTCCGGCCACCACCCCGGCCGAAGGTTCGGCAGCACCGGCCGATCCGGCCACTGCACCGGCTACCGCAGCGGCCCCGGCAACCGATGCCTCGGCCACTGCCGAACTGGCACCGACCCAGGGCAATGAAACCAAGGGGTCGATCACCTTCAAGCTGGTCGACGGCAAGGTGCATGCGTCCGGCCAGATCAGTGGCCTGAAGCCGGGCAGCGAGCACGGCTTCCATATCCACGAGAAGGGTGACTGCAGCGCGCCGGACGGTATGAGCGCCGGCGGCCACTTCAATCCGGGCAAGCAGGACCACGGCAACGTGGCCACTGATCCGCACCACGGTGGTGACATGCCCAACATCAAGGCCGACGACAAGGGCGTAGCCACCATTGATGGTCCGGTGTCGAGCAACGTCAACATCGGCAAGGGTGATGACTTCGACATCATCGGCCGCGGCCTGATCGTCCACGCCGACGCGGACGACTACAAGACCCAGCCGACCGGCAACGCCGGCGCGCGACTGGCGTGCGCGGTGATCAAGAAGGCACCGTAAGAAAACGAAAACGCCGGCGCAAGCCGGCGTTTTTCAGTTGATCTGCCGGGCATGGCCCGGCGCTACCGTATTCCGTGGGTAGCGCCGGGCCATGCCCGGCGGCATTACCTGGACGTCAGCGCGCCAGCAGCTCGCGTGCGTCCTGGCCGGCTTCGCAATGCACGAACAGCACCGGCACACCGTGCGCTTCCAGCACCGCGGCCATCTGCCGCTGGCGCATCAGGAACTGCTCGTAGATGCCCTGCAGGCGCTCGCAGTCGCCCTTGCCGTGGTTGTAATGCGCGCACCAGCCGGCCGGGTCGAACAGCGCCATGCGCGCTTCGCCCTGCGTATAGCGCAGCAACGGCTCGGGTGCGTCACTCAGCCACTCGTCCTGGCCCGGGGCCATGATCGCGGTTTCAATCAGCGGCCACAGCGCGGCCAGTCCCTGGTTGTCGTACTGCATCGACATCATCGCGGCCAGATCGTTCACGGTGAAATAGCGTGCGTGCTCCACGCGTGCACCGAACGTGTTCTGTGCCATCAGCGCGGTATCGGCATGGGCCATGCCATTGGCCAGCAGCACCTCTTCCAGGGCATCGGCCACGGCTGTCGTGGTGGCCACGTCGGTACCGGTCAGCAGGAACGGCACCACCCGCAGGCCACCGCCTACCAGGGTAGCGTCGGCCTGGAACGGCAGCGGCACATCACCGCTGGCATCGGCGCCGAAGGCCAGCACGCGCGGGCCCTGGTTGCTACCGGGCGCGCGCATCTGCAGCTCTTCCAGGCGGCGATGGATCGGCCAGCCCGGGCGAAGCACTTCGGCCGGATCGAAATGGGCGGCGGCGAACACCAAGTCCAGCTCGGCCACCTGTGGCACCAGCTTGGACAGGTCGCGGCCGACGCGTTCGGCCAGTTCACCGGCCTGTTCAGCGCTGAGCACCGCCTGGCGGGGGATTTCGCCGCCGGCCAGTTCCAGGGCCAGCACGCCAAGGGCATTCATCGCAGGGTCGGGTTTGCTCATGGTTCCACGGTTGGCCCATCACAGGGCGGCAGCTACACTTGGCCCCATTATGCCTGCTCTGTCGTGCAGGCCATGTTGCAGACACCCTCATCCATGCCAGGTATCTCCATGCCCAACGCTCGTCCCGTCGCCATCCTCGGTGGCGTCCGCATTCCGTTCTGCCGGCAGAACACCGCGTATTCGGATGTCGGCAACCTCGGCATGTCGGTGCGTACGCTGGGAGCGCTGGTCGAGCGCTTCGGCCTGCACGGCCAGCAGCTGGGCGAAGTGGCGATGGGTGCGGTCATCAAGCACTCCAGCGACTGGAACCTGGGTCGCGAAGCCACGCTGTCCTCGGGCCTGTCGCCGTTGACCCCCGGCATCACCCTGCAGCGCGCCTGCGGCACCTCGCTGGACAGCATCATCACCGTTGCCAACAAGATCGCCCTGGGCCAGATCGAGTCCGGCATCGGCGGTGGTTCGGACACCACGTCCGACGTGCCGATCGTGTACGGCAAGAAGCTGCGCGCGCGCCTGCTGGCGGCCAACCGTGCCAAGAGCACCGGTGACAAGATCCGCGCACTGACCTCCGGCTTCAAGTTCGCCGAGCTCAAGCCGGAGTTTCCGGGCGTGGCCGAGCCGCGTACCGGCAAGAGCATGGGCGACCACTGCGAGGACATGGCCAAGGAGTGGAACATCTCGCGCGACTCGCAGGACGAGTGGGCGGTGTCTTCGCACAAGAAGCTGGCCGCAGCCTATGAGCGCGGCTTCTTCAATGACCTGATCGCACCGTTCCGCGGCGTCGAGCGCGACAACATCCTGCGTGCCGACACCTCGCTGGAGAAGCTGGCCACGCTGAAGCCGGCCTTCGACAAGGTATCCGGCCGTGGCACCCTGACCGCAGCCAACTCCACCCCGCTGACCGATGGCGCCGCCGCCGTGCTGCTGGCCAGCGAAGAGTGGGCGCGCGCGCATGGCCACGAGCCGCAGGCCTACCTGCGCGACGCACACGTGTCGGCCGTCGATTTCGTGCACGGCGAAGGCCTGTTGATGGCGCCGACCGTGGCCGTGCCGGAGATGCTCAAGCGCAACGGCCTGACCCTGCAGGACTTCGACATCTACGAGATCCACGAAGCCTTCGCCGCACAGGTGCTGTGCACCCTGCGTGCGTGGGAGAGCGAGGATTACTGCCGCAACCGCCTCGGCCTGGATGCGCCGATGGGCCGCATCGACCCGGACAAGATCAACCTGCTGGGTTCGTCGCTGGCCACCGGTCACCCGTTCGCCGCCACCGGTGCGCGCGTGATCGCCACGGCGGCCAAGCAGCTGGCCGAGCGCGGCGGTGGCCGTGCGCTGGTGTCGATCTGCACCGCCGGCGGCATGGGCGTGGTGGCGATCGTCGAACGTTGAACGCCACGGTAGTGCCGGCCGCTGGCCGGCAACGTTGGAATTGAAAACGCCGCCCGATGGGCGGCGTTTCTGTTATTCCGGCGGGCTCACACGCCAACCAAGGTTGGCGTCTACCGAAGCGGGTTAGGGCAACCGCGGGTTGCCGAACGCGTCGCGGTCTTCATTGGCGTCGTACACCGGCGGCAGCGGTGCAATCGACTGCTCCTCGACGGTCGCATGCAGCGGCGGGTCAGCCACCGCTGCCGGTGCACGCACCAGCGCCACGCTGTCTTCGCCACGCTGCAGGCGCAGCGCGTTGGCCAGGCACTGCGCGGCCAGCACGTGTTCGCCACGTTGCGCGAAGGCTTCGCCCAGCGCTTCCCATGCAGGGGCACCGGCACCCGCGGCGATGGCTTCATGCAGGAACGCATCGGCCGCGTCCCACTGTTGCTGCGCCAGCGCGATGCGGCCCTGGGCCAGGCGCAGGGCGGCCGAGTCGTCGTGCACGTTGCGCCAGCGCTGCAGGTTGGCCTGGCGCGTGGCCAGACGTTCGGCCGGCAGACGGCCATACACGGCCACCAGTTCGTCATCCCAGCGGTGGTCCAGCGCCTGCTCAAGCGCCAGCAGTGCCGGTTCGTCCCAGTCCAGTGCAACCGCACGGGTGGCGTAGGCAGCAACCACGTCCGGTGTCGGTCGCAGCGCCTTCGGCGTGGCTTCCCACTGCGCAGCCAGGGCGTTGACGTCGCCCGCTTCCAGCAGTGCCTGCGCGGCCAGGCGTGCTTCCAGCTCGCTGCTGGCCTCGGCCGGCAGCACCTTGGTCTGGCGCAGTGCGCCCAGCTGGCCGTAAGCCTCGTGCGCGCGGCCGGCACGTGCCAGCGCTTCGGTACGCAGCCACAGACCACGCGGCGGCAGCGGCTGGATCGCCGCCACATCCAATGCGTTGATCGCATCCACCGGCAGATCGTTGGCCAACAGCTGCTCGGCACGCAGCAGTGCCTGCAAAGTCGCATCGCTTTCGCCCAGGCGCTGCAGCAGCGCCTCGGCAGCGGGGGCGTCGGCCCGCACCTGCGCGCTGCGCACGGCATTGGCCAGGGCAACTCCGCTCACTTCCGGATCCTTGGCGGCGCCATCCAGCAGCTTCTCGGCGCGCTGCCACTGGCCATGCTCATAGGCCAGCAGACCATCGATCAGGCGCACCCGGCCCTGCTTGCGGCGGTAGCGGCCCCAGGCACGGAACGGTGCGGCGATCAGGCTCCACAGCAGCCACAGCACCAGCACGCCGATCACCGACAGCAGCGCTACCTTCGGCAGGTTGCTGTGGTAGTCGTAGCCGCCATAGCGCAGGGTCACTTCGCCGTAGCGGTTCAGGTCATCGGTGCCGAGCCATTGCGCGGCAACTACGCCAATGGCCACTGCCAGCAACAGCACGACCAGTGATTGCAGGGGTTTCATACGGGCTTACCTCCGGTCGGTCTGGGTACGCAGTTGTTGCAGGGTGCTGCCAAGCACGGTGTCATCGGCCTGCAATGGCAGCGAGCGCAGGGCATGGAGTTCAGCACGTTGCGCGCGCAGGTCCGGTGAATCCGGCCAGCGCCGCTGCGCCCAGTGATCGATTCTGTTCAGCGCGGCATCGCGGCCTTTGCCGTCGCCGCGCTCGATCGCTGCGCGGGCCAGGGTCAGTTCCAGCTGCAGCGCCGTATCGATGGTGGTGCGCTCGGCCGACGTCAGCGGGCCGTTCAGGCGGCTCGGGGTGATATCCACGAAGGGCGCCAGCGCGGCCTGCCACCACGGTTTTGCGGTGTTGTTGGCCGGCGTCTGCGCGATCTGCGAAGGCAGGCCCTGCAGGGCCTTGCCCAACGCGTCCAGGCGTTGCAGTGACAGCACGCGCGGGCCAGCGCCCAACGCATCCAGCGCGTTGCGTTCCTGCACCAGGGCCTGGCGCAGGTTCAGGCCGTCGCTGTCGGGCAGATCGGCCAACGCAGTGGCGGCCAGCGCATACAGCCGGCGTGAGCCTTCCACGTCATCGGCGAAGGCCAGCCGCTGTGCGGCCTGGGTCAGCAGCAGTTCGGCCTCATCGCGCTGCACGGCCTGGCGGCCCTGGTTGGCGCTGTCGGCCAGCTTGGCCAGGTTTTCTTCCAGCAGGGCACTGCGTTGCGACAGGCCCAGCACTTCGTCGCGCAGCACCCGGTTGGTGGTGGCCGCATCCTGCAAGCGCTGGCTGGCAGCGCGCTGGTCGCGGCGCAGGGCCTCGACCGTAGCCTCCAGCCCCTTCAGCTGCACGGCGGTGGTCTGCGCCTGCGCCAGCTGGTCGCTCTGCTGCTTCTGCCAATAGTGGTAGCCGGCATAGCCGCCCGCGCCCAGCACCGCCAGCACGGCAAGCGGCAGCAGCCAGCGCATGGGGCGATGGGGCGATGGAGCGGGCGGCAGAGTGTCGTTCATCGGGCTTCCTTGTCGGCGGCAATGCCGGAACAGATCCGGCAGGCAGCGTTGTGCACAGCATCACTGTTGCCGACGACACCGGCAAGCCGCTGCCGGGCGCCTGTTCAGGTCGCTGCCGGGCCGGTGAGCGCAGTGTGTGCAGCGGCCATCAACTGAACGCTCGTAGGGCCCTCGCTGCGCACCACCCGGGTCAGCCCCAGGGCCTGCGCCTGCGCGCCCAGCCGGTCGCTGGCCACCAGCGCGATCGCGTTCGCCCGCAGCCGCTGCTGCCAGTGCGCAGGCAGCTGCTGCCAGAAACGCTGCAATGCCTCGCCACTGCTGATGGCCAGCAGCCAAGGCGTTGGAGAACGGGCCAAACGCGCCAGCATGCGCCGCGACAAGCGCAGCGGCAGCCGTCGGTAGACATCAGCGCGGGTGATCTGCGCGCCCGCGGCCTGCAACTCAGCGGCAATCAGGCCCCGGCCTCCCGGTGCGGTCACCAGCCCGATCTGCATGCCCCGCACATCGCCCAGCACCGGCATCGCCAGCAGGCCCTCACTGTCCATCCGCTGGGGCGCATGGACGTCAGCGACGCCATGGGCCAGCAGGGCACGCGCCGTGCCTTCGCCCACCGTCAGCCACGGGCTGCGCTGCGCCGCCGCCAGCGGTAGCAGGCTGGCCGCTGCGGCCACGGCCGCCGGGCTGGTGAACACCACCCGATCGCTGGTCAGCGCCCGTTGCAGTTGCTGGCGCGCGGCGCTGCCCTGCACACGCTGCAGCCGCCAGGGCGAAAGCGCGACGGTACGGCCTCCCAGCCCTGCTGCGGCATGGCGCAGCGCCGCCTGCTGGCCCTGCGGGCGCAGCGAGATCAGGGTCCAGCCAGTGGGTATCGTATGGTTGGCCATTACCGTCATTATGCGGGCCCTTCGTTGTCGTGGTTGCTGCTGATGGCTGTTGATGCCCTGACCTCTTCGCTGGCTGCCCTGCAGGACGTGCTGGACTGCATGCCGGCGGTCCGCGCGATGCAGATCCGCCTGGATGGCTATGCCGACGGCGTGCTGCGCATCACCGCGCCGCTGGTGGCCAACGTCAATGACAAGGGCAATGCGTTCGGTGGCAGCCTGGCCTCGGTGCTGACCCTGTCCGGCTGGGCGCTGGTCAGCCTGCGCCTGCGCCTGGCCGGCCACGACGCCGAGGTCTACGTGGCCGACAGCAACCTGCGCTACCTGGCACCGGTCTATGAAGACCTGCATGCCCATGCCGAAGCGGCCGGAAGCGGCGCCTGGGAGACCTTCCTGGCCACCTTCCGCCAGCGCGGCAAGGCCCGCATCAGCATTGTCGCCACCCAGCCCGGTGCCGACGGCAAGGCCGCGGCCGAATTCAGCGGTCGCTTCGTTGCCTTCGCCAAAGGGTAGGATGGCAGGCTGACGCCCTGCGGAACCCACCGATGCGCCGCCTCATCCAGATCCTCCTGTGTTCCCTGCTGCTGCTCAGCGCCGCCGCCGGCGCTGCCGCCGACGACCTCAGCCGCAAGCAGCGCAAGCTGCTGGAAGAGACCCAGATCGCCTACGGTGCCACCATCCGCTGGGGCAGCATGGACGACGCCATCGCCTATCTGGACCCGCAGCTGCGCAAGTCCAAGCCGCCGACCGAGTTCGAGCTCAACCGCTATGCGCAGCTGCGCGTGTCGTCCTACCGCGAGCGCAGCAGCGCATCGCTGGAAGGCGGCCAGGTCGAGCGCCGGGTCGAAATCGGGGTGATCAACCAGAACACCCAGGCCGAGCGCACCGTGGTGGTGACCGAGCGCTGGCGCTGGGATCCGGAAGCCAAGCGCTGGTGGCAGAGTGCGGGCCTGCCGGACCTCTGGCAGGGGCAGTGACGGGGCGCTCCCGGCTTGTGCGACAATCGGCGCCCGCTTAATCGACCCGTGACCTGAGTGAATTACGAAGAGTTGCTGGCCTTCGCAGGCCGAAACCCGATGCTGTCCGCGGCCCTGGTCGGCCTGACCGTGGCCCTCATCGTCACCGAAATCCGCCGCCTGTTCCGGGGCTTCAAGGGCATCAAGCCCGCCGAACTGACCCAGCTGATCAACGCGGGCGGCACGGTGGTGGTTGATCTGTCGCCCAGCGCTGATTTCGAAAAGGGCCACATCGCCGGCAGCCGCAGTGCCCAGGCCAGCGCGTTCGGCCCCGAGCACAAGCTGGTGGCCAACGCCAAGCAGGCCCCGGTGGTGCTGGTGTGCCGCAGCGGCAACGCGTCCGAGACCGCCGCCAAGGCGCTGAAGAAGGCCGGCTTCGAGAAGGTCTTCGTGCTCGACGGCGGCATCCCCGCGTGGCAGCAGGCAGAACTGCCGCTGGTCAAGGGCCGCAACTGATCGCAGGCGGTGGCGGATGTGGCCTTGTTTGCGCCCTCCGCCGCCCCCATCGCAGTAATTCGACCATCGTTTTCATTGCATTCACTGGAGTTACTGGAAATGTCCGAAGAGACCACCAACGGCGCTGTCGCGCCGGTCGATGCCGCCACCGGCCCCGCGTTCACCGTCGAGAAGATCTACGTCAAGGACGTTTCCTTCGAGTCGCCGAATGCCCCGTCGATCTTCAACGACCAGGTGCAGCCGGAACTGCAGCTCAACCTGAACCAGCAGGTCCAGCGTCTGGGCGAGAATGCCTTTGAAGTCGTGCTGGCCGTGACCCTGACCTGCCAGGCCGGCGAGCGCACCGCGTACGTGGCCGAAGTGAAGCAGGCTGGCGTGTTCGGCCTGGTCGGCCTGGACCCGCAGTCGATCGACGTGCTGCTCGGCACCCAGTGCCCGAACATCCTGTTCCCGTACGTGCGCCAGCTGGTCAGCGACCTGATCCAGGCCGGCGGCTTCCCGCCGTTCTTCCTGCAGCCGATCAACTTCGAAGGCCTGTACGCAGAAACCCTGCGCCAGCGCCAGGAGCAGGGCGACGCACCGTCGCTGGCTGACTCCGAGCCGGCCGGCAACGCCTGATCCCGGCCGCGACGTCACGGATGAGCACTACCGCTGACAAGATTGCCATACTCGGCGCCGGTTCCTGGGGAACCGCGCTGGCGACGCTGCTCGCCCGCCACGGTCGCCAGACCGTGCTGTGGGGGCGCGATGCTGCCGTGGTCGAGGCCATCGACCAGCGCCACGAGAATCCGCGTTACCTGCCGGGCATTCCGTTGCCGGAATCGCTGCGCGCCACCACCGACCTCGCGTCGGCGGTGGAAGGTGCCGCCTGGATCCTGGTGGTGACCCCGTCGCATGCATTCGGTGAAACCGTGCGCGCGCTGGCACCGCTGCGTCCGGCCGGTGCCGGTGTGGCCTGGGCCACCAAGGGCTTCGAGCCCGGCTCTGGCCGCTTCCTGCATGAAGTAGCGCGCGAAGTGCTGGGCGAGGACGTGCCGCTAGCCGTTGTCACCGGGCCGTCGTTCGCCAAGGAAGTCACCCTGGGCCTGCCGACCGCGATTACCGTGCACGGCGACGTGCCCGAGTTCGCGCAGACGGTGGCCGAGGCCATGCACGGCCCGGCGTTCCGCGCCTACACCGGCGACGACATGGTCGGTGCCGAGCTGGGCGGTGCGATGAAGAACGTGCTGGCCGTGGCCACCGGCGTGGCCGATGGCATGCAGCTGGGCCTGAACGCCCGTGCCGGCCTGATCACCCGTGGCCTCAACGAGATGCTGCGCCTGGCGGCAGCGATCGGCGCCAAGCCGGAAACGCTGATGGGCCTGGCGGGGCTGGGCGACCTGGTGCTGACCTGCACCGGTGACCTGTCGCGCAACCGCCGCCTGGGCCTGGCCCTGGGCCGCGGGCAGACGCTGCAGGACGCCATCCGCGAAATCGGCCAGGTGGTCGAGTCGGTGCAGACCGCAGACGAAGTGATGCGACAGGCGCGCCGTCATGGCATCGACCTGCCCATCTCCGACCGCGTGCGCGCCGTGCTGCATGGCGAGCAGACCCCGGAAGAAGGATTGCGTGCGCTGTTGGCACGCGAACAGAAGCCGGAGTATCCGGATACGCTGTTCAAGTGAATCGAAAACCCCGGCCCAGTGCCGGGGTTTTTTTTGTGCGTGCGCGAAACCCATCCACGCATGGCGTGGATCTACTGTGGAACCCGTAGCGCCCATCACCGCGACCGCGGCGGCGTGTTGGTGTTGTCCATGTCCGAAAAAATCATCCATGGCCCACCCGCCACGCGCTTCAACGTCAGCGTGAACTTCCCGGTATCGCCTGCGTTGTTGCCGTAGGTGTAGGCACCAATGATGTAACCGGTGGATTCCTCTGCGGCATAGGCCAGCGCACGCAGCCGCAACGGGCTGCTTCCCTGGCCGGCATACGCCGCCTCGATCGCCGCGCGCCCGCGCACGGGCGGCTGGTTGCTCTGCAGGATGAAACCATCCTCGGCGAACAATCCCGCCAACGCCTTCGCATCACCGGTGCGCCACGCCTGTTCGTAATCGCGCAGCACGCGATCCAGCGCGGCGGGCAGGGGGACATCGGCAAGACGTGCGGCGGGCGAGGATGCGGCGGGCTCCTGCGCAACAACAGGCCCGGCCAGCAACAGGCCACTGATGAGAAACACGGCAAGTCTTGAATGGCACATACGTCTGCATCCTGGCGGTGATGGAAGGCGTGATTGCCAGAGTATCCACCTTGGCTGGCGGGTAGAATCACGCGGTCGCTGGCTGGGCGAATGGACACAGGGAATGACGTCTCGAATGATGGGAATGGCAGGGCTGGTCGCGTTGCTGGCTGCGTGCACGCAGGCACCGGCACCGGAAGCAGGCACCGCAGCTGCACCCGCCGCTACTGCTGCGCCGACGGAAGCCCCAGCCGCCACGGCCACGGTGGTCGAGAACGCGCCTTCCGTCGAAGACGGCGTGGACCCGTCGGTGTGGGACAACGAAGGCGAGCCGGAAGGTGAGACCCCAGGCGCCGAACTCACCTGCGCGGACAATCCGCTGGCGACTTATTTCTTCACCCTGGTCGGCGGCAACACCGTGGACGACTGCGGCCGCAAGGACCCGAAGGTGCTGGCCGCGTTCGACGCCCTGATGAAGAACACTGCGGCGGCCGAATCGCCCGACAAGAACGTCCCTTCGCTGCGCGAACGCCTGCTGAGCGGTCCCAGCGGCCCTGGCGAACTGATGGTGCTGCAGGGCGAGCCGTGGTGGCTTTACACCGCCTGCCAGGCGCACCAGTGCTCGACCACCGCGCTGGCGATGCTGTATTCGCCGACGCACTCGAAGATGGTCGGCCGCCTTACCACCCGCTGCAACGTGTGGTGGCTGGGCGAGCCGAACGCGGAGCAGCGCGCGCTGATCGAGCGCGAGCGGCCGGTGGACGAAGCGATGCTGAAGGAAGAAGGCGATTCCTGCGAATGACCGGCGGTAACGCCGGAAGATTCTCCGGCGTTACGCCTCAGGCCGCATCCGCGCGCTGACCTGCGCGGTCAGCGCCAGGCACGCCATCATCAAACCCTCCATCACCCGATCGCCCACGTATTCGTCGTCCGGGCCGTTCTGGCGGACGCGCTCGGCCGCCAGCAGCATTTCCAGCGCGATGCGCAGGCCCGCCAGTGCGCAGTCCGCATCGGCCAGCGCCATGCGGCGGCCGGGCATCTGATGACGCTCCGGCCACGGCTGGCCGTCGGCGGCTGCGCCGTTGCCGATCCGCGTCAGCGTGGCGATGAAAGCTCTGGGATCGATCGCAGATGCTTGTTCTGATGACGCATCGCCAGCTGCGCGATAGGGATGAGGGCGAGGAAATTCCGGTGCAGTCATGGCTGGGGCTCCGTGCAGGACAGACGGTAGCCGCCACACAAAGGTGGCGGGCGGAGACGTGGCTCGAAAACCGGGACAATGAACCGGCAGGCACAAGGCCTCCACGCTCCGCCCGCCGCAGCCGGCAGACGGATTGCCGACCGACGCCACGCGAGGTGGCGTCGGCCGGCAAGCGCAATCACTTCATTGTCGATACGGGTTTTCGAGGCCCGGCCGCCCCAGATGAGGCGGCTCGTCATCTGTACCTGTGCCGACGCGCAGTGCCAATCAGAAGAGTTGCATTCAATGCTTGATGCAAGACGCGTTCGGCATTCTTGCATGCTGTTAAGCCGCCCCAGACGCCGATGGCGCAAGGGCCCTCAGCGATAGAGGAATATGCGACATGGGTCGTGATTGCCGGCGTAGTTGGCTGAGACGTCAGCGAGGCAATAACGACAGAACGCTGCGATTGGGCGATACAGCGTGGTGCTAGTCGAGCTCTATGAGAAAGCGCGTGGCCATGGCAGATGGCACCACAGACGCCCCGACCCGCTTCAGTTCAACCAGCCCATAGCCTTCCATCATCCGAAGGGTACGAGAAAGGCTTGGAACCTTGCGCCCGCAGTGCTCGGACAGTTCGGTGAGCGACCTGGGTTGAAGTTCGCGCAGCAGTCGCAACAGCCGGCGGTTCTCATCGCTCAATACTGCGGCCAGGGAAGACAGGGTGGAGAAGGCTATCGCCCCCTCCGTAACCTGCGGTGGTGCCGATCTGTCCTTTCGTTCTCCGCCGATGACACAACGTCGGAAGGTACTTTGGACTGGCGAACGGCACGTATCGGAATCTGTCATCGGTGCGGGATTGCATTGGGACCGATAGATCATGTCTGGCCGAGCACGCGCTGGATTGAACAAACGGCGCATGGATGGCGCAACCGAAGTCTGTGTCAGCTTCCGGCCAGCAGCAGACGCACGAGGCTCACGATCATGCTTGCCTCACCCGTTCGGGGCAGGCGGGGACCCGAGCCTGCCGGCAGACTGGCGACCTTATCCCTGGAAGGACAACGCAATGAGTACCTCCAACCGCAGGACGGCCAGCTTCGGCGTGCCGTGGGAATCGGCCTATGGGTATGCACAGGCCGTGCGCGTGAACAATTCGATCTTCGTGTCGGGCCAGCTCTCGCACACGCCGGAGGGACAGCTGGTGGCGCCGGCCGCTCTGGGCGCTGATGGAAAGCCTGCCAACTTCGACACCATGGAAGCGCAGATGAAGCGCACCTACGAGAACGCGCAGGTGTTGTTGGCCGAGCTGGGTGGATCGTTGGCGGATGTGGTTGAGGAAACCCTGTTTGTCATTGATGTGCCTGCGGCGTTCGCCGCCAGCAGCAAGGTCAGGCCTGCCGTCTATGGCCAGCCTGTTCCCCAGGTGGCCAGCAACCTCATCGGGGTTTCCGCGCTCGCCTTCCCCGAACAGTTGATCGAGATCGCGTTCCGCGCTGAAGTGCAGCCGTAGCCGGACCCTGAAGCGAAGGAGCACCCCGCGCTGACATGGAAAGCCCGCGGGCGCATTCACGCCCGCAGGCCTTCCTCACGTTGGCTCCGCAGCTTACATACCCAGATCGGACAGCCCCGGATGATCATCCGGGCGGCGCCCCAGTGGCCAGTGGAACTTGCGTTCGCTGTCCTTGATGGGCATATCGTTGATGCATGAGAAGCGGCGCTCCATCAGACCATCCGCGCCGAATTCCCAGTTCTCGTTTCCATAGGAGCGGAACCAGTTTCCAGAGTCGTCGCGCCATTCATAGGCGTAGCGCACGGCGATGCGGTTGCCGGTGAATGCCCACAACTCCTTGATCAGGCGGTACTCAAGCTCTTTCTTCCACTTTCGGGCAAGGAACTGCCGGGCTTCCTCGCGGCCGTTGGTGAACTCGGCGCGGTTTCGCCACTGGGTGTCGAGCGAATAGGCAAGCGCCACTTTGTCGGCATCGCGGGAATTCCAGCCATCTTCTGCCAAGCGAACCTTCTGGATCGCCGATTCGAGAGTGAACGGGGGAAGGGGGGGGCGGGGTGCTACTGCGGACACGGTGGGGCCTCCAATGGAAATGGATGAACGGGGTACTGCGGCGGGATTTCGGTTACTGCGGCGTTAGCGCGTGGCTTGCTTCAACAACAACTGCGCAACGTCCCTTGCGGTGTCTGCGGCGTCGTAGTCACCCATCACGCGCGATACGGTGATGGCGCCTTCCATCAGAAGCAGCAGCTGCTGCGCCAGAACGGCCGGCTGCGCGATGTTCAGTTGCCCGGTGAGCTCCAGCGTGTAATCGAGCAGTTTCTGCTTGTGATGCTTGGCGATCCTGCGGATCGGGTCGTGCGAATCGCCGACCTCACCTGCCGTGTTGATGAAGGCACAGCCGCGATAGCCCTCGGACTTGAACCAACCTTTGAGCACCGTGAACATGCCCAGGATGCGCGCTTCCGGGCTGCCGGCCTTGTCGCATTCCTGCCTGAACCAGTTGAGCCAGCGCACGTCCCGCGCGTTCAATGCGGCTGCGGCAACCTGGTCCTTGTTTTCAAAGTGTCGGTAAATGCTCTTGCGCGCAACGCCAGAGGTCTTCACCAGCAGATCCATGCCGGTCGCATGTATCCCGTTCTGGTAAATCAGCGCCTCCGCCGTGTCCAGGATCTTCAGTCGGGTGTCGGTCGTTGTCTTATCCATGGCGCCAAGGTAGAACGATCGTTCTACCTTGTCAACCAGCGATTACACATCAGCTCGGCGGCACAGTTGCCGAAGGCGACCTGCCAGGTAATCCGGACATTTCCAGAACCTGTAGCGCCCGGCCGGGTTGACGAATATCTGCTCGGATTGCATGCACACGCCAGCGTCCGCTTCCGGCCAGAAGCGGACGTTGGCCCGCTAACTGCCGGACCGCGGCTTAGCCGCCCCATCAGGCTCCCGAAGCCCGGCTCGGATTTCCTTCGCGACCCGCTTGGCCGATTCTGGCCAACCAAGCTCCATCGCTCCCACGCAGCCCCAGCAGTCTCCGCCGCAGTCGGCAGAGAGCAGATCGGCAGAGACGCCAAGCTTTCGACCGCAGATGTTGCACCGGGTGCTGACCATCGACACGTTCCTCATCATTAAAGCGCGCTGCCAGGGAGGCTCACATCCGCTTCCGGCCAGAAGCAGTCATTCAAGGCAGACACTCAGGCCCAGCCGCGAAGCGGCTTAGATCTGGATGAACTGTCAGGGACAGCGCGACTAGTCCCACCAGAGGAAGATCGCCCCATCCTGTTCTACTGCCGCCTGAAGTGACTCAATGTCACCCACCCCTTGGTCAACGATGTCCGGGCAGAACTCGTACATCCTTTGGGAGAATGCCGGAAGATCCTCTGGAAGGGATTTGAGCTTGAGTTGAATGGTGTCGGTCTCAGCTTGCCAGATATCGATCCCGAACTGAGCGTCCCACCGTTTCAGCTCCTCAATGATCTGATCGGTGGTCTTGCCATGGTTGACGGCATCTGTAGCGGCCAAGCGGACGATGTCAAACTGGTCTTGGCCGGGCGCCATGACCAGTTCGGCGCCCTTGATGCTGGGGTCATCGAGGTTGTGGGTTGTTCCAACAAAGGCGACGTAGCCAGAGGGCACCTGTCCCCGGATCGATTCAAGCAGCGCCTGCGCACGCTCGACAGGCACGATTACGGAATAACCACCCGTTCGCTTTGCCCTGCCAAAGTCGTTTGTCCAATAGTCACGGACGTCTGACTTCGTAACCGCAGCGAGCAGCGCCTGCGGCGTGCCCTGGGGCGGCGTTGTCGTTCTGACGCATGCATTCAAACCTGATACGGCAAGAAGGAATGCGAGCATCCTTCCAATGGCTCCGTACTTTCTCATGCTGTGTCCGATCCCTGAATGATGCCAATCGCTAGCGTCTTCCCTCGGCGCGGGCCGCTTGCTCCTCTGCACGCCTGGCCATCTCCAACACCGCATCTACCTGTGGCAGAACGAGATCCCGCACAGCAAACAGTCCAAGTGCCGACTCGCGTGTGCGGTACGTTACGGTGAAGCCAGCGGGCAGGAGGGTGCCCGCCAGATCCACGTCGCAATGCACGATGGACTGCGGTCCGCGCTCGGTCTCCAGTACAACGGAGAGGTTTGTGCAGGGTCGCTGGCGTGAGCGCGCAGAAGGCTCATACCTTGCGCTGTGCATGACGATCCCGCTTCGAGTGTGCTCGACCCCGACAGTGGAGGCCAGGACCATGCCCGCGCCGTAGACGGTGAACACCCATGCGGCCACCAGTGCCAGCGGGATTACCACCCATACTGGGGAGTACGGCGAACGCGCCACCCTCCGCCTGCCTTGAAGGGGTGAGTAGACTTCCTCGGGCCTGGGCTGCGCCCAAGCGGCCCAGAAGGTAACTGCCACCGCAATGACGCCGGCGGCGATCAGCAGTCCCTTCCTGGGTTGGAAATCCGAATTCGCAAAACCGATCACGCCCAGCAGCCCGGCGATCACGAGCACCCACTCAACCAGTGATCCACGCATGGGTGTCATTCTCGTCAGCCGCGGCTACGGTGGAAGAATGCTACCGCGATAGGCAGGCTGGCGTCCCCTGCCAGCACGGATCCAGTCGTGCGGGCTTCAATCGTGAGGGCCGGCAGCGTCCCGATCTCTACAGATCGAGCGCGGGCGCCACCTCGAATGACGACTCAGGGTCGGAAGCCAGCGTTGTCACGGGCGCGACGTCCCTGTCTTGGCGGAGCGTCCGCTATCGGCCAGAATCGGACATCGTCCGGTCACCTCATCGCCTACAGAAGCATTCCCCCTGAGGCCTCAATGCGCTGACCGGTAATCCAATGACTGCTTCCCGCCAGCAGGTTTGCCACGGCCATGCCGATGTCGTCGGGGCGACCCGTACGTCCCATCGCCGTGTGCTGTGCCACGTAGTGGTTCACGGCGGCATCGTCGCGCACTGCACCGCCGAAGAAGTCGGTCTCGGTGGCGCCAGGGGCTACGGCGTTGACCGCGATGCCCCTCGGTCCCAGCTCGAGCGCGAGATAGCGGGTGGCGGTTTCCAGTGCGCTCTTCATTGCTGCGTACACCAGGCTGCCCGCAGCCACGTGGCGGGTCAGGCTGGTGGAGATGTTGATGATGGCGCCGCCATCGGCCAGCTGCGGCGCCAGCAACTGGGTCAGCAGCAGTGGCGCTTTGAAATGCACGCGGTACAGCAGGTCGATGTCATCGCCGCGGATCTCACCGAACGCCGATGGTGCGTGCAGCCCTGCATTGTTCACCAGCTGTTGGAAGTGCGATGCACCCCAGCGCTGCAATTGTGCCCGCACAGCCGATGCGAAGGTCTCCAGTGATCCAATCGCATCCAGATCCAGCGGCAGCATCGCGGCGCGTACGCCATAGGCTTCGATCTGGCGCAGGGTTTCGGCGGCCTGAACCTGCTGATGCTGGTAGGTAATCATCACGTCGCTACCCTGCCTGGCCAAGTGGAGGGCAATGCTGCGGCCAATGCCGCGGCTGCCGCCGGTAACCAGGGCGATCGTGCGCGGGGTGTGTACGCTGTTCATGGTGGCTTTGTCTCGTGAAACGGAGCGTGACATGCTGCGCCCACGGTGCCGTCCGCACTTGCCCAATTGCACACGATCCTTGCCCGATTTCCCTGCTACCTGTGATCGCCAAGCCCCGCTGCGTGCATTAGCGCTGCAGGCGCAGGCGGTGCTGCGCGCACGCAGCCTGGACGCGGAGCCGCTGCTGGAACTTCTGCCCGGCGCTTGGCTGGCGCGTACAGGATCAACGCGCGCTCCGGCCCCGGCTCTGTACCGTCCCGCGGTGGCGGCGGTGCTACAGGGGGCCAAACAGGTATGGGTGGGCGATGCGGTGCTGGAATATCGCGCCGGCGATGCACTACTCACCCGTCAGCCCGTTCCCGCTCGCGGGATGGTGGCCCGGGGCAACCACCAGACGCATTTTCTGGGGCTGGTGGTGGAGTTGGACACCGTCTTGTTGCGACAGTTGCTGAGCCAGTTGGGCAACCCACCTACAGGCCAAGCGCCTCATCCTGCGCCATTCAGTGTGGTAGCGCTGGATTCACCCGTACTGAGCTGTCTGCTGCGTCTGCTGGAGCTGGCCCTCGACACGCCCGACGCCCAGCGGCTGCTGTGGCCTGCCCTGCAGCGTGAGCTGCTGTTTCGTCTGTTGCAGGGTGAAGCAGGGCCAGCACTGCTGGCGATGGCCCAGCCATCTCCCTTGGCACGGCGGATGGCGGGCGCGATTCGCACCCTGCAACGCAGCTTCCGGCAACCGCTTGATGCGGCCGCGCTGGCCAGCCGTGCAGGCATGGGCAGCGCGCTGTTCTATCGGCATTTCCGTGCGGCAACGGGCCTGTCACCGCTGCAGTACCAGAAGCAGCTGCGCCTGATCGAGGCACGTCGCCTGCTGCAGCGGGGCGGCACCAGCATCTCCGCCACCGCGTTCGCCGTGGGCTACGAGAGCCCTTCTCAATTCAGCCGCGAGTTCAGTCGGCTGTTCGGCCACGCACCGCGCGAGGCTCTCCCACCGATCGCTCGATGAGTATCAGCCTTGCTCGGCCACTTGGCGCTGCAGCATCGCGATTCCGGCTTCCAGCGTAACCGCCGGACGATAGCGAAGCTCGCTGCGTGCACGGCTGTCATCCAGCGTGACCTCCACCGCTGAAGATGCGAACTCCTGGCGGGTCATTGGCGCACGCAGAGGCAGCCGCAGTCTGCGGAACAGGTCATCCAGTCCGATGAAAACGCGCAGCAGCGCACGCGGCACCTGTTTTTCAGGCGGTTGTACGCCATAAGCCAGCAACTGAGCGCCAATCAGACGGCGGAACGGCACGGGCGTACCATCGCAGATGTGGTAGACACGGCCGCCCGCACCGCGCGTCAAGGCGCAGCAGACCGCTTCAGCCAGGTTGTCCACGTGGGTGGACGAGGTGAGGTAGTGCCCGCCGTCGATCCAGGCGAAGCGGCCGCTGCGTACGGCCTGCAGCAAGTAGGGCATAGCGGTCGTGTTGTCGCGGCCCCAGACAAATCTTGGTCGCAGCACCTTCACTGCGAAATGCGGTGTGGACAGCGCGATCGCCACCCGTTCTGCTTCAGCCTTGCTCGCGCCGTAGATGCCTGCTGCGCGCGCCGGATACTGATGGTCCTCGCGCGCCTGATGCAAAGGCGCACCGGTGGTCAGTGCCGATTCGCTGCTCAGCACGATCGCCACCGACACACCCGCAGTACGGGCGGCCGTCAGCACGTTGCGGGTGCCTTCCACGTTGGTCTGCCACTGGCTGGGTGAAGCATTTCGGTGGTCGGTGTCGGCGGCCGCGTGGATCAGCGCGGCGCGGCCCTCCATCGCCGCAGCGATGTCGTGGTCCAGCAGATCGCCGTGTACCGGCTGGGCGCCCAGCGCCTGTACCACCGCCGCCGCCTGGGGGCTGCGCACCAGCGCACGCACGTGGTGACCGTCTGCACACAGGCGGCGAATCAGATTGCGGCCCACGTAGCCGCTTCCTCCGGTCAGGAAGAGGGTGGAAGAACTCATCAGGGTTACCTCGGGGGAGAGAACGGGTTCAGCGCGGCGGCGTCTCGATCAACGCGCCAATGTCCTGCAGCAGCTGCTGCCGCTGCGCGGCCGGCCACTGCACGTAGTCCAGCGACTCCAGCAGCTTCATACCCTCCAGCGCGAGGTATGCCAGCAACGCGCTGCGTGGGTGCGTGGCCTGCTGCTGGATCTCGGCCAGGATCTGCGCCTGGTTGTGCTGGATGGGCGCGCGCAGCTGTGGATCCTGGGCCATGGCCGCGCACAGCGCCAAGGCCACCGGCTGGAATGCCTCGGGAAAGGGCTGGGCCGCTGCGGCAATACGACCGCGCAGCAGCGCATCCTGGTTGAACCCCTTGGCCGCCTCGCGGTTGAAGGCGTTGTCGCGGGCCACCGCACGTTCGACCACGGCCTGGATGAGACCGGCCTTGGACTGGAAGTCGTAGACCACCGAGGCCTTGCTGACCCCGGCTTCGGCGGCCACCGCATCCAACGTCAGGCGCGCCGCGCCCATCTGGGCGACCACGCGCTCGGCAGCATCAAGGAGCTGCTGCGGATCAATACTTTTGCGACGGCCCATCACCGGATCCCATATTTAACCATCCGGTCGATTATAAATATTGATGCGATGGTGTAAAGCCCTCTGGCGGCCTACAGCGCGTCATGGAGTGCGCCCAGCTGGCGCAGGATCTGCGTGGTCGCCGACAGCTCGGCGTCGGAGTACTGCGCCAGCGCCTGCTGCATCCACTGCTGGATGTTCGCTTCGCGCTGCCGGTGGCGCGCTCGACCGGCGGCCGGCAGCTTCACCCGCACCTTGCGCCGGTCGTCGGCTGCCTCCTGCTTGTCCACGTAGCAGCACCTACAAGACCTTTCAGCAGCTGGGTCACGGCCGCAGTGGAGGTTTCGGTGCCCTCTGTCTTCAACCTGACGGGCGATGCAGCATCAGCAGGAAGAGCAAGCTCCGCGTGAGCGTGGGCAACTGCTGCAGCAGGCGATCAATTCGGGGAACGCCTACTTCGACGAGAGCGGCTCGACGGATATCGAGCGGCGCCGCAAGACGGCGCTGTTGTATCGGGCAACGCTGGAAATCAAGCTCTGAACGGTCATCGACGATCGGCGCGACCACGAGACTAAGGAGATGGCCTGACCTGCGCAATGTCTGCATTCGGACAGATCGGTCGTTCACCTCCCGCAGGGGGCCCGGGTGTCCGCCACGACCCAGCCTGAAAAGGCCGCAATCACCCTCGCATCAACCTACACAGCGGTTCCATGGGATGATGCGGTGCCCACCGGACGAGCGACCATGCAGAAGCTGACGGACCCCAATCTGCTGGACGACATCGCCGAGATTGGTCGAATCCAGGCCGTGCCGCGAATCCTGGAGACCGTCGCCCACATCACGGGCTCACGATTCACGGCTATTGCCCGCGTGACCCAGACAACCTGGACCGCGTGCGCCACCTTCGACACCCTGGGGTTCGGGCTGGTTCCCGGTGGCCAACTGGTGCTTGAGACCACCATCTGTGACGAGATCAGGCAGTCGGCGACGTCAGTTGTATTTGCGCATGCAAGCGAGCACCCGATTTACTCCCAGCATCACACGCCACGGATCTACGGACTTGAGAGCTACGCGTCCGTTCCCATCCATCGGCCAGACGGGAGCTTCTTCGGCACGCTCTGCGCGATAGATTCGGCACCGGCCAACTTCGACGTAGCCCACGTCCAACGCTCCATGGAGCTGCTGGCCGACCTGGTAGGAAGCTACCTCGACAAGGAAGATCGCCTTGTGCGAGCGGAATCTGCGCTCTCCGACGCGCATCGTGTCGCCGACCTGCGCGACCAGTTCATTGCCGTGCTGGGTCATGACCTGCGCAGTCCGCTGCAGGCCATCAGCATCGCCGCAGATTCGCTGGCATGTGAGGCGGGCACTGAGCGCCAGCAACGGATGCTCGCGCACATCACTTCCGGCGTTGCCAGAATGGACGGACTGATCAACGACGTGCTTGATTTCGCCAGGGGACGTCTGGGCGGCGGCATTCCCATCGCGCTGCAGCTGACAAGCACGCTGGAAGAAGACCTGAAACGGGTTGTGGAAGAGGTGGCAATCGCCACTGGTCGCCAGGACATCAAGGTCCACATAAAGATAGACGACGACGTGGTCTGCGACCCGAGCAGATTGGCACAGCTCCTGGCCAACCTGCTCACCAATGCAGCCGTACACGGAGAGCGCTCGTCCCCGATTACGCTGACCGTCCACTCCGAGCCGGAAATGCTCACGCTCGACGTACACAACGAGGGACACATTCCATCAGCGAGGTTGGACGCGATTTTCAGCCCATTCTCACGTGAAAAGAGTGAGCGTCCGCGGCCGGGTCTCGGCCTCGGCATCTACATTGCGTCGGAGATCGCGCGGTCCCATGGCGGCACGTTGGAGGTGGAGTCCAGTGCGGCCGCCGGCACCTTGTTCACGTTCAAGATGCCCAGGCTGGAGCTTCCGTAGCGGTCTGCCGCGACCACGTCCGCAGCCTTCAACAGGGTTTCATTTGCGGGCGTGTCGCGCGTCTTTTTCATCTACGTCCTTCGCAGCCGCGCGACTCTGCGCGAACTCCGGGAACGTATCTTCGATCGAGTCCTTGTCCGGCAGCACGTAGAACACGCCGCCTTTCTCGAACGTGGGATGCACGATCTTCTCGTAGAACCCGGGCGAGACATTGATGCAGCCGTGGGTGACACGGTTGTCGTCCGGTGTGGCCGATGCCAGTCGTTCGCTGCGCTTCTCTTTCGGGGTGCCCGGGGGAAGCGGGTGCATAGAGACGGCGGAATCGTAGTCCACCCACAGCACGCGTCCGGCGTCCTCGGACGGGCCATAGGCGCCAATGAAACGACCCGCCGGGGTGGTGCGGTCGTGGCCGGGAATCGCGCTCAGTGCGAGCTTGGCGACGCCGGGTGCCGAGTGATCGCCGATGGCCGAACCAAACAGCGCTGGCGCTGCGCCGCGCAGCTTGCCGTCACCGCCGAAGACCAGGACCTGCGCAGCCGCCTTGTCCATGATCGCGAACGGATAGCCCTGGTTGTCCTTGCTGGCCACGACCCAGCCGGCCAGTTCAATCACCGTATCGGACACTTCCTGGCCCTGCGGAAGTTCATCGGCGGCGGTCGCCGTTTCCGTGGGTGCGTCCTTGGCTTCCTTGGCGTTCCTGGCGCTGGCTGCGCCGGTTCCTGCCAGTGCCAGCGCGATGGCCAGCGTGGCCGATACGGCCCGGCGTGCAGGGAGTGAGTACGTACGAATGGGACGGCTCCTTCGGATGACGACCGAGAGGCTGAAAGACACCAGTGGCCGGTGAAGGCCACTGGTGTCTGGTTCAAGCGTTCATCAAAGTGGGTGGGAGAGCGGTTACCCGCGCGGCTTGCGGCCGGGGACCCTTTCGAGCTGCTGCACGCGGCCTTCGATCTGATCCAGACGCTGGTTGGCCTGCTGTGCAGACTGGTTGGCCGATTCGGCGCTCTGCGCCGCGCCCTGCACCTTCACGTCGAGCTGGTCGAGACGCGAGTTGATCGTTGCAAATTCGTCTTTGTAGGTGGCGCAAGCACCGAGGCTTACGGTAGCAACGATGGCTACGGTGACGGCACGTGCCGCGTTGATTTGCTGCTTGGTCAGGAACATTCCACTCCCTCCTTCGTCTGGGGAGTCTGGAATATAGCGGCGTTTGTTCCCGCCGCTGCGAAGTGCTTTCAGCTGCAGTTGGAAGACGTGGATGGCCTGTGAAGGTCGCGCAATCAGCAATCCTTAACAAGCGGGAACAAGCGAGCTCTGCTGCATCGGTTGATGTCCTTGTGCCACTTCGATCTCTCCAATTCATCAGCCTGAAGCCGACTCATGTCGTTTCTCTCAATGGCTGCAGATGAGCGTGGCGCACAACATCGACGCGCGCACCGCGCTTCCGTGAGTGCAGTCCTCTCGTGCGATCCATGACCGAAGCGGCTTGGCAGGTCGGCGTGCATCCAGCGAGCTACTACACGGCGCATCGAGAGTTCCCTGAACAGGAACCTCATTCATGTACCGGTCAGTTCAATATTCAGGGCCGATTTCATCAACAAACGGATAATTCACACCTGTCGAACGCCTCTCCTCCCTCCCCTCCCGAGGGGCGTTCGACGAAACCAAAATAATGAAAGGTGTATCCCGATGATCAAGAATTCGCTGCTTGCCCTGGGTCTGTTGGCCGCGCTGCCGTTCGCCGCATCGGCTGCCGATGGCCTGTCGTACAACTACGTTGAAGGCGGCTACGTGAACACCGATGCCAAGGGCGGCGACGCTGATGGCTGGGGCGTGAAGGGCTCGGTTGCCGTGCATCCGAATTTCCACATCTTCGGTGATTACAGCAAGCAGGAAACCGACACCTTCAAGAATGATGTCGACCAGTGGCGCATCGGTGCCGGCTACAACTACGGCATCGCACCGAACACCGACCTGGTGGCTCGTGTTGCGTACCAGAAGTTCGACATGAAGCACGGCCTGGACTTCAACGGCTACTCCACTGAAGTGGGCGTGCGCACCGCGTTCAACCCGTACCTGGAAGGCTATGCGCTGGCCGGTTACGAGGATTACAGCAAGAAGCACGGCATCAACCCGGACGGCGAGTTCTACGGCCGTGTCGGCGCCACCGCCAAGTTCAACCAGAACTGGGGCCTGAGTGGCGAAGTGAAGCTGGCCAAGGCCGGCGACCGCGAGTGGTTCGTGGGCCCGCGCTTCAGCTGGTAACAAACGCCTGTCGTTAGTGCGTGTAACTGGCGTGTGATCTCTCTCCCACACGCCAGCGAAGCCCGGCCTCGTGCCGGGCTTCTCTTTTTCCGGCATCGCTTTGCCACAATAGGGCATGGGCGATCCCTCCACTCCCGCTGGCACCGGCTCGGCCTACCAGGAACACCTGGCGCCTGCGCCGCTGCGTGGCCAGTTCGGCCAGCTCTGGCAGAGCCAGTTGCCTGCTGACGCCAGTGGCAACATCACCGTGCTGCCCGATGGTTGCGTGGACATTCTCTGGCGTGACGGTGCGCTGTTCGTGGTGGGGCCGGACCGTACCGCCGCACACCCGCAACTGGCCCCCGGTGCACAGGTGCTGGGCGCGCGGTTCCGGCCTGGACAGGCATCGTCTGCGCTCGGCATCGACTTGTCCGGCATCGTCGGCCAAGCCGTGCCCCTGATCGAATTCAATGCCCGCTGGGCGACGCAGGCTGCGGCCTGGATCGGTGACGCCGCGCCCGACCAGCGCCTGCAGCGCCTGGCTGACAGCCTGCAGCGGAACATGCCGGCGGCCGTGCTGGACGAGCACACACGCCGCGCGCATGCGCTGTTCGCGCACGCTGCCAGAGGCGATGCCAGCATCGACGCACTCGCCGCACATCTGGCGATGAGCCCGCGCACCCTGCGTCGCTTCAGCCAGATGCAGTTCGGTTACGGAGCAAAGTCGCTGGAGCGGATCCTGCGTCTGCAGCGGTTCCTGCGCTGCAGCCAGACCCAACCCGCGCACAGTCTGGCGATGCTGGCCGTGGAGGCGGGCTATGCCGACCAGGCCCACCTCAGCCGCGACGCCCGCGAGCTTGCCGGCCTGACGGCCAGTGCGCTGCGCCAGCAGTGGGGACGTTGATGGCCGTTTCGTTCAAGACCCGGGCCCGACCCTGACCGATGCTGGGCGCTCCAACCACGGAGCCGCACCATGAGCCACGCAGACACCACCTCTGCCGAACGCCGCATCGACAACATCGAATTCAACGTCGCCGACATCGCCCGCAGCAAGCAGTTCTATGGGCAGGTCTTCGGCTGGTCCTTCACCGACTACGGCCCGGCCTATGCCGAGTTCGATGACGGCCGCCTCAAAGGTGGCTTTGTCGCCGACCAGGCAGTGACGCCCTCAGGAGGCGCGCTGGTCATCGTGTACTGCGTGGACCTTGCCGACGCGCAGCAGCGCATCCTCGCAGCGGGCGGCGAGATCGTGCAGGCCGTGTTTGCCTTTCCCGGCGGCCGTCGCTTCCATTTCCGCGATCTGGACGGCTACGTGCTGGCGGTGTGGAGCGACGCCAGCTGATCCGTCTGCCTCTACAATCCGCCAATGGAAACGCACATCGATGCCTATGTAAGGCAGGCCGACGGCAACTGCATCAAGGTGATGCTGTTCAATGGCCGCTCGCGGGCCTCGCTACAGTCGCTGGGCTTCACCGCTGGCGATGAAAACACCCTCACCCTGCCGGTCCCCGACGATGCAGCCAAGGCCGCCGTCTTCCTCCGCCTGCGTGATCTCGGCGTTGCCTTCTCGGCGGGCAGGGAGTGGTGTCCGGCCGACGTGTTCGAGCATCTCCGCGATGGCGGTGTGCTGGAGGGACCCTACCTGCGGATTGCGTGGCGCACACCGCAGCAGTTCACCGTGACCACAGCGTAGCCACAGCATGGACGTGATCGAGATCGATGGAGCGAATCTGCTGCGCGATGCTGCGGACGGCTGGCAGCTGCAGGTATCCGTGGTCTCGCAGGACCGCACGCGGCTGGCCTGCATCCTTCGTGTCGGGCAGCGCTTTCGTGTCGAGCGGTTCCTGCGCGGACACATGCGGCCGCAGTGGCACGGAGAGTGGTGGTTACAGCAGCCGCAGCACTCGATCACCGACAGCGGGCTGCAGGCCCATGTGCTTGCCGATGAGTGGCTGGCGGCGGCCGGCTGACCACCGCGAACTGAGAACCGCTCCGTCGCCGGCAAGGTCGTTCCGCTATGATCGCCCGCACATCGCCGCAGGCGATGTGCCCGCCTCAAGCCAGCAGGAACCATCGTGAACGCCCAGCCCGCACCCATCACCGCCCTCAACCACACGCTCGACAACGAGCCGCAGCAGATCACCGCGCCGCTGACCCATTCGGCCGCGTTCCTGGTGCTGACGGTGAAGGACGATGCGGCGTCGCTGGCGAAAGTGCGCGAGGTGCTGGCCAGCACCGATGACCTGATCAAGAACACCGCCATCCGTGAGATCGAGCGCACCTTCACCTGCAACGTGGCCATCGGCCACCGCGTGTGGGCGCCGCTGGTGGGCAGTACGCCGCCGCGCGAGTTGAAGCCGTTCCAGGAAGTGAAGGGTGCGACCCACACGGCAGTCTCCACGCCGGGCGACCTGCTGTACCACATCCGTGCACGCACGATGGACCTGATCGTGGCCTTCGAGCGCAACCTGATGATGGCCTTCGGCGATGCGGTGGACGCGGTGGATGACGTGGCCGGTTTCCGCTACTTCGACGGCCGCGACCTGCTCGATTTCGTCGACGGCACGGCCAACCCCGAGGGCCTGTCACTGCCGGAGGCGACCATCGTCGGCGACGAGGATCCCGACCATGCCGGTGGCAGCTACGTGGTGGTGCAGAAGTACCTGCACAACCTCGATGCCTGGCGCGCGCAGAAGACCGAAGCGCAGGAAGCGATCATCGGCCGCACCAAGCACGACAACATCGAGCTGGACGACGCACCGGCCGATGCGCAGAAGTCGCACAAGACGCTGTGCACCATCGAGGATGGCGACGGCGAGCACGAGATCCTGCGCGACAACATGCCCTTCGCCAATCCGGGGCGTGGCGAGTACGGCACCTACTTCATCGGCTACACGCGCCGGCTGTGGGTGATCGAGAAGATGCTGGAGCGGATGTTCATCGGCAATCCCGCGCCGCTGCATGACCGCATCCTCGATTTCTCCACCGCGACCACCGGCGTCACCTTCTTTGCGCCCTCGCGCAAGGTGCTGGCCGACCTGGGCGACTGATCACGCCGGGTGGGGCAGCCAGGTAGATCCACGCCATGCGTGGATGGATCAACCGGTTGCCCGGAACAGCCACGCATGGCGTGTCTCTACTGCGCCGCCATCTGCCTGTCATCTACGGCGCCGACCATGACGCGTTGGGATGGACGTGGAGACGTGGGTGATGGCTTCTGCAGGCAACAAGCGCACCTCGCGCCGTGGCTGGCGCCCGTTGGCATGGTTGCTGGGCCTGTTGGCGCTGGGGAGCGCCAGCGTGTCCGCACAGGACGCGCCTGCGCATTGGATGGCCTATGCCGCCTCCGTCAGCGGCGAGTTGCAGCAGCGTCTGCAGCAGGAGCAGGATCCGCACGCGCAGCGCCTGCTGGCCTGGCTGCAGGAGCATCCCGATGCGCCGGCGCCGTTGGTGGTGAGCGTGTGGATCGCCGGCGATGGTGCCATCTCGAAACTGGAATTCGACAGCCTGGGTGATGCACGGGTCGATGCCGATCTGCGTGCGGCGCTGCAGGCCACGCCGTTGCCGGCACCGCCGCCGAAGGACATGCGACAGCCGCTGCGATTGGGGCTGACCTTTACCCAGTAGATCCACGCCATGCGTGGATGCCGGGCATCGGTAGACGCCAACCTTGGTTGGCGCTCACCTGCCGACCAAGGTCGGCATCTACCAAACGCAGCCACGCATGGCGTGGCTCTACTGCGCAGGTACTGCCTGCGGCTCGCGCGCGGCGGCGCGCCACGCCCGCAGCCCGAACAATGCCAGGCCCAGGAAGAACACGTACAACGCAGCAGTCACGTGCAGCGATTTGAACAGATAGGCGCCCACGTAGACCACGTCCACCACGATCCACACCCACCAGCAGGCCGTGTGCCGGCGTGCCTGCCACCATTGCCCGACCAGGCTCAGTGCGGTCAGCATCGCGTCCAGCCACGGCAACGCTGCATCGGTGAAGGTGTGCATGCCGGCGCCAAGCGCCACGCCGCCACACAGGCCGATGGCCAGGTCGCGCAGCAGCTTGCCGCGCGCCAGCGGCACGATGCGGATGCTGCCTTCATCGGCGGCGTGCTGGCGCCAGTTGATCCAGCCGTAGACCAGGAAACCACCAAAGGCGACCTGCAGCAGCGTGTCCGAGTACAGCTTGGCTTCGGCGAACACTGCGCCGTACAGCGCGACCGACAGCAGGCCGACCGGCCACGCGGCCAGCCGTCGCTTTGCCATCAACCACACCCCGAGGATGCTGAAGAGCGCGGCAGTCCACTCGAGCGCGACGCCGCTCACAGCGCGAACGTCACCGACAGGCGTGCCTGCCGCGGCGCACCCGGGAACAGGTAGTAGTCACCGCCGCTGCTGCCGGTGTCGCGCCAGTAGAAGCGGTTGAACAGGTTGTCCACCGACAGGTTCCAGCTGACCGCACGGTCGTGCAGGCGGTGCTGGAAGCGCAGGCCGGCGTCGAACACCGAGTAGTCCGGTGCGCGCACACCGCCGTCGGCGCGGGCCACGTTGGAGGAGGCATAGCGCCAGCCACCGGTCACATCCAGGCCTTCAACGAACGGCAGCGCGTACGCCAAGTGCACGCTGGCGCGCACCTTCGGCACGTTCACCAGCTGATGGCCTTCATAGGCCGGGGTGCCGGTGTCGCGTGCGCGCGCCTGCAGCACGCTGGCGCTGGCGACGATCTGCAGCGCGTCGGTCAGCTGGCCGTTGGCGGTCAGTTCCAGGCCGGTATGGGTCTGCTGACCCTCTTCGACGAAGGTGTAGCCGACATCGCTGCCGTCGGGCTTTGCGTACTGGTAGGGCTGGGAGGTGCGGAACACGGCCGCGCCCAGGGTGAGGGCGTCCACCGGCACGTACTTCACGCCCACTTCCAGCTGCCGCGACTGCATCGACGGCAGGAAGGTATCGGCGTTGGACGTCCAGAACGGTGCTTCCTGGCCCAGCGAAATGCCGCGCACATAGCTGGCGTAAGCGTTGAGCTGATCGGTGGCCTTCCACACCAGCGCGGTCTGCGGCAGGAAGCGCGACAGGCGGCTGTGGCGCTGCGGCGTGCCGCGCTTGTCGTAGGCGCGCTCGTCCAGACGCACGAAGCGGCCGCCGGCCAGCCATTGCCAGTCATCGCCGAAGCTCATCCGGTCCAGCGCGAAGAATGCGGTCTGCCGGCTGTCCAGGCGCCGTGCAGATGCACCCGGCATCTTCGGCGAGGGCTCGAACACCGGCACCTGCACGTCGTGGATGTTGCTGGTGCCGACGTACTCGTTGACGCTCGGGCGCTTGTCGATGGTGCGGCGGAAGTAGTCGGCGCCGACGCTCAGCTGGTGGCCGACGCTGCCGGTCTCGAAACTGCCGCGCAGTTCGGCACGGGCCTGCTGGTTGCGGCGGGTGTCATCCGGGCTGCGGTAGTCGTAGATGTCGTAGTCGCCGTTGGGGGCGAAGTAGTTGCCCGGCACGCTGCCGTCTGCGCACCCTGCGGTGTAGTAGCAGCCGTAGGCGAAGGCGACGTTGTCATCGATCACCGAACGGCTGTGGCCGACCGAGACGCGCGACTGCCACGCATCGTTGAAGTCATAGGTGTGCAGCGCGGTGATGTTGGTGCTGGCAATGTCCACCGGCCGCTGCCACGGCTGGTAGCCGAGCAGGCGTTCGCGGTCGACGCCGCGCGGCAGGTCGCGCGCGCCCAGCAGCTGGAAGCCGGACACCGAGCGCTGCGCGCTGGTCTGGTAGTTGGCATCCACTTCCAGCTTGCCGTGTTCGCCGATCAGCCAGTCGGTGGCCAGCGAATAGAAGTTGCGGCGACCGTCGGCATGCTCGACGTAGGAATCACTGGCATCCCAGGCCGCGTTCAGACGCACGCCGAAGCGCGGGGTCAGCCAGTGGCCGACATCCACGGCGGCATAGCGCGAGCCTTCCGAATCGGTGCCCAGGGTGACCGTGCGCACTTCCGCAGGGCGCTTGCCCACGTAGTTGATGATGCCGCCGGGTGCCATCACGCCAGCCGCCAGGCCAGCTTCGCCCTTGAGGATCTGCACTTCCTGGATGTTCTCCAGCGCCAGGCGCTGCTCGCCGGCGATGGACATGCCGTTGAAGCGGTAGCCGGTGGCCGCATCCAGCGCGAAGCCGCGGATGGCGATGTTCTGGTAGTAGCCCACCGGCGCATAGGCATCGCCCAGCGAGGCATCATTGCTGGCCAGCTCGGACAGCGAACGCACCTGGCGGCGGTCGAGGTAGTCGCGCTCCAGCACATTCACCGAGGCGGGGGTGTCCTTCCACGAGCCGCCGCCGAAGGCGTTGACGCGCGAGGTATCGGCCTTCGGTTTGCCGGCCTGCACGCGCACCGCCGCCAGTTCGGTGGGCGAGGAGGGCGCATCAGCAGCGTCGGTGCCTGCCTCGCTGGCGTACAGCGGCAGGGCGGCGCACAGGGCGAGGGCGAGCAGGGTGGGGCGCAGGCAGCGGTTCATTCGATTCGTCTTCAGACAACAAGGGAGACGAAGCGACGGCGCGCAGGTGCACCGGCCCATGACGGGGGTGTGGCTGCGGCTCAAAGCTCCCTACGCCGGTGCAAACCGGATCAGGTTCCAAGGGACTCTCTCAGCCTGGCAGATCCAGGCACCCCCGCTTCAGGTGACCATTTCACTACAAATGGTACGGATTTGCGAGCTACCGCCCTTCAGCCGGGGTCAGATCCCTTTCCAGCGGAAAGGGATCTGACCCCGGCCGAGCGCATCATCGACGCATGGCGTCGATCTACTGAGTACCCCGCGTGTTTGGTGGCTCGCGGCTCACGCGGCGGCGTGCAGGGCCGCCAGCAGGGCCTGGCCGGGGGCCGTGGCGAACCACGCCGGATGCCCGAGCATGAACGGCTGCCAGGCCACATCGGCGTTCGCGGTCGATCCGGTGACGCCCTCGAAATACTCCACTTCGGACAGAGCGAAGTCGAAATGCACCATCGGCAGCAGGTCGGCCAGCAGGTGCACGCGCGTGGGCGGCAGCGGCAGTTCCTGCCGATAGCCGTCCAGCAGGGCCAGGGCGATGTCGATGCGAACAGCATCGGTGCCGCGCTCCAGCTGCAGCCAGGCCACCGCGTTGCGTTCGATCGCGGTGGCCAGGTCGAACAGCGCGCTGGTGGGCGAGGCCAGGCCGAAATCGAGCACCGTGGCAATCGTGCCGTCGTCGTTCCACAGCAGGTTGGAGACGTGCCAGTCGTTGTGCGCCCACAGCCGCGGTTCGTCCTGCAGGCGCGCGGCCAGGCCGTGGTGCCACGGCAGCACATCGCGGCGCAGCTGTTCTTCCCAGGGAATGCGCGCCAGGTAGCGGGCCAACCCGGGGCGGTTGCCGAGGTCGGCCTTCAGCGCGGCGATCGGGTCATCGGCGCGGATCAGGTCGTCGCGTGCCACCAGCAGATGGGTACTGCGCTGCGGGGCGTGGTAGCTGGCGGCCGCGCGGTGCAGCGTGGCCAGCACGCGCCCTGCCTCGTGGGCCTGGGCAATGTCGGTCAGTGGTGACCATGACGGCAGTTCGCGATACAGGTCCTTGCCGGCGCCCACCGCATGCAGTTCGTAGGTCCACTGGCCGTGTTCGAGTGCGGTGCGGCCGTCGTTGCTGGCCAGCACCTGCACCACCGGCATGCCGGCAGTTGCCAGATGCGCGATGAAACGGTGTTCTTCTTCCAGGCTTCCAGCGCTGCGCACACTGTGGTGGTGGCGCTTGATGAAGACCGGACCGCCGGTGCCGTCGACGATGGCCGCGGCCGACAACGGACGCGGGCTGTGCCAGCGCAGCGTGCTGTCCGCGCCCAGCTGCGGAAAGTGGCCACGCAGCCAGGTGATCTCCTGCGCGTCGATCGCCGGCCAGTCGGCGACGACCTCGTCGTTGTTGAGGCCCTGCACGCGATGGGGGGAAGAAGTCATGCCACGGCCGCTGGTGAGTAATGGAACATCCAAGGCTGCGCATTCAACGCCATGGACGCCACAGACGCAAACGGGCGGGTCATCGACCCGCCCGTCAGGGACGCCACGTGCGGCCTGTGGCCGGCGCGCTTACCAGCCGCGATGGCGGCCGCGGTCGTGGTAGTAGCGGTTGTCATGGCGCTCGCGCTGCCAGCGACGGTCATCGCGGCGGTCGTAGCCATAGCCGCGGTTGTAGCCACGGTCATAACGGCGATCGTAGCGACGGTCATAGCGCCCGTCGTAGCGTCGATCATGGCGGTCGGAGGTGGTCAGGTTGCCGATGGCGCCGCCGGCAACCGCGCCGCCGACGGTGGCAGCCGGGTCGCCGTTGGAGATCAGGTGACCCGCCACGCCGCCGACGACGGCACCGACCACGGTGCGCTTGTCCTTCCTCGACATCGCGCTGGCATCACTGACCACGGCCACGCCGGCAAGAAGTGCCAGGGCCATCGCCAGACCACGGAAGCTGAGTGCGGAAGTGCTGAGCATGTTGGGTTCTCCTGTGAGGTGCATGCCACGGTGGGCAGGGAGGGCGCTGGGCGCCCCGGCTGCCGTAGGGACCACGCTGGTGCCCGGACATTGCCGGAACATTGCGCGCGATCCCCGTGCGGCTTGCGCATTCATCTAGCGTCAGGCGGCATGAAGCGAGGCTGAAAGCGCGGCGGCCGCTCAGCTGCCAGAAAGGAAAAGGGCCGCAGTACGCGGCCCTTCCCCTGGCTTCCCCTGCCTGGCCGGGCTCAGTGGCCCATGGCGCGCTGGGCCTGCTTCACCTGCTCCTGCTGGGCGTCCTGCTGCTGCAGCACATTCGGTGCACCGTGCACCGCACCACTGCTGAGTGCCATGCTCTGCTCGCTGGCCGCACGGGTGTCCACCGCCGCGCGGCAGGCAGCCGGGTCACCGGCGGTGCCCTGCACGGCAAACATGCGCTCGCCGTTGGTGCTGGGCACCACCGAATCAATGCGCTGCATGCCGCTGGCCTGCGCTTCCTTGGTCAGTGCAGCGGCGGCGGCCTCCAGTGCATGGCGGTCCTTGAAGGTGCCTGCCGGCAGGCCTTCCATGCCCTTCACGGCCTGGTTGTACATCGGGTTCTGCGGATGGCGCTCGTCATTGAGCAGCGGGCGCTCGCGCGCGTCCTTGATCGCATCCAGCGTCTTCGGGCCGATGATGCCGTCCACTGCCAGACCGTTGTCCTTCTGCAGCTGGCGCACGGCAGCCTCGGTGTTGCGACCGAACTTCCCATCCTCGACCAGCGGCTTGCCGTCGGCACCCACATACCCCAGGTGGCCCAGCTGTTCCTGCGCCCTGCGCACATCCTCGCCGTGCGCACCCTGCTTATGTACTTCGTTGCTGGCCTGCGGCTTTTCCTGCGGGGACGGCTTCGGCTCGGCGGCGCCCTTGGCCTGCGCCTGCTCATGCGCCTGGCTGCGGTTTTCCAGCAGATCGCGTGCCTGGTGCAGCGGATCGGAGGCGAACAGCTTCCAGTTGGGGTGGTCCTTTACCTGCTTGAGGTAATCCTCCACCGGCATGGTATGCACGCCCAGCTTGCCGGTGGACTGGCTGATCAGCAGCTTGTCGGTGTTCGGGTCTCGCACCACCATCACGATGTGGTCGATGCCGTTCCAGTGCTCGTGCTTGGTCTTGGCCGTATCCAGGCCGATCACCATGCCTTCCTTCAGCGCACCCGGCTTGAGGATGTCGTCGCGCTTGAGCAGCACGCCGGAGTCCTTGTAGGCGTCATGCACGATACCGCCGGAGCCGGCGAAGCCCAGCTTGATCTTGTCGGCGTCGGCGAACACCGCATGGCCGGCCTTCTGGTTGATCTCATCCTGGGTCTTGTTGAGCATCGTGCCGACCCAGCCGGAGCAGTCGATGTAGCCCTGGTCGACGTTCTTGCCGGTGACACCCTTGCCACGGTAGTACTGGCTGGATTCGATGTTGATCGCGTACTTGACGTTGTCGTACTTCACGCCGGCGTTGTAGGCCGCATCCAGCGAAATGCCGGGTGCATCGGGCTTGGCGGCAGCAGCCGTGGCGGTAGCGGCGATGGCTGCGGCACCGGCGGCGACGGCGGCCTGCGCGGCGGGGGTCACGGTCTGCGTCGGTGCGGCCTGCACCGGCGCCGGACGCGCCTGGGCCTCGGTGATCGGCGCGATGTTCTTTTCCGGGATGCTGATCGCGTCGTACTTGCGGTCGTAGTACTGGGCGAAGGTGCTGGCCAGGTCACGATCATTCATCGTGCGCATCTCCGCGCGCGTATGCCCGGTCAGCGCTTCGACGTCACTGCCGATCTGGCCCATGATGCGCGGGCGCATGTTGATCGGATCGCCGTGGCCGTCGCGCACCACGCCGAACGTACCGGTGGCGATCGCGGTCTGGATCGAACCGTAGCCGGCCGCACCCTGCTGGTGTGCCAGATACAGGTCAAGGCCGCTCGGCTTGTCATCACCGGACAGGTAGGGATGGCCGGTGCGGTCATGGCGCTTTTCCATGTCCGCCAGGTTGCGCTTGAACATCTCCGCTGCCGCTTCGGTGTTGCGGGTCGGGTCGTACTCGTGGCCGGTCAGGCCGTACTGCCTGGCCGACGACGGCAGGAACTGGAACAGGCCCTTGGCATCGGTCTTGTCGTTGTGCGCGCGCTCGTTGAAGCGGCCACCGGTCTCGATGTGGGCAAAGCGCAGGAAGTCCTCGCTGGCGATGCCCTTGCGCTGTGCAACCTGCTCGATGATGTCGAGAACTTCCTTTTTGCTGTAGTCACGTTGTGCCATGACACTTCCTCTGGGGTTGATGGAGCGGCCTTTGCCGCGATACGCCAACCGGACTCATCCGTGAGTCTTCAACATGTCGGTCAACAGGTGCTGCGGGGTGGTGCGTCTTACTTTTCGACGTAGGCCTTGCGGGCGGCGTCGTAGTGGTACTGGCGCGCGTCGGCCGCACCCAGCGCACGGGTCTGTCCCGGGCCGGAAATGGTGGTGCCGGTGGCGGTGACGGTGATGGTGGGCAGGTCGCTGCCGGCGACGGCGCTGAAGGCCAGTGCGCCCCGGTTGCTGACGCACGGCATCACCTGGCCCTCGTCGCAGGCGGCTGAATTGTCTTCGCCGGTGATCACCGTGCCCGCGCTGGCCCAGACCTGGCCGTCTTCGGACTTCTCGTAGTCCGGGTTGAATACCAGCACGGTGTAGCTTTCGATGCTGGTACCGGTAGCGAAGGTGCTGGTCGGCACCGCCAGCACCAGCTTGCCGGCCGGAGTGCGGTATTCCAGCGGCTTGCGCTTGCTGTCGATGTCCGGCGCGGTGCCATAGGCGCCGACGGTACCGATCCACGGTTCGGCGCCCTTGAACACCCAGGGACGATCCGGCTTGTCGCCGGTCAGGGTGAAGGTGGCCTCGGTCAGGGTGACCTGGCTGTCCGGACCGGCTTCGTCTTCGCCGGGCTTGCCGTACTTCTGCGGTGTGTTCCAGGCAAAGCCGGTGTAATAGCGGGTGCCGGCCAGTTCGAAGGCATGGCCGAACCAGAAGGTGGCGACACTGCCATTGGCTACTTCATACGAAACGGCGCCATCGCCGTCGACGTCGTAGATGAAATACAGCACGCTGCCGGCGTCGGGGGGCGTTGCGGTGGCCGTGGTGGCGGGTGTGGCGGAGCTCTGCATCGGGGCAACATCCTGTCGTGGCGCGGTGGCGCCCTGTGGTGACGCGGTCGAAGGCGAGGGGGTGCAGGCGCTGGCAAGCAGCGCAACGAGCAGGCCGGCGAACGTCGCACACAGGCGTGGGCGGACACGGGCCAAGCGGGATTCCGGAAGGATCTTCATGCACCTCTCCATGGTTTGCGGGCGTCGGGCAGGAAGGCCAACGCAGAACACGCCCCGCCCTCGATGAGGGGGAACGTCGTGATGAGCCGGTCGATTCCTTCGACCTCGCATAGGAAAACCCATCGGCGCGGATGATGGCACAGATGCGACGGCTATCACAGGGGGCAGGAGGAGCCCCCCCCGCCAGAGAACTGCGAACGGTGTCTCAGATCCTGCCGTCGCGCAGGTAGTCGAACAGCTCCGCGTCGCCCTTCAGCCCGAGCTTGAGCATGGCGTCACCCTTCTGGCGGCTGATGGTGCTGACGCTCTTGTGCAGCTGCAGCGAGATTTCCTTGACCGTCATGCCGGTGCCGAGCAGCCGCAGCACCTCCACTTCGCGCGGCGACAACGGCTTGCCGTCACCCTCGCGCATGCGCCAGCTGCCGGCTTCCTCCACCCGCTCGCGCAGGCTGCGGCTGATGTAGGACTGGCCGCGATAGACCGCCTGGATCGCCTGCGGCAGTTCATCCATCGACGAACTCTTGTCGACCAGGCCGAGCACGCCGCTGTCGAGCACCATGCGCAGGATCGCCAGGTTGTTGGAGACGCTGAGCATGAGCACCGGCAGGTCGGGATGGCGGCGGCGGATCATGCCGATCATGGCGAAGCCGTCGGCCTGCGGGCTGCCAGGCATCGAGTAGTCGGTGACCAGCAGGTCGCAGGGCTGGGTCGTCAGCAGGGTCATCAGCGCCTGGGCGTTGTCGGCCTCGCCAACGACGCGGCCAACGCCGCTGGATTCGATGACGGCGCGGGTACCGATGCGGACCACGGGGTGATCGTCTGCGATGATGATGCGCAAGGTCATGCTCTAGTATGGCCACCGGCACGCCGGACCGCGACCGTCGCGGTCCCTGGCAGGACTTCCAGGAGATCGTTGCAGATGCGCAGCTGGGCGGCTCGTGGACTGATCCTGTTGACGACCCTGCTGGCGCTGCCGGCGCTGGCCCAGCCTGCGTCCACGCCGGGGCCGTTGCCGCTCAGCCCCCTGCAGCGCGAGTACCTGGCCGCACATCCTGTTGTCGTTGTTGGACAGTATGACAGTGGCTGGCCTCCTTTTGAGTCGATCCAGGACGGGAAGCAGGTGGGCCTCGGCCCGGACTACCTGACGCTTTCGGCCCGGCAGCTTGGCCTGAAGGTGGAGACGCGCCGTTTTGCGGACTGGCCCTCCGTGCTGGATGCGGCATGTCGCGGCGAAATCGACGTGGTGATGAACATCGCGCTCAGCGCCGAGCGTACCCGTTGCATGGTCTATACCGCCGCCTATGCCGAAGCACCGCTGGCCATGGTCGGACGTCCTCAGGACCTGCGTGCTTCGGAGGCACCTGATCTGGATGGCCTGCGCGTTGTGGTCGAGCAGGACTTCATGACCGGACCGCAGGTGCGTGCGCGGTTCCCAAGGGCACGACAACTTGTCGCAGACGACACGCTGACGGCCTTGCGTATGGTCAGAGACGACAAAGCCGACATTTTCATCGGCAATGCCTACGTGGCGACGGAACTGATCGCCGCCAACGGGTTGAAGGGTGTGGCGTTGCTGCGGCCCAGCGATCTGCCCCCGGAGCAGTTGCATTTCGGTGTGCCCAACAGCAAACAGCCGTTGTCCGAAGCACTGGACCTGGCGCTTGCCGCCGTCAGCGAAGCGCAGCGTGACGCCCTCGCGCAGCGCTGGCTGCCACCGCCGCAGTGGTCGGCGTCGGCGCAGCTGGCATTGAGCCAGGCCGAGAAACGCGTGCTGCAGCAACCCTTGAAGATCGGCTTTGCGCCCAACGCCGCGCCGCTGTCGTTTGCCGACAGGAATGGCAAGCCCAGTGGCCTGACCAACGAATACCTGCAGCGCCTGCTGCAGGCCGGCGCCAATCTACAGGTCGAAAACAGCCATGACTGGTACGAGGTGCGCGAGAAGGCGCGCCGCGGGGAACTGCAGGCGGTGATCGGCATTCCTGCCGATTCGAACTATCTCGGGCCGGAATGGGTGTTCAGCCAGCCCTTCATCACCGTACCCAATGTGATCGTCACCCGCACTGACAGTCCGTCGATGCTGGGTCTGTCGGACCTGGACGGCAAGCGCGTGCTGTTGTCCGATCCCGAGCGCATCCGTGGCTACGTGCAGCATCAGGCACCGTCGGTGAGGATCGTCGCCGCGCGCAGCGCCGAGCAGGCCCTGCAACGCCTGGCAGATGGCGAGGCCGATGCCTACGTGGGCAACCTGGCGCTGGTCGACCAGCTGCTGCGCAACCGCTTCCCGGGGCGCCTGCAACTGGCCGCGCCAGCCGGGTTCAACGACCAGCTGGCGCTGGCGGTGGAGCGCCGCCATGCGGCATTGGCCACCACCTTCGACCGCCTGCTTCTGCAGATGGGGCCGCGCCGGCGCGAGGCCCTGCGCGGCGATTGGTTGTCGGTGGAATACCGCGATGGAGTGGACTGGCGCACCCTGCTGCGCTGGGGCCTTCCCCTGCTGCTGGTGCTGACCACTGCTGTGGCAATGCATGGGCTGGGGCACTGGCGGTTGCGCCGCGAAGTGGCTGGCCGTCGCGAGCTGGAGCAGCGCCTGGCCGAGGTGACCGACAACCTGCCTGCCATCGTCTACCAGGCCCGCCGCGAAGCGGACGGCACCCTGAGCTTCCCCTTCATTGCCGGCGATGTGCAGTCGATGTTCGGCATCAGCCGGCAGCAGGCGGAGTCGGACGGGCAGGCGCTGCTGGCATGCATCGATGCCGACGACCGCGAAAAGGTGCTGCGTGCGATGGAGCTGGCGGCGCGCAATTTCGCCCCGCTGTCCTTCGAGTTCCGTATCCACCGCGACGGAAGCGCGCCCTGCTGGGTGCGCAGCCAGGCGCACCCGTATTCAACCGAAGCGGGTGCGGTGACCTGGAGTGGTTACTGGGTGGACGTGAGCCAGGCGCGCGCGCAGGCCGACGCGCTGGCCGCGGCGAAGGTCGAAGCCGAGCAGGCTGCGGCAGCCAAATCGCGCTTCCTGGCCACCATGAGCCATGAAATCCGCACACCGATGAGCGGTGTGCTGGGCATGCTGGAAGTGCTGGCGCATTCGCCGCTGGACGCCGAACAGCAACGCATCCTCGGCGTGATCGAAGACTCGGCGCAGATGCTGCGGCAGATCCTGGACGACATCCTCGACTATTCGCGGATGGAAGCGGGCGCGCTGCGCCTGGAGCCGGTGCCGCTGCCGGTGCGGCCACTGCTGGAGGGGGTGCATCGACTGTTGTTGCCGCAGGCCACGGCGCGTGGCCTGGACCTGCAGCTGGACATCGACGAACAGCTGGCACAGGCCCATGAGGTGGACGGCGTGCGCCTTCGCCAGATCGTGTTCAACCTGCTCAGCAATGCCATCAAGTTCACCGTGAAGGGCTCGGTGCGGCTGCAGCTGGAAGTGTTGGGGCCTACTGCCGAGGATGGCAGCCAGCCGCTGCGCCTGAGCGTCACCGACACCGGCATCGGCATCGCGCCGGAGCAGCTGCCGACCCTGTTCGAACCCTTCACCCAGGCCGGCGCGTACATCCAGCGCGACCATGGGGGCACCGGGCTGGGCCTGAGCATCTGCCGGCGCCTGGTGCAGAAGATGGACGGCGAACTGAAGCTGGAAAGCACGCTGGGCGAAGGAACGCGGGTTGACGTGCTGCTGTCGCTGGTGGAGGCGCGCAGCGAGGATGTGATCGCGCTGCAGGCCGAGCACCAGCAGATCGCGCTGCTGCCCCCTGATCTGCGCCAGGCACGGGTGATGATCATTGAAGACCATCCCACCAACCAGGCGATGATGGCCTGGCGCCTGCAGCAGCTGGGCGTGCCGCATGTGCTGGTCGATGACGGGCAGCAGGCACTGGACCGGCTGGCGGAGGAATCCTTCGATCTGGTCATCACCGACTGCCGCATGCCGGTGCTGGATGGATTTGGTTTCACCCGCCTGCTGCGCGAGCGCGAGGGGCGCAACGGCCAGCCACGGATGCCGGTGCTGGCGCTGACCGCCAGCGTGCTTGACGATGACGCACGCCGCTGCCGCGAAGCCGGCATGGACGACGTGCTGGCCAAGCCGTTGTCGCTGGCGACGCTGCGGCAGGCACTGCTGCGCTGGTTGCCGCGCGCCGAGGGTGCTGAAGATGACCAGGCCGCGGTGGACAGCGACGATGAGCCCGAGGGCGAAGAGGGGCTACCCGACCTGGCGACCCTGCAACGGCGCTTCGGTTCGCGCGAGATCGCCCGGCAGCTGCACGACAGCCTGGTCAAGGCCAGCAACGAGGACATCGCGGCCCTGCAGCGCGCGCTGCACGAAGGCGACCGGGTGACGGCCGCGCTGCACCTGCATCGGCAGGCCGGTGCGCTGGGGGCGGTGGGTGCACGCGGCCTGGCCGATCGCGCCAACGCGCTGGTGGAACGGTTGCAGGCCGCGGGCGATGCAGAGGTCGCATCGGCGGTTGCCGACGCCGGGCAGTTCGTGGCGCATCTGCAGCACCAGCTGCAGCGCCTGGCTCACTGAGCCGCGTGCTCCTGCAGGTAAGCGATCACCAGCGCGCGACGCTCGGCGCTCGGGAAGGCGTTGTACATGCGCGTGCCGGGTACCAGATGGGTGGGCGACTGCAGGAAGGTGTCCAGGGTCTGCGCACTCCACACGAAGTCGGCATGGCGCATGCCCTGCGAGTATCCGTAGTCGGGCAGGCTGCCCGCACGGCGGCCGATCACCCCATGCAGGTTGGGACCGAAGCGGTGGATGCCGCCGGCATTGACGGTATGGCAGCCCGCGCACAGTTCGAACGCGCGCTGCATCGCCTGCTGGCGCGCCTGTTCGGGCGTGCTGGGCGCAGCAGGCGGGCGCTGGCACGCACTGGCGACCAGGATCGTGGCAACAGCGGGAAGCAGGCGAAGGGCACGCATGGGCGAGCAGGATAACGGGCGCACGCGCCGTGGGGCTGCGACCGGCCGTCGCAGCCCCATCGCCGGTCACATGCCGGAGTAGTTCGGGCCGCCGCCGCCCTGCGGGGTCACCCAGACGATGTTCTGGGTCGGATCCTTGATGTCGCAGGTCTTGCAGTGCACGCAGTTCTGCGCGTTGATCTGCAGCCGCGCATCGTTGCCGTCGCCGACGAATTCGTACACGCCCGCCGGGCAGTAGCGCGCTTCCGGACCGGCGTACTCGGCCAGGTTCACCTTCACCGGGATGCTCGCATCCTTCAGCGTCAGGTGGCTGGGCTGGTTCTCGTCGTGGTTGGTGCTGCTGAGGAACACCGAGCTGAGGCGGTCGAAGGTCAGCACGCCATCGGGCTTGGGATAGGCAATGCGCGTGTGCTTGGATGCCGGCTCCAGGCAGGCGTGGTCCGGGATGCTGTGGCGCAGGGTCCACGGCGGGTTGCGCACGCCCAGCTTCGGCAGCAGCCACTGCTCGATGCCGGTCATCAGCGTGGCCACGGTCTGGCCCTTCTTGAACCACTGCTTGAAGTTCTTGGACAGCTTCAGTTCGTCGTGCAGCCAGCTGGTTTCAAAGGCGGCCGGGTAGGCGCTGAGCTCATCGTGCTGGCGATCGGCCACCAGCGCATCGAAGGCGGCATCGGCGCACAGCATGCCGGTCTTGATCGCAGCGTGGCTGCCCTTGATGCGGCTGACGTTGAGGTAGCCGGCTTCGCAGCCAACCAGCGCGCCGCCCGGGAACACGGTCTTGGGCAGCGACATCAGGCCGCCCGCAGTGATCGCACGCGCGCCGTAGCCGATGCGGGTGCCGCCTTCCAGATGCCTGCGGATCGACGGATGGGTCTTGAAGCGCTGGAATTCCTCGAACGGGCTCAGCCAGGGGTTCTTGTAGTCCAGGCCGACCACGTAGCCGATGGCGACCTTGCCGCCGTCGGCGTGGTACAGGAAGGCACCACCGTAGGTGTCGGTATCCAGCGGCCAGCCGGCGGCGTGCACCACCAGGCCCGGCTCATGCTTGGCCGGGTCGATCTGCCACAGTTCCTTGATGCCGATGCCGTAGGCCTGCGGATCCTTGCCTTCGTCCAGCTTGAAACGGCTGATCAGCTGGCGGCCGAGGTGGCCGCGCGCGCCTTCGGCGAACACCGTGTACTTCGCATGCAGGGCCATGCCGCGCTCGAAGGCCGGACCGATCGTGCCGTCCTTTTCGATGCCCATATCGCCGGTGGCCACGCCGATCACCGCGCCGTCATCGCCGTACAGCACTTCGGCGGCGGCGAAGCCGGGGAAGATCGCCACTTCCAGCGCCTCGGCCTGCTGCGCCAGCCAGCGGGTGACCTCGCCCAGGCTGATGATGTAGTTGCCTTCGTTGTGGAAGCACTCGGGCAACAGCGCGTGCGGGGTGGTGCGCGCGCCGGTTTCGCTGAGGAACAGGAACTCGTCGCGGGTGACCTTCTGCTTCAGCGGTGCGCCGCGCTCGGCCCAGTCCGGGAACAGTTCGGTCAGCGCGCGCGGGTCCATCACCGCGCCGGACAGCACGTGCGCGCCCGGTTCGGAGCCCTTTTCCAGCACGCAGACCGACAGTTCACGGCCCGCTTCGATCGCGCGCTGGCGCAGGCGGATCGCGGTGGCCAGGCCGGCCGGACCGGCACCGACGATCACCACATCGAATTCCATTACTTCACGCGGGGGCAGGGCGTTGGCTTCAGCACTCATCGATTGCATGACTCGTGGGTAGTGCCGGCATCGGGGCCACCGGCGGTTGCCTGGGAATCGCGCGTGCGACCACGGCGAAACGGTTGTTTGAATGTTGTCAGGGTACCGGGCCGCGCGTGATCGAGCTAGATCGACGATGTTCACGCGATGATTGCTGCAATGCAGCGTAATGCGCGGGGTCTGGAACGTGCCGACCTTGGTGGGCGCGAGCGGAAACACCAGCGCCGACCAAGGTCAGCCTCTACCCGCACACCAACTGCGCCCGGATGGCCGACAATGGCGGCAGTCCCGACTGCGTGTGAGTGCCATGGCTTTGGATCCGTACGACCTGTTCGATGTCCGTTCCCTGCTCAGCGAGGAGGAGCGCGCGGTACAGGAGAGCGTGGCCCGCTTCACCAACGAGCGCGTGCTGCCGATCATCGGCGATGCCTTCGACCAAGCACGGTTCCCGTCGGAGCTGGTGCCGGAGATCGCCTCGCTTGGGCTGCTCGGCGCCACGCTGCCGGCCGAGTACGGCGGCGGCGACCTTGGCGCGGTCAGTTACGGGCTGATCTGCCAGGAGCTGGAGCGCGGCGATTCGGGCCTGCGCAGCTTCGTGTCGGTGCAGAGCTCGCTGTGCATGTACCCGATCTTTGCTTACGGCAGCGAAGAACAGCGCCGGCAATGGCTGCCGGCGATGGCGCGCGGCGAATTGATCGGCTGTTTCGGCCTGACCGAGGCACATGGCGGTTCCGACCCGGCCAGCATGAAGACCCGCGCGGTGCGCGATGGCAGCGACTGGCGCATCAACGGCAGCAAGATGTGGATCACCAGCGGACCGGTGGCCGACCTGGCCATCGTCTGGGCACAGACCGAAGACGGCATCCAGGGCTTCGTGCTGGAGAAGGGCATGCCCGGCTTCACCACCCAGGAAATCAAGCACAAGATGAGCCTGCGCGCGTCGCTGACCGGCGCGCTGTTCTTCGACGACGTGCGCGTGCCCGACAGCCACCGCCTGCCGAACGTGAAGGGGTTGAAGGGTCCGCTGGGCTGCCTGACCCAGGCACGATTCGGCATCAGCTGGGGTCCGATCGGCTCGGCCATCGCCTGCCTGGACGAAGCGCTGGGCTATGCCAAGGAGCGCGTCCTGTTCGGCCGTCCGCTGGCGGCCACGCAGAGCGCGCAGATCAAGCTGGCCGACATGGCCCGACGCATCACCATGGCGCAGCTGCTGGCGTTGCAGCTCGGCCGACTGAAGGAAGCCGGGCAGGTGCAACCGCAGCAGGTCAGCCTGGCCAAGTGGAACAACTGCCGCATGGCGATCGACATCGCCCGCGAATGCCGCGACCTGCTGGGCGGCGCCGGCATCACCACCGAGCACGTGGCGATCCGCCATGCGCTGAACCTGGAATCGGTGATCACCTATGAAGGCACCGAGACCGTGCACCAGCTGGTGATCGGCCGCGAGCTGACCGGCATCAACGCGTTCTGAGCGGGGTGGGGAACAGCCATCCACGCATGGCGTGGATCTACTGAGCGGCTGTTGGGTCCGCCTTGAAGCGAGCCGAGGAGCGCAGGGTACCGGTGCGTAGCACCGGCTCGCGGATGGCGGCGCGTTTCTTTTGGTTACTTTTCTTTCCGCGCGGAAAGAAAAGTAACGCCCATGAACGCATGCGCCCGCCACAGCAATTAGGCAGAAGAGAGAGGCGTGGCGTTACGCCCCGCCGGCAAACCCATGCTGGCGCCACGCCTCGTACATCACCACCGCAACGGTGTTGGACAGGTTGAGGCTGCGATTGTCCGGCCGCATCGGCAGGCGCAGCCGGCGACCATCGGGCAGGGCATCAAGCACGTCCTGCGGCAGGCCACGACTTTCCGGGCCGAACAGGAAGGCATCACCGTCGTCGAACGCCACGCTGTCATAGCGGACGCTGGCACGCGTACTCAGGGCGAACAACCGCTTCGGTGCGATCCGCGCCAGCGCAGTGTCCAGGTCCGGATGCACCTGCAGGCGCGAGTACTCGTGGTAGTCCAGGCCGGCGCGCTTGAGCTGCTTGTCTTCCAGTGCGAAGCCGAGCGGCTCGACCAAGTGCAGCTGCGCGCCGGTGTTGGCGCAGAGCCGGATCACATTGCCCGTGTTGGGCGGGATTTCCGGTTGGAACAGGATCACGTGGAACTGGGGCGCGGCATTCATCGGCGCAGTGTACCTGCGACGGCGGCCGCCTTTACGACGCACGCCCCGCGCGGGGCAGGGCGGACGTCGCTTACGGGCGCAGCAGGACCTGGGCGGTTTCGGCAGCGAAGGCCTGCAGCTGGGCGGCGCTCGGACGCACCTGCAGGGCCGGCAGGTTGACGATCACCTGGTTGGCGACGCTGGTGGCGGCCGCTGCCAGGGTGGCGGCGTAGCGCTGGGCTTCCTGCTCGGCAGCCAGGGCGACACGCTGCTCCAAGCTCGGGCGCACTTCAACCGAGGCCAGGGTGGTGATCGGCAGCGCGGCGGCGACCGGGCTGGCGATGAAGCCGTCGCGCTCGGCCAGCTGGTCGACGCTGGGGCGCACTTCGACAGTGGCCAGGGTCGGGATGCCGCTGGCCTGTTCCCAGGCCTGCTGGACCAGCTGGTCGGCGGCCGGGCGGACCTGCACGGTGGACAGGGTCTTGATGGATTCGGAGGCCTGCACCGACGAAACAACCGCGGTGCCGGCGATCAGGGCGATGGCGATGGCAATGGTCTTGGCGTTCATGACGGGGCCTGTTTAGTGTTGGTGAGCAGTGGTGTGGTAGTAAGGTAGAACACCAGTTCTGGGGATGCAAGCGGAATTTTCGATTTCCTGCTTTTGTTCAGTCGTCAGTCAGCTTTCGTCTGAAGCCCTTCCTGGCGCAGGAAGTACAAAGCAATCCCCGTGCCAACTTTTAGTCGTTGATTCATAAGGGTTTTATGGCTCGCCGAAAGTGTCCGCAGGGCGGACACCTGTCCATTCGGGGGGCTGCGGACACTGTCCGGACGTGAATCACCGCCGTTCGTGACCCGCGAACGGCCAATCACGAAGGCCGAGGGGGCCGATCACCCCCAGTGACTGGTGGCCGATACCGGTGGCCGCACGCCCGCGCTAGGATCGGGATTCACCTTCGTGACCAAGGACCCGGATATGTCGCTCACCCTGCGCCCGCGCGCCGCGCTGCTCGCTGTTGCCCTCAGTACTGCTCTCGGCACGCTCGCGCCGACCTACGCGCTGGCGGCCAAGCCGGCCGCGACCAGCAAGGTCGATATCCCGTTCGAGCAGTTCACACTGCCCAACGGCCTGCGCGTGGTGGTGCATACCGATCGCAAGGCACCGATCGTTGCGGTCAACATCTGGTACCACGTCGGCAGCAAGGACGAGCCCGCCGGTCGCACCGGCTTCGCGCATCTGTTTGAACACCTGATGTTCCAGAGCAGCGAGAACCACGACGGCGAGTACTTCGAACCCTTCAAGCAGGTGGGTGCGACCGGCCAGAACGGCACCACCAATACCGACCGCACCAACTATTTCGAGAACGTGCCGACCACCGCGCTGGACATGGCGCTGTGGATGGAATCGGACCGCATGGGCCATCTGGTTGGCGCGATCGACCAGGCTGCGCTCGACGAACAGCGTGGCGTGGTGCAGAACGAGAAGCGCCAGGGCGAGAACCAGCCCTATGGCCAGGTGTGGGAACAGCTCAACCGCGCGCTGTATCCGGTGGGCCACCCGTACCACCACAGCGTGATCGGCTCGATGAACGATCTCAACGCCGCCTCGCTGGACGACGTCAAGACCTGGTTCCGCACCTGGTACGGCCCGAACAACGCGGTACTGGTGCTGGCCGGTGACATCGACCTGGCCACCGCCAAGGAAAAGGCCGCCAAGTACTTCGGCAGCATCCCGGCCGGCCCGACCATGGCGCAGCCGAAGGTGGACGTGGCCAAGCGGCCGGCCGACACCCGCGAGGTGATGACCGACAAGGTGCCGCAGGCGCGCATCTACCGCGCCTGGAACGTGGCGCAGGTCGGCACCACCGACGTCGACCAGCTGCAGCTGCTGGCCTATGTGCTCGGCGGCGCCAAGTCTTCGCGCCTGAGCCAGCGCCTGCAGCACCAGGACAAGCTGGTGGACAACATCAGCGCCGGCGCCTATGCCTCGCAGCTCGGTTCCAACTTCATGGTGATGGCCACGGTGAAGCAGGGCCAGGATCCGGCCAAGGTCGAAAAGATCATCGATGAGGAAATCGAGCGCCTGCTCAAGGAGGGCCCGACCGCCGAAGAACTGGCACGCGCCAAGACCGGCTCGCGCGCGGCGTTCATCCGTGGCATCGAGCGCATCGGCGGCTTCGGTGGCAAGGCCGATGCGCTGGCCGAGTGCACGGTCTACACCGGCGACCCGGGCTGCTTCCGCACCTCGCTGGCCAACATCGACAAGGCCACCGCTGCCGACCTCAAGCGCTTGGGCGCGCAGTGGCTGGACAAGGGCAGCCACACCCTGGTGGTCGAGCCGGGTGAACGCGTGGCGCTGAAGGAAGACCCCTCGCAGGCGCCGAAGCCGTTCAACGTGCCGGCAGTCGACAGCAGGTACAGCACCCTGCCCGAGCAGGTGGACCGCAAGGCCGGCGTGCCGCAGACCCGCGAGTTCCCGCAGCTGAAGTTCCCGGCCCTGCAGCGCGCCACGCTGAAGAACGGCACCCAGGTGGTGCTGGCCGAGCGCCACGAGATTCCGGTGGTGCAGTTCAGCTACCAGTTCCCGGGTGGCTTCACCGCCGACCAGGGCCGCAAGCCGGGCACCGCCAACTTCACCATGAGCCTGATGACCGAAGGCGCCGGCAAGCTCGGCTCGCTGGCCTTCGCCGATGCAGCCGATGCGCTGGGTGCGGATCTCGATGCGTCCGCAGGCCTGGATTCGGTGGATGTGGAACTGTCCGCGCTGAAGGAGAACCTGGTGCCGTCGCTGGCGCTGTATGCCAGCCTGCTGCGCGAGCCGCGCTTCGAGCAGAGCGAGATCGACCGTGTCAAGGCGACCTGGATCGCCGGCATCCAGCAGGAGAAGGTCAACCCGGGTGCGGTAGCGATGCGCGTGCTGCCGCCGCTGCTGTACGGCAAGGGCCACCCGTACGCGATCCCGTTCACCGGCAGCGGTGACGAAGCGGCGATCAGCAGCCTGGGCCGCGAGGATCTGGTCGACTTCCACCGCGACTGGCTGCGTCCGCAGGACGGCACCCTGATCGTGGTTGGCGATACCACCCTGGCCGAGATCGTGCCGCTGCTGGACAAGCAGCTGGGCGACTGGAAGGCCACCGGTGATGCGCCGACGATCAAGGCCACCACCGCCGTGGCGCTGCCGAAGAGCCCGCGCGTGTTCCTGATCGACCAGCCGGGCGCGGTGCAGGCCAACCTGTTCGCCGGCCAGGTCGTACCGCCGTCCAGCGATGCCAGCTCGACCCGTTTCGACATCGCCAACGGCGTGATCGGTGGTGACTTCACTTCGCGCCTGAACATGAACCTGCGCGAGGACAAGCACTGGTCCTACGGTGCCCGCACCAGCGCCAGCAACACCGTGGGCCAGCGCCCGTGGATGGCGATGGCACCGGTGCAGATCGACAAGACCGGCCCGGCCATGGCGGAAATGCGCAAGGAGATCGCCGAGTTCGCCAACGGCAGCAAGCCGGCGACCGACGCGGAAGTGGCGCGCATCCGCAACATCCAGACGCTGAGCCTGCCCGGCGCCTACGAGACCGCCAGCGCGGTGGCCTCGACCATCGGCACGATCGTGCAGTTCAAGCGTCCGGACGACTACGTGCTGCGCCGCAAGGCCGAGATCGAAGCGATGACCCCGGCACAGGTGCAGCAGGCGGCAGCGGAGATCAAGCCGCAGGCGCTGACCTGGGTGGTGGTGGGCGACCTCAAGCAGACCGAAGCGGCCGTGCGCGCCTTGAACCTGGGCGAAGTGACCGTGATCGATGCCGAAGGCAACCCGGTCAAGAAGTAAGGGATGTGCCTGCCCGCTCCGGCGGGCAGGCCTCTGGTGGTAGTGCCGGGCCGCGCCCGGCGAGCGCGCAGCGCGGCATCTGGACGCCTTCGAAGAACCGCCGGGCATGCCCCGGCGCTACCGCGGCCCTCTCCGGCTATCCCTGATTCAGACGGTTCAGGCACACTCCTGACATTCCCTTCCAGGATCCTGCCCATGCGCGTTCTGCTGCTGTCGTCCCTGTTGCTCACCGTCACCGCCTGCACCTGGGTGCCGATCGAACCGGCCGGCAAGGCGACCCGCGTGCTGCCAGCAGGCCCGGTACCGGCCGGCTGCATCTCCAAGGGCGAAGTAGTGGTGACCGTGAAGAGCAAGGTCGGCTTCTACAACCGCAACCCGCTGCGCGTGCAGGAAGAGCTGGAAACCCTGGCCCGCAACGAGGCCCCGACCACCGGCGCCAACGCCGTGCAGGCCGCTGCGGCCCCTGCCGATGGCAGCCAGCGCTTCGCCGCCTTCCAGTGCCCGCCGCGCTGAATCCTTCACCATACGGCCAAGGCTGAATTCGTAAAGATGCGGTGAAGGCCCGGGGGGTTATAGAATAGCGCCCCCTTTGCCTGAGCCTTGGCGCTAACCTCGATGCTCTTCAAGAATGTCTCGATTGCCGGCCTGGCTCACGTTGATGCGCCGCACACGCTGACGACCAAGGAAATCAACGAACGCCTGCAGCCGACGCTGGATCGCCTTGGTATCCGTACCGACGTCCTCGGCGACATCGCCGGCATCCACGCGCGCCGCCTGTGGGACAACGGCGTCCTGGCGTCCGATGCGGCCACCATGGCTGGCCGCAAGGCGCTGGAAGACGCAGGCATCGATGCGACGCAGGTGGGCCTGTTGATCAACACCTCGGTCAGCCGTGACTACCTGGAGCCGTCCACCGCTTCCATCGTGTCCGGCAACCTCGGTGTCAGCGACGAGTGCATGACCTTCGACGTCGCCAATGCCTGCCTGGCCTTCATCAACGGCATGGACATCGCTGCGCGCATGCTTGAGCGCGGTGAGATCGACTATGCGCTGGTGGTCGATGGCGAGACCGCCAACCTGGTGTACGAAAAGACCCTGGAGCGGATGACCGCGCCGGACGTCACCGCTGACGACTTCCGCAACGAGCTGGCGGCGCTGACCACCGGTTCTGGTGCAGCCGCGATGGTGATGGCCCGTTCGGAGCTGGTGCCCGACGCGCCGCGCTACAAGGGTGGCGTGACCCGCTCGGCCACCGAGTGGAACCAGCTGTGCCTGGGCAACCTGGACCGCATGGTCACCGACACCCGCATGCTGCTGATCGAGGGCATCAAGCTGGCCCAGAAGACCTTCACCGCCGCCAAGATCGCACTGGGCTGGGCCGTGGAAGAGCTGGACCAGTTCGTCATCCACCAGGTCAGCCAGCCGCACACCGCGGCGTTCATCAAGAATTTCGGCATCGACCCGAAGAAGGTCATGACCATCTTCGGCGAGCACGGCAACATCGGTCCGGCCTCGGTGCCGATCGTGCTGAGCAAGCTCAAGCAGCTGGGCAAGCTGAAGAAGGGCGACCGCATCGCGCTTCTGGGCATCGGCTCGGGCCTGAACTGCTCGATGGCCGAAGTGGTCTGGTAAAAAAGTCACCGCTGACCTGCTGCGCGCCGTCCGCACGTGCCAGCCAATCGCTCGCGACGGACAGCGATGATGTTTCCAAGTGTCCAAGGGCCGGTTCTACCGGCCCTTTCTACAGGTGCGATCCGATGTCCCAGCTTCCCGGTTACCCCGCCCACCCGCAGCGTTTCGAGGTCCGCCCCGGCCTGTCGATGAACTATCTCGACGAAGGCCCGCGCGATGGCGAAGTGGTGGTGATGGTGCACGGCAACCCGTCGTGGAGCTATTACTGGCGCACGCTGGTGGCCGGCCTGTCGGACAGGTACCGCTGCATCGTGCCGGACCATATCGGCATGGGCCTGTCGGACAAGCCTGACGACAGCCGCTACGAGTACACGCTGCAGTCGCGGGTGGATGATCTGGATGCGCTGCTGAAGCATCTGGGCATCACCGGCCCGGTGACGCTGGCCGTGCACGACTGGGGCGGCATGATCGGTTTCGGCTGGGCGCTGTCGCACCACGACCAGGTCAAGCGCCTGGTGGTGCTCAACACCGCCGCGTTCCCGATGCCGGCGGCCAAGAAGATGCCGTGGCAGATCGCGCTGGGCCGGCACTGGAAGATCGGCGAGTGGATCATCCGCACCTTCAATGCGTTCTCCTCCGGTGCTTCGTGGCTGGGCGTGGAGCGGAAGATGCCCGCCGATGTGCGCCGCGCCTACGTGTCGCCGTACAACAGCTACGCCAACCGCATCAGCACCATCCGCTTCATGCAGGACATTCCGCTGTCGCCGGCCGACAAGGCGTGGTCACTGCTGGAGCGCGCCGGCAAGGCGCTGCCGTCGTTCGCCGATCGTCCGGCCTTCCTCGGCTGGGGCCTGCGTGATTTCGTGTTCGACCACCACTTCCTGAAGGGCTTCCAGGCGGCGTTGCCGAAGGCGCAGGTGCATGCCTTCGAGGATGCCGGCCACTACGTGCTGGAAGACAAGCATGAAGTGCTGGTGCCGGAGATCCGGGCGTTCCTGGACGCGAACCCGATCTGATCGGTTCCCGGGTCGGATCCCGGTAGTGCCGGCCGCTGGCCGGCAAGCGCGCAATGCGCGCCGGGTTCATGAAGTTGCCGGCCAGCGGCCGGCACTACCACTACGCGGCGATCGGCGCCTGTGGCGAGGGGCTGTTGCCGTTGTCGTCCGGGTGGTCGTCGTCGTTGTCCGCGCCGTCGCGCCAGCGCCAGTCGGCCAGGGTCAGCGGATCCAGCCCATAGGCGATGCGGGCCTTGTCGCACTGCGGGCTGGCCTTGCCGTACTCCCACGATGCATCCACCTCGCGGCACACGCTGGGGCGGTTGGGGTGGATCGTGCAGCGCGAATAGACGCCGATCTGCGCGTCCAGCGCCACGCAGCGCACCGGCTTGGAATGGGTGCCGCGCATGCACAGGCGGTGCGGGTCGAGCACCTCGGTGAGCTGGTGCGGCACGCCGCCGGGGGTGACCTCGTCCGATTCCATCCAGTGGAAGGCCACGCGGTACTGGGTGCAGCAGGCGCCGCAGGTCATGCAGGGATGTTGCATGGGCAAGCCGCCTCGGGCGGCATCGGGAAAGGGACGAGGATGCGGATTTTCCACGCTGGCGGCCGCCGCGCAAGAAATTCCGTAAGCGGCGACAATGAACGGATGAACCGATCCTGCAACATCGCCGCGCGGCTGCCCGAGCTGGCGCGTGAACGCCCCGACCAGATCGCCATCCGCTGCCCCGGGCGGCGCGGCGCCGGCAACGGCATGGCGGCCTACGACGTAACCCTGGATTACCGCCAGCTGGACGCCCGCAGCGATGCGATGGCGGCCGGCCTGGCCGGTTACGGCATCGGCCGCGGGGTGCGCACGGTGGTGATGGTGCGGCCGTCGCCGGAGTTCTTCCTGTTGATGTTCGCCCTGTTCAAGCTGGGCGCGGTGCCGGTGCTTGTCGATCCGGGCATCGACAAGCGCGCGCTGAAGCAGTGCCTGGACGAGGCACAGCCGCAGGCCTTCATCGGCATCCCGCTGGCCCACGTGGCGCGGCTGGCGCTGCGCTGGGCGCCTTCGGCGACCCGCCTGGTGACCGTCGGCCGCCGCCTGGGCTGGGGCGGTACCACGCTGGCCGCGTTGGAGCGTGCCGGCGCCAACAGTGGCCCGATGCTGGCCGACACCGATGGCGAGGACACGGCGGCGATCCTGTTCACCAGCGGCTCCACCGGCGTGCCCAAGGGCGTGGTCTACCGCCACCGCCACTTCGTCGGCCAGATCGAGCTGCTGGGCAGCGCCTTCGGCATGGAGGCGGGCGGGGTGGACCTGCCGACCTTCCCGCCGTTTGCGCTGTTCGATCCGGCGCTGGGCCTGACCTCGGTGATTCCGGACATGGACCCGACCCGGCCGGCCCAGGCCGACCCGGCGCGCCTGCATGACGCCATCCAGCGTTTCGGCGTGACCCAGCTGTTTGGCTCGCCTGCGTTGATGCGGGTGCTGGCGCGGCACGGGCGGCCGTTGCCGACGGTGACCCGGGTGACCTCGGCCGGTGCGCCGGTGCCGCCGGACGTGGTTGCCACCATCCGCAGCCTGCTGCCGGCCGATGCCCAGTTCTGGACACCGTATGGGGCCACCGAGTGCCTGCCGGTGGCGGTGGTCGAGGGGCGCGAGCTGGAGCGTACGCGCGCGGCCACCGAGGGCGGTGCCGGCACCTGCGTCGGCAGCGTGGTCGCACCGAACGAGGTGCGCATCATCGCCATCGACGATGCGCCGCTGCCGGACTGGTCGCAGGCGCGCGTGCTGGCCGTGGGCGAGATCGGTGAGATCACCGTGGCCGGGCCGACCGCCACCGACAGTTATTTCAACCGTCCGCAGGCGACGGCGGCGGCGAAGATCAGCGAAACCCTGGCCGATGGCAGCGTCCGCATCGTGCATCGCATGGGCGATGTCGGCTACTTCGATGGGCAGGGACGGCTGTGGTTCTGTGGCCGCAAGACCCATCGCGTGGAAACCGCCCACGGACCGCTGTACACCGAACAGGTCGAGCCGGTGTTCAACACCGTACCCGGCGTGGCACGCACTGCGCTGGTGGGCGTCGGCGCGGCCGGTGCGCAGGTGCCGGTGCTGTGCGTGGAGCTGCAGCGTGGCCAGTCCGACAGCCCTGCTCTGCGCAAGGCGCTGCATGCCACGGCCGCTGCGCGTCTGCCCGAGATGAAGCTGGAACACGTGCTGATGCATCCGGCGTTCCCCGTCGATATCCGTCACAACGCCAAGATCGGCCGCGAGAAGCTCGCCGTCTGGGCCCGCGCCGAACTGGAGAAGCGCGTATGAAGATCCTGGTCACCGGTGGTGGTGGTTTCCTTGGCCAGGCGCTGTGCCGTGGCCTGGTCGAACGTGGCCACCAGGTGCTGGCGTTCAACCGCAGCCACTACCCGCAACTGCAGGCGCTGGGCGTGGGCCAGATCCGCGGTGACCTGGCCGATCCGCAGGCGGTGCTGCATGCGGTGGCCGGCGTCGATGCGGTGTTCCACAACGGTGCCAAGGCGGGTGCGTGGGGCAGCTACGACAGCTACCACCAGGCCAACGTGGTCGGTACCGACAACGTCATCGCCGCCTGCCGTGCGCATGGCATCGGCAGGCTGGTCTATACCTCCACGCCCAGCGTGACTCACCGTGCCACGCACCCGGTGGAAGGACTGGGTGCGGACGAAGTGCCGTATGGCGAGGATTTCCAGGCGCCCTACGCGGCGACCAAGGCGATTGCCGAACAGCGCGTTCTGGCGGCCAATGACGCGAGCCTGGCAACCGTGGCGTTGCGTCCGCGGTTGATCTGGGGCCCGGGCGACCAGCAGCTGGTGCCACGCTTGGCCGATCGTGCACGTGCTGGCCGTTTGCGCCTGGTGGGCGACGGCAACAACAAGGTCGATACCACGTACATCGACAACGCCGCGCTGGCGCATTTCCTCGCCTTCGAGGCGCTGGCACCGGGTGCGGCCTGCGCCGGCAAGGCGTACTTCATTTCAAATGGCGAACCGCTGCCGATGCGCGAGCTGGTCAACAAGCTGCTGCAGGCGGTGGGCGCTCCAACCGTGGACAAGGCGATCAGCTTCAAGACGGCGTATCGGATCGGCGCGATCTGCGAGCGGCTGTGGCCGCTGCTGCGCCTGCGTGGCGAGCCGCCGCTGACGCGCTTCCTGGCCGAGCAGCTGTGCACGCCGCACTGGTACAGCATGGAGCCAGCGCGCCGTGATTTCGGCTACGTGCCGCAGGTCAGCATCGAAGAAGGGCTGCGACGGCTGAAGGCCGCATCATGACGGCGGCATCACCGCGCTGAAGCCTTCATTACGCGCAGAGATCGCCATCACCGGTTGCACACCGGCAGATGCGCAGGATGGACACAACGCCACCCACGGCCGACCACCTGCGAGGAGCACCATGCTGCATTACGCCGTCATCTTCTTTGTCATCGCCATCATCGCCGCCGTGCTCGGCTTCTCCGGCATCGCCGGTGCCGCCAGCAACATCGCCTGGATCCTGTTCGTGGTTTTCCTGGTGCTGGCGGTGATCTCGATGTTCCGCAAGCGCACATGACCGCTTGAGCAGTAGTGCCGGCCGCTGGCCGGCAACCTCGATTACCCGGGGTTGCCGTCCGGCGGCCGGCACTGCCGAAGCGCGGTCAGCGCACCGCGCTGTGCAATCGGCGATCGGCGTCGTGCCGCTCCATCGCCAGTTCGATCAGGCGCGTGATCAGCGCCGTGTAGCCCACGCCGCTGGCGCCCCACAGCTTCGGATACATGCTGATGCGGGTGAAGCCGGGCAGCGTGTTGACCTCGTTGATGACGATCCGACCATCCGCGGTCAGGAACACATCCACGCGCGCCATGCCGGCGCATTCCAGTACCTGGTACGCCTGAAGCGCGATGTCCTGGATACGCGCCTGCGTCGCCGCGTCGATCGCGGCCGGCACCACCACTTCGGCGCCATCTTCGTTGATGTACTTGGTGTCGTAGGCGTAGAACTCGTCGTGCAGCACCACCTCGCCACAGATGCTGGCCTGTGGCCGCTCGTTGCCGAGCACCGCGCATTCGATCTCGCGGCCGACCACGGCCGATTCCACCAGAACCTTGTGGTCGTAGCGCAGCGCAGTCTGCAATGCCTCGGCGAAACCGTCGGCGTCCTTGACCTTGCTCACGCCCACCGATGAGCCCTGGTTGGCCGGCTTCACGAACAGCGGCAGGCCGAGTGCCGCGATCAGGGCATCGACATCGACCGAATCGGCTTCATGGCGGCGGATGCAGACCCACGGCGCCACCTGCAGGTCGGCATCGCGCAGCAGGCGCTTGGTTACATCCTTGTCCATGGCTACCGCCGAACCCAGTACCGGCGAGCCGACGAAGGGCAGGTTGGCCATGCGCAGCAGGCCCTGCAGCGCACCGTCCTCGCCCAGCGGACCGTGCACGATCGGCAGCACCACATCGATCTGCCCCAGCGCGCTGCCCGCATCGGTCGGCTGCAGCTGGGCCTGCTCGGCGCCGGGCAGAACCGCCAGCGCGGTACCGGAAGGATGCAGGGCGATGCGTGCCGGATCCTCGGCATTGAGCAGGAAGGTGTCCGGCTGGCTCAGGTGCCACTGGCCCTGCTTGTCGATGCCGATCAGCACCGGTTCGAAGCGCTCGCGGTCGAGCGCGTCGAGAATGTTCTTCGCCGACTGCAGCGAAACTTCGTGTTCGGAAGACCTGCCACCGAAGATGATGCCAACCCGTGTCCGTGCCATGGAAATGCGATGTCCTGTGCGTTGCGTGGCTCCATAGCATGAACCTTCATCGGCCTTCCGCGTGAGGCACAGATGAACCAGAAATCCCTTCGCACGCGTCAATTGCGCATGCCCCTGATCTACCGTGTCGACCAAGGTCGACACCTACTGAGGTTGCCGGCCAGCGGCCGGCACTACCGCAAATGGCTACCGGAAACCTGTCGAAGGCGGGGTGGTGTGGGTTCGCGGGGTGTGAGCCGGCGGCCCCGCAGACCCACACCGCCCTGCCTCCCCACAGGACGTCGGCTTTTGATGTTGCCGTTGCGTCTGCGGGTGCCGGGCGGCAGCCCGGCCCAAGCCCCCCACCCACGCAGGTAGAATGCGCACATGGCTCTTTCCCTGCTCAAGTCCCTCAAGCCGGTCGCTGGCCGTGCCCTGCAGATCGCCCTGAACCGCGCGCTGGCGCTGGATCCGGATACCCGCCACGCACTGGCCAGCCTCGACGGTCGCCATATCGACCTGACCCTGGACGCGCCGCCGCTGGCAATGCGCATCAGCGTCGACGGTGACCAGTTGCGTGTCGGCCCGGTGGATGCGCAGGAAGCCGACCTGGCCGTGCGCAGCAGCCTGGCCGGCGTGCTGGCACAGCTGCCGCTGCTGGCGCGTGCCCGCCAGGGCGCTGACAACGGCAAGGGGCGCGTACGCGTGGCCGGCGATGCCGAGCTGGCGCGCCGCCTGCAGCAGCTGGCCAAGGGCTTCGATCCGGACTGGCAGCAGCCGTTCGTCAGCGTGTTCGGCGACGTGCTGGGCGTGCAGGTGGCCAACACCCTGCGCAGCGCCCTGCAGCATGCCCGCCAGGGGGCGATCGACCTCGCCCATAGCGCCGCTGAATTCATCACCGAGGAATCGCGCGACGTGGTGCCACGTGCCGAGCTGGATGCCTTCCACGATGACGTGGACGTGCTGCGCGACGATGTCGAGCGCCTCGGCGCACGCGTGCAGCGCCTGCGGGGTGCCGCATGAAGGCGCTGCTGCGGGCCAGCCGCATCGGCCGGGTGATCCTGCGTTACCGCCTTGACGACCTGCTGCAGGGCACCCCGGCCGAGCGCTGGCTGCGCCTGGCCAAGCCGTTCGTGCCGCGCGCTTCAGCCGACATTGCGGCACAGTCGCGGGGTGCGCGCCTGCGCCTGGCGCTGCAGGACCTGGGGCCGATCTTCGTCAAGTTCGGGCAGATCCTGTCGACCCGCCGCGACCTGGTGCCGCCGGACGTGGCCAATGAGCTGACCCTGCTGCAGGACCGGGTCAAGCCCTTCGACGGCGACGCGGCGCGCCGCATCGTCGAGGAAGCGCTGGGCCTGCCGGTCAGCGAAGCCTTCGCCAGTTTCGATACAGAACCGCTGGCCTCGGCGTCGATCGCGCAGGTGCACGCGGCCACCCTGGCCGACGGCCGCCAGGTGGTGGTCAAAGTGCTGCGCCCGGGCATCGAAAAACAGATCGACGCTGACATCGCCCTGCTCAACTCGTTGGCAACGCTGGTCGAGCGCACCCATCCGCGCGCCGACAAGATCCGCCCGCGCGAAGTGGTGGCCGAGGTGGAGAACACCCTGGCCGCCGAGCTGGACCTGCAGCGCGAAGGCGCCAATGCCAGCGTGCTGCGCCGCTTCTGGGAGAACTCCGACGACCTGTACGTACCGGAAGTGATCTGGAGCCATACCGCCGAGCGTGCACTGACCCTTGAGCGCGTATGGGGCATTCCTTCCGACGACATCGCCGCGCTGGACAAGGCCGGCATCGACCGCAAGGCGCTGGCCGCCAAGGGCGTGCGGGTGTTCTACACCCAGGTGTTCCGCGACAACTTCTTCCATGCCGACGCGCACGCCGGCAACATCTGGGTCGACATCGATCCGGCACGCCGCGACAACCCGCGCTTCATCGCGCTGGACTTCGGCATCATGGGCCAGCTCTCGCAGGAAGATCAGTACTACCTGGCCGAGAATTTCATGGCCATCTTCAACCGCGACTACCGCCGCATCGCCGAACTGCACGTGCAGGCGCGCTGGATGCCCGACAACGTGCGCATCGATGATCTGGAAGCGGCGGTGCGTTCGGTGTGCGAGCCGTACTTCACCCGCCCGCTGTCGCAGATCTCGCTGGCCGAAGTGCTGATGAAGCTGTTCCGCGTGGCCCAGCGCTACCAGCTGACCCTGCAGCCGCAGTTGATCCTGCTGCAGAAGACCCTGCTCAACATCGAGGGCGTCGGCCGCCAGCTGGACCCGCAGATCGATATCTGGGCCGTGGCCAAGCCGGTGCTGGCGAAGATCCTGCGCGAGCGCTACAGCCCGCGTCGCGTGGTGCGCGAGATCGGCAAGCGCCTGCCGGAAATCATGACCCATGCGCCGGACATGCCGCGCCTGGTGCACGCCTGGCTGACCCAGCAGGTGGAAGGTCGCCATGAGCTGGCGATGCGCTCGCGCGATCTGGTTGCGCTGGATGCCAGCGTGCAGCGCCTGCAGAAGCATGCGGTCGGTGCGATCACCGGCGTCGGCCTGCTGGCGATCGCCGCGTTGATGTACGTGCTGCAGCCGCCGGGCTGGTACTGGGGCGACGTGCCGGCGTGGAGCTGGGTGTCCGGTGCGGTTGGAGCGTTCGCACTGGCGCGTGCGTGGTGGCGATGATGGATGCGCTGAGCGCGCTCAAACAGGAGCTCGCGCAGTTCGGCAGCGACAACGATGCGTGCGAAACCGAGCGCGGTCGGCGCATGCTCAACATCACCGCCGACACCGGTGAACTGCTGTCGGTGCTGGTGCGTTTCGGCAACGCCCGCCGCGTGCTGGAGATCGGTACGTCCAACGGTTATTCCACGCTGTGGCTGGCCGAAGCGGCGGCCGCGATCGATGGCCAGGTGACCACGCTGGAGTTCGCTGCCGACAAGGTGGTGATGGCCCGCGCGAATTTCGCCCGCAGTGGATTGGGCGAGCGCATCAACCTGGTCCACGGTGATGCCGGTCAGTGGCTGGCGCAGGCCGAGCAGGGCTGCATCGACCTGCTGTTCCTGGATTCGGATCGCGGGCAGTACGCGGGCTGGTGGCCGCAGCTGCGTCGGGTACTGCGCCCCGGCGGCCTGCTGGTGGTCGACAACGCCACCTCGCATGCCGGTGAGATGGCGCCGCTGCGCGCCCTGCTGGCCGCCGATGCGGCGTTCACCACCAGCCTGGTGCCGGTGGGCAATGGCGAACTGCTGGCGCTGCGCAACACCTGACCGGGCGTCACCCCGGTAGTGCGGGTCGCTGGCCTGGTGCGGTAGTGCCGGCCGCTGGCCGGCAACCGCAGTCATCGGGCGACCTCGACGTTGCCGGCCAGCGGCCGGCACTACCCTGTTCAGCGCGTCATCCGGATAATCGCGCGGTGAGTACCGAACCTGACACCCTCGCCGCGGTCGAGACTGAAACCGCGCCCCTGCAGCTGCTGCACCTGGATGAACGACTGGCCGTGGTCAACAAGCCGGCCGGGCTGATGGTCCATGACAGCAAGCTGGCCCGTGGCGAAGATGATTTCCTCGCCGATCGCCTGCGCGAGCAGCTGGGCCGGCCGATCTTCCTGGTCCATCGCCTGGATCGCGCCACCAGCGGCTGCCTGTTGCTGGCCTTCGACCGTGATACGGCCAGTGCGCTGGGCAAGTCGTTGATGGGCGGCGAGGTGAGCAAGGATTACCTGGCCATCTGCCGCGGCTGGCCGGCCGAGGAGGCCTGGCAGGTCGACCACGATCTGGATGGCGGTCCCGGCAAGCCGGTGAAGAAGCCGGCGGTCACCGACTTCCAGCGCCTGGCTACCGGCGAACTGTCGGTACCGGTGGGCGAGTTCACCAGCTCGCGCTATGCGCTGCTGCGCTGCCAGCCGCTGACCGGGCGCTTCCGGCAGATCCGCCGCCATCTCAAGCACCTGTCACATCACCTGATCGGCGATACCAGCCATGGTGATGGCCGGCACAACCGCAACTTCCGCATGCAGGGTGTGCACCGCATGCTGCTGCACGCCGAGCGCCTGCGCTTTCCGCATCCGGATGGTGGCACGGTGGATGTGCGCGCGCCGGTCGACGGTGAATTCCAGAAGGCGCTGGACCTGTTCGGCTGGCAGGCTCCGTAGCGGTAGCGCCGGGCCATGCCCGGCGGCTTCTGCGATGAAACGGCCGCGCTTCGCGCTCGCCGGGCATGGCCCGGCGCTACCGCCTCACTTCTTTTCCGGCTTTGACGATCGCTTCCAGATCCTTCTGCAGATCGGCGAACAGCGGCTGACTGCGCGTCTGGATCGCCACCATCACGTTCTGCATCAAGGCGCTGGATCTGTTCGGTTGGCAGGTTCCGTAGCGGTAGCGCCGGGCCATGCCCGGCGGCTTCGGCGATGAAGCGGCCGCGCTTCGCGCTCGCCGGGCATGGCCCGGCGCTACCGTCTTACTTCTTTTCCGGCTCGTTGACGATCGCTTCCAGATCCTTCAGATCGGCGGACAGCGGCTGAATGCGCGTCTGGATCGCCACCATGACGTTCTGCATCAAGGCGCTGGATCTGTTCGGTTGGCAGGTTCCGTAGCGGTAGCGCCGGGCCATGCCCGGCGGCTTCGGCGATGAAACGGCCGCGCTTCGCGCTCGCCGGGCATGGCCCGGCGCTACCGTCTTACTTCTTTTCCGGCTCGTTGACGATCGCTTCCAGATCCTTCTGCAGATCGGCGAACAGCGGCTGCATGCGCGTCTGGATCGCCACCATCACGTTCTGCATCAGCGCCGGGGTCTTGTCGAGCAGGCTCTGGCCGGCCGGGCTCTCGTAGAACTCGGCCATGGCCAGCACGTCTTCCTTGCTGAAGGTCTTCTTGTACAGATCCACGTACATCGGCCGCAGCTGCTGCCACGACAGTGCCTGGCGCAGGGTCTGGCTGGTACGGGCCTGGATGCGCTGCAGCTGTTCTTGCTGCTGGGCGTTGAGCTTGCGCTGTGCGGCGACCTGCTGGAACTGCTGCTGCTGCATCGCTTCGATCTGCGGCAGCATGGTGTCGATCATGCTCTGCGCACGCGAGGCCGACAGCAGGCGGTTGATGTCGCCATCGGTGGGGGCTGCGGCCAGCACCGGCGCGCTTGCTGCGGCCAGCACCAGCAGCAGGGTCGCGCGGCGCAACAGGGAGGGAACGAAGCGGATCATGCGGAGCGTCCTGCAGTACACGGGATGGCAAGCATACCCCCGGCAAAGGCGAAGGCGGCGTGTTCGGTGCCTGATCGGCGGCATACGGGGCGCGATGGCAGCCACGGCAACGCGGCTGCCGCTACAATGCGCGGATGGGCAGTGGACCGGTCATCATCAGCGCGCAGCTTGAAATCCCCGACGGCGAGATCGTCGAGCGTTTCGTGCGTGCCAGTGGTGCCGGCGGCCAGAACGTCAACAAGGTCTCCACCGCGGTGGAACTGCGTTTCGACGTGGCCGGCTCGCCCTCGTTGCCCGAGCCGCTGCGCGAGCGCCTGTTGGCGCGGCGCGACCGGCGCATGACCGGCGAAGGCGTGCTGGTCATCGACGCGCAGCGTTTCCGCACCCAGGATCGCAATCGCGAGGATGCGCGCGAGCGGCTGGCGGCCTTCATCCAGGCCGGGCTGAGCGTGCCCAAACCACGCAAGGCCACCAAGCCGACCTTCGGGTCGAAACTGCGTCGTCTGGACGCCAAACGCGGGCGCGCGCAGATCAAGCGCGGGCGCTCATCACGTGACTGGGAGTGATTGCTTGAACAACCCGACGCCGTTGCTGCCGGCCATTCCGCCGAACATGCCGCAGGTCAAGCCCAACCGTTTCCTGCGCTGGCTGGCGCGCTGCACGCTGCGCATGGGCGGCTGGAAAGTGACCGGTACGCTGCCGAACGTTCCCAGGCTGGTCTTCATCATCGCTCCGCATTCGTCCAACTGGGACGGGCTGTGGGGCATGGCCGCCAAGATCGCACTGGGCATGAAAGTGAAGGTGCTGGGCAAGGCCTCGCTGTTCTGGTGGCCACTGGGCCCGCTGCTGCACAAGCTGGGCGTGATCCCGCTGGATCGCAGCTCGCCGCAGGGCACTGTCGGCCAGGCCGTGGACCTGCTGCGCAACAACGAGAAGATGTGGTTCGCCATCACCCCCGAAGGCACCCGCAAGGCCGTGAAGGACTGGAAGGCCGGCTTCCTGAAGATTGCGCGGATGGCCGACGTGCCGATCCTGGCCGCGTATTTCCACTACCCGGAAAAGACCATCGGCATCGGCCCGCTGTTCACGCCGACCGGCGATGATGCCGCAGACATGGCGACCATCCGCGAGTTCTACCGGCCCTGGATCGGCAAGACCCGCGGCACGGTCTGAGCCAGCCGCCGCCGGCAGCGTAGACGCCACGTCCGGCACATGCCGGGCGCCCGTGACAGGAGTAGGGTGGACGGCTGCCATCCCGTACCGTCTGCCCAAGGAGCGTTTTACATGTCGCGTACCGTAGTCCTGGCCGCCGCCATCAGCCTGGCGCTGGCGGCCTGTTCCGGCAAGGAGTCCACCCCCGTGTCCGAAGCCCAGAATGCACCGGCCCAGCAGCCGGCCGAAGCCTCCACCAATCCGCTGCTGACCGCCAGCAGCCTGCCGTTCCAGGCACCGCCGTTCGACAAGATCAAGGACAGCGATTACCTGCCGGCCTTCGAAGAAGGCATGCGCCAGCATCTGGCCGACGTGCGCAAGATCGCCGACAGCGCCGAGCCGGCCACCTTCGACAACACCATCGTGGCGATGGAGCGCAGCGGCGAGACCCTGACCCGCGTGTCGCGCATCTTCTTCGGCCTGGTCCAGGCCGACACCAACGATGCCCGCCAGAAGATCCAGGAAGAAGTGGCGCCGAAGCTGGCCGCGCACCAGGACGAGATCAACCTCGATCCGAAGCTGTTCGCGCGCGTGAAGTCGCTGTACGACCAGCGCGAGACGCTGGGCCTGGATCCGGTGCAGAAGCGCCTGGTCGAGCACTACTACGACGGCCTGGTGCGCGCCGGCGCGCAGCTGTCCGACGCCGACAAGGCGAGCCTGCGCAAGCTCAACGTGGAAGAAACCACGCTGTCCACCCAGTTCCACACCCGCCTGGTGGCTGCAACCGCCGCTGCTGCGGTCGTGGTGGACGACAAGGCCAAGCTGGCCGGCCTGGACGAGGGCGCGGTCAACAATGCCGCCGCCGCCGCCAAGGACCGCAAGCTGGATGGCAAGTTCCTGCTGCCGCTGCAGAACACCACCCAGCAGCCGGTGCTCGGTTCGCTGACCGACCGCGACCAGCGCGCCGCCGTGCTGAAGGCTTCGGAAACCCGTGCCGAGCGTGGCGATGCCAACGATACCCGGCAGACCGTGCAGCGCCTGGCCCAGCTGCGTGCGCAGAAGGCCAAGCTGCTCGGCTTCGACACCTTCGCCGACTACCAGCTGGGCGACCAGATGGCCAAGACCCCGGCGGCCGCACTGAAGTTGCTGACCGACACCGTGCCTGCCGCCACCGCCAAGGCGCGTGCCGAAGCCGGTGAGATCCAGAAGGTGATCGACGCCCAGAAGGGTGGTTTCCAGGTGGCCGCCTCGGATTGGGATTTCTACGCCGAGCAGGTGCGCAAGGCCAAGTACGATCTGGACGAGTCGCAGATCAAGCCGTACTTCGAGCTGGACAACGTGCTGCAGAACGGCGTCTTCTACGCCGCCACCCAGCTGTACGGCATCACCTTCAAGCCGCGCACCGACATTCCGACCTACAACCCGGACATGAAGGTGTACGAAGTGTTCGACAAGGACGGCACCTCGCTGGCCCTGTTCTACACCGACTACTTCAAGCGTGACAGCAAGTCCGGTGGCGCTTGGATGGACGTGTTCGTCGAACAGGACGGCCTGACCGGTGCCAAGCCGGTGGTCTACAACGTCTGCAACTTCACCAAGCCGGCCGCCGGCCAGCCTGCGCTGATCAGCTTCGATGACGTCACCACGATGTTCCATGAGTTCGGCCATGCACTGCATGGCATGTTCTCGAACGTGAAGTACCCGTCGATCGCCGGCACCGCCACCTCGCGCGATTTCGTCGAGTTCCCGTCGCAGTTCAACGAACACTGGGCGCTGGACCCGAAGGTGTTCGCCAACTACGCCAAGCACTACAAGACCGGCGAAGCGATGCCGCAGGAACTGGTCGACAAGATCCTCAAGGCGCGCAGCTTCAACCAGGGCTATGCGACCACCGAGTACCTGTCGGCGGCACTGCTCGACCTGGCCTGGCACACGCAGAAGGCCGATGCCCCGCTGCAGGACGTCGGCGCCTTCGAAGCGAGCGCGCTGAAGAAGTTCAAGGTCGACCTGCCGCAGGTGCCGCCGCGTTACCGCACCACCTACTTCGACCACATCTGGGGTGGCGGTTACTCGGCCGGCTACTACGCCTACTTCTGGGCGGAAGTGCTGGACCATGACGCCTACCAGTGGTTCACCGAACACGGTGGCCTGACCGCCGCCAACGGCCAGGAATTCCGCGACAAGATCCTCTCGCGCGGCAACAGCGTGGAGCTGTCGACCCTGTACCGCGATTTCCGCGGCAAGGACCCGTCGGTGGAGCCGCTGCTGAAGTTCCGCGGCCTGAAGTAAGCGCGGCCTGAAGTACGAAAAACAAAACGGCGGGGGCAACCCCGCCGTTTTTCGTTGTGCCGCTCATCCACGCATGGCGTGGATCCATGTGTCGACCAAGGTCGACACCCACCCAGAGCAGGCCATGCCATTCCGACAGGTCGCGGAAATCTGTCGAAGGCGGGGTGGGTCCGGTTGCGGGGGCGTGAGCGCCATGGATGGCGCGATCGAGCTTACATGGACGTACTTGCAGCGTCCCCCGCAACCGGACCCACCCCGCCATCCCCCAGGAAACCGGCTTTGGCTGTTGAGGTTGCCGGCCAGCGGCCGGCACTACCGGGTGCCGGCCGCAGCCCGGCCATCAGGTCCCTACATGCACCCGGTTCGCCTGCTCGGCCAACCCCAGGTGATCCAGCGCGATATCCAGCGCCAGTACATAGCTCTGCGCGCCGTACCCGGCGGCGATGCCCAGGCGCTGGCCAACACCGGCCGGCAGGCACGGCTCGGCCACGGCGCCATCGTCATGCACTTCCACGTACGCGTTGTGCAGGTAGGGCAGCAGCCGCTGCAGGCGCAGGCTGTCGGCACATGCGCCCGGATCCAGCAGCGTCACCTCGCCACGGCTGTGGTCGGCCACGCGCAGCGCGTCCAGCAGTTCCTGCTCCGAACCGCAGGCGCGGATCGCCACGCTGGTGCCCGCATCGATCGCACGGTGCACCAGTGATTTCAGTACCGGCGCCGGCAGCGGCGCGGCGGTGCGGATCAATGCGCCCGCCGCTTCCGGGCCACGGATGATGAAGATCGACATGGCTCAGCCCTCCCGTGCCAGGCGACGGCTGACGATGGCCAATGACAGCGGATAACCCGCCTGCTGGCTGCGCTGGTCGACCACCACGGCGGCCGGGCCGTGCTGCAGGCGCAGGCGCGCTTCCAGACCGGGCTGGTGCGGCGACTGCAGTTCGATGTACTCCGCCGGCAGACCGTCCAGCGCCGCCTGCAGCGCACCGCCCTCGGCACACCATTGCGCCTCGTCGGCGACGCCGACATCAAGCAGCACCCAGTCCGCGGTGCGCGCCTGCGGCTGGCACAGACACTGGCGCACATCGGCCAGGCTGGCGCAGTCGGTGCACAGCACCGGATGGCCGGACAACTCGGCCGGCAGCAGCGGACGCGGCACCGACGGCGACGCATGCCGGATCACCAGGAGGGTCATACAACACCTTGCGCAAAGCGCCCTGCGGCGCGGTAGGCACACGATGCGCGTGGGGGCCGTAAAGGTGCGATGCCCAGTGCCCGGCCCGGGCGTAAAACCTTCATAACGTCCGGCCGGAATGCACCCGGTGGCTGCCGACCGTTGATCGGCACGGGCATGGAGACCGGCATGATGCGCGGGAACCTCACGCCTGCCCTTGCGGTCTGATGCCCACCCACCACCCGGAGCCTGACATGGATGCTGTAGCCCGTCCGCCGTTCCCAGAGCGCGCGCTCACCTGGCTGAAGAAGGAGGCACTGCCGCTGCTGGTGATGCTGGGCCTGCTCGCTGCCGCCCGCGACACCCTCGCCAACCACTACGTCGTGCCCAGCGGTTCGATGCAGCCGACGCTGCAACCGGGTGACCGGGTGGTGGTGGACATGCGCGCCTACGGCCTGCGCCTGCCGTTCACCAGCCAGGAGCTGCTGGCTACCGGCACGCCGCAGCGGGGTGAGGTGGCGGTGTTCGATTCGCCGGCCGATGGCACCCGCCTGATCAAGCGCGTCGCCGCCGTGGCCGGCGACCACGTGCAGCTGCGCGATGGCCACCTGAGCATCAACGGCCAGCCGCTGCAGATCGCTGACCTGGCCGACACCGAAGCTTTCGGAGAGCGCCGCGCCAGCCTCGATCTGGACAGCGGCGGTGGCCCGGACATCGCGGATCTGCAGGTGCCCGCCGGCAAGGTGCTGGTGCTGGGCGACCATCGTGGCAACAGCTTCGACGGTCGCTTCTTCGGCTTCGTCGATGCGGACAAGATCTATGGCCGCGCAGTGGCGGTGTACTACCGCCGTGGCGACGGCTTCGAGTGGCAGCGGCTGTAAGCTTATCGATATGCCAGAAGTATCAATCATGACTTATCAGGTTATGGATCGACTGGATGGACGGGCCTAGTCTGGGGCCCGCCCCCTCCAATCCGGCCGCCCCCACGGCCCACCGCTCCCATGACTGGCGATACCCCGGCGGCCCTCGCCGACCGTCCCCGTACTGACGACGCTCCCGTCGACACCCGCATCCAGCAGGGGACGCCGGCCTTCCGCCGCACCGCGCTGGCGCTGTTTTTGGCTGGCTTTTCGACCTTCGGCCTGCTGTACACGGTGCAGCCACTGCTGCCCGAGTTCAGTCGCCACTTCGGCGTGTCCGCTGCCGGCAGCGCGATGTCGCTGTCGCTGACCACCGGCACCCTGGCCGTGGCCATGCTGCTGGCGGGCCTGCTGTCCGATGCGGTCGGCCGGCGCCCGCTGATGATCGTTGCGTTGCTGGCCTCGGCCACGCTGTCGCTGTGCACCGCACTGGTCGACGACTGGGCCACCCTGCTGGTGCTGCGCACCTTGCTGGGGCTGGCGTTGAGCGGCGTGCCAGCTGTGGCGATGACCTACCTGGTGGAAGAGATGGACAGCCGCGCGCTGGGCCTGGCGATGGGCCTGTACATCGGCGGCAACGCCATCGGTGGCATGAGCGGGCGCCTGCTGGCCGGCATCATCGCCGACCACTGGGGCTGGCGCTGGGGCATCGGCGTGGTCTCGATCATCGCCATGGCCAGCACCGTGCTGCTGTGGCTGCAGCTGCCGCCGTCGCGTCACTTCCAGGCCAGTCGCAGTGGCCTGCGCCAGCTGCCCGCGCGCTGGCGCACGCTGTTCGCCGATCCCGGCCTGCCGTGGCTGTTCGCCACCTCGTTCGTGCTGATGGGTGTGTTCGTCACCCTCTACAACTACCTCGGCTACCACCTGCTGGCGCCGCCGTACCACCTCAGCCAGACCGTGGTCGGGTTGATCTTCAGCGTGTATCTGGTCGGCACCTTCAGTTCGGCGTGGATGGGCCAGCAGGCCACGCGCCATGGGCGCGGTCGCATCCTGTCGATCTCCTTCGGCCTGATCGCCGCCGGCATCGTGCTGCTGGCGATGCCGTGGCTGCCGGCGATGGCAGTGGGCATCGCGCTGGTGACCTTCGGTTTCTTCGGTGGCCATTCGGTGGCCAGCAGCTGGGTCGGCAGCCGTGCCGGCTCCATGCGTGCGGAAGCGTCGGCGCTGTACCTGTTTGCCTACTACCTGGGCTCGAGCGTGCTGGGCGGCGTGGGTGGTCTGGCCTATGCCGCGTGGGACTGGCTGGGCGTGTGCGCGTTCGCCGCGCTGCTGACCCTGATCGGCGGTGGCATCGTGTGGGCGCTGCAGCAGCGCGCGCCGCAGCCGGTGACCGCCTGACGCCCGCCGGGCCATGCCCGGCGAGCGCGCAGCGCGGCACCTCACGCTTCCGCAAACGCCCCACGCAGCAGTCCGGCGAAGTTCCGGATCAACGGTGTCACCCCCTCGCGGCGCCACGCCAACTGCACTTCCGAATGCGCGCCGGCATCGGCCAGCGGCACGAAGCGCGCACCTTCCACCCGGATGTGGTCGCACGACGAAGGCAGGATCGCCGCACCCAGTCCCGCAGCGGCCAGGCTGATCAGCGTCGAAGCCTCACCGGCTTCCTGCACGATGCGCGGGGTGAAGCCCGCCGCCGCACACAGCGCGATCATGTGGTCATGGATGCCTGCTCCGGCGCTGCGGTGGAACGCCACGAACGGTTCCTGCGCCAGATCACGCAACGCCAGCGTGCCGCCTTTCGACAGGCGACGCAGGGCAGGGTGGTCGGCATGCACGATCAACGCCAGCGGGTCGACGAACAGGCTGTGCGCCACCAGCTCGGCCGGCAGCGTGCGCTTGCGGATGATGCCCACATCCAGGCTGCCATCGAGCAGCGCATCGATCTGCTGCAGGGTGTTCATCTCGCTCAGCTGCAGCCGCACCTGCGGATACTGCTGGCGGTACTGCAGAATCGAACGCGGAATCTGCGGTGACAGCGGCGTGGCCCGGGTCAGGCCGATACGCAGCTCACCCTGCTCGCCACGCTGCGCGCGCTGCACTTCATCCACCGCCGATTCCACCTGCTGCACGATGCTGCGCGCACGTTCCTGCAGCAGTTCCCCTGCAGCGGTCAGCTGCACACGCCGATGGCTGCGCACGAACAGGCGTGCACCGATCAGTTCCTCCAGCTGCCGGATCTGCTGGCTGAGCGGCGGCTGCGACATCCCCAACCGCTCGGCCGCCTGGCCGAAGTGCAGGGTATCGGCAACGGCAAGGAAGTAGCGCAGGTGGCGAAGTTCGATGGACATGGATGCAGTCTATCCAGCCCGACGCCGGGAATCGTCATCCACGCATGGCGTGGATCAACCATGTCGACCAAGGTCGAAACCCACCAAGAGCAGGCCATGCCGTTCCGACAGATCGCGGAAATCTGTCAGAGGTGGGGCGGTGTGGGTGGGCAGGACCGTTGGCGCCATGGATGGCGCCATCGAGCCCCCAAGGACGGGTTTACGGCGTGTCCTGCCCACCCACACCGCCCCGCCATCCCACGGAATCCCCGCTGTTGCCTTTGACGTTGCCGTTGCCTCTGCCGTTGCTTCGGCAGGTGCAGGGCGCAGCCCTGCCGACAACCTCTCACCGCTCCGAATGCCCGCTCTGGTCGTAATCGCGCGGGCTGAACAGCTCCGGCTGGATCAGCTCGATGAACGCCCGCGCCTGCGCCGACAGCGCCTTGCCACGCCGCACGATCACCCCGTAACTGCGCTCCGGGAACCAGCGCTTCATCGACCGTGCGGCCAACCGTTCGCGGTCGGCATCGTTCAGGCACAGCGCCGGCACGATGGAAATACCCATGCCCATCGCCACGTACTGCTTGATCACCTCCCAGCCGCCCACTTCCAGCGCAACGGTGTAGGCGATGCGGTGACGCTGGAACACCTGGTCCACCAGCCGGTAGGTAATCTGCCGTTTCGGCGGCAGCACCAGCGGGTATCGGGCGATGTCGGCCAGTTCCAGCTCGCCACCGCTGGCCAGCGGATGGTCATGCGGGGCGATCAGCACCTGTTCGAAACGGTAGGCCGGCGCATAGCTGAGGTCGGCCGGCACATCGGTCATCGAGCCGATCGCCAGGTCGGCGGCATCCTCGCGCAGCAGGTCGGTGCCGTCGGCGCTGATGGCGTTGTGCAGGGTCAGGCGTACGTCGGGGTAATGCTGGCGGAAACGTTCGACGATCTTCGGCAGCAGGTACAGGATGGTCGAGCTGTTGGCAGCGATGTTCAGTTCGCCCGCGTCCAGCCCGCGCACCTTGTCGCGGAAGCGCGCTTCCAGACCGTCCAGGCTCTCCACCAGCGGCTGCGCCATTTCATACAGCAGCTGGCCCTCGCGACTGGGCACCAAGCGCCGGCCGCTGCGCTCGAACAGCGGTACCCCCAACTCACGCTCCAGCGCCTGCAACTGCAGGCTGATGGCCGGTTGGCTGACGAAAAGTGCCTCAGCCGCCCGTGAGACCGAGCCCAGGCGCACCGTCTGGCAGAACGCGCGCAGCGGCTTCAGCCGATCGGATTTGTAGGAAAAACGAGGACTTGGCGGGGTGCGCGTGGTCATGGCGTCACAAGTATTAGCACAAGTTATGTAAAGCATTGCAAAAACTGTTTTGCCAAATACAGGGCTGCGGCCGCACGGTGGAGTCGTTCCCCCACGCTGGAGTTCTGCCATGTCCGCCGTCGCTTCCGCTGTTCCCTCCACCGCCGCCAAGGCCACGCCGGGCATTGCCCTGGCGACCCAGGTGGCGGGCCAGGCCACCGTGCTGCCGGCGCCATTGCTGGCCCTGCTGGTGTCCCTGCACCGGGCAGTGGAACCCGGCCGGCAGGCGCGGCTGCAGGCCCGTCGCGAGCGCCAGGCGTTCTTCGACCAGGGCGGCCTGCCGGACTTCCGCCAGGACACCACCGCGATCCGCAGCGGTGACTGGACCGTGGCGCCGCTGCCGGCCGCGCTGCAGGACCGTCGCGTCGAGATCACCGGCCCGACCGACCCGAAGATGGTCATCAACGCGCTGAACTCCGGCGCCAAGGTGTTCATGGCCGACTTCGAGGATTCGACCTCGCCGACCTGGCGCAACCTGCTGGCCGGTCAGCAGTCGCTGGCCGCTGCGGTGCGCGGCGACCTGCAGTACACCGCACCCAATGGCAAGCACTACGCACTGCGCCCTTATGAGGAGCAGGCGGTGCTGATCGTGCGTCCGCGCGGCTGGCACCTGGACGAGAAGCATGTGCGCGTGGATGGCCAGTTCCTCGCCGGCGGCCTGTTCGATGCGGCGGTCTTTGCCTTCCACAATGCGCGCGCGCTGCAGTCCAGGGACCGCGGCCCGTACTTCTACCTGCCGAAGCTGCAGAGCATGGAAGAGGCGGCGCTTTGGGAGACCGCGCTGTCGCACATCGAAGGCATGCTCGGCCTGCCGCACGGGCAGATCAGGGTGACCGTGCTGATCGAAACGCTGCCGGCCGTGTTCGAGATGGATGAGATCCTGCACGCCCTGCGCGATCGCATCGTCGGCCTCAACTGCGGGCGCTGGGATTACATCTTCTCGTACCTGAAGACCTTCCGCCGCCACGCTGACCGCGTGCTGCCCGAGCGTGGCCAGGTGACCATGACCCAGCCGTTCTTGAAGGCGTATTCGGAACTGCTGATCCAGACCTGCCATCGCCGCGGCGCACATGCGATGGGCGGCATGGCCGCGCAGATTCCGATCAACAACGATGCCGCCGCCAACGAGCAGGCGATGGCGCGGGTGCGTGCCGACAAGCTGCGCGAAGTGAGCGCTGGCCACGATGGCACGTGGGTCGCCCATCCGGCGCTGATTCCGGTGGCGATGGCGATCTTCGACGAGCACATGCCCACGCCCAACCAGCATCACGTGCTGCGCCAGGATGTGCGCGTGGGTCGCGATGAACTGATCGCGCGGCCGCCGGGCACGATCACCCGCGCTGGCTTCGAAGGCAATGTCGAAGTCTGCGTGCGCTACCTGGCTGCATGGCTGGATGGCAACGGCTGCGTGCCGATCCACCACCTGATGGAGGATGCGGCCACCGCCGAGATCAGCCGCAGCCAGCTGTGGCAGTGGCTGCATACCCCGGGCCAGCAGCTGGACGACGGCACTGCCATCGATCTGGCGCTGCTCGATACCACCCTGGCGCAGCTGCCGGCGCGCCTCGGCGACACCTCGGCGCTGCCAGGCGGCGGCCGCATCGAAGAAGCCATCACCCTGCTGGCCGAGTTGAGCCGCAGCAACGAACTGACCGACTTCCTGACCCTGCCGGCGTACGCGCGCATCGACTGACCGCTGCATGCCGGTTTTCCCGCCGCTTCCTTCCCCGCTGCATCCGCACGAACCGAACTGGAGATAGACATGAGCACGCTGCCCACTGCCGAACAGATCCAGCACGACTGGGACACCAATCCGCGCTGGGAAGGCATCCAGCGCAACTACAGCGCCGCCGACGTGGTGCGCCTGCGTGGCACCGTCCATATCGAGCATTCGCTGGCCCGGCTGGGCGCGGAAAAGCTGTGGAAGTCACTGCATGAGCGCGACTTCGTCAACGCGCTCGGCGCGCTGACCGGCAACCAGGCCATGCAGCAGGTGAAGGCCGGGCTGAAGGCGATCTACCTGTCCGGCTGGCAGGTGGCGGCTGATGCCAACCTGGCCGGGCAGATGTACCCGGACCAGTCGTTGTACCCGGCCGATTCGGTGCCGGCGGTGGTCAAGCGCATCAACAACACGCTGCTGCGTGCTGACCAGCTGCACCATGCCGAAGGCAAGGATGACATCGACTTCCTGCAGCCGATCGTGGCCGACGCCGAAGCCGGTTTCGGCGGCGTGCTCAACGCCTTCGAGCTGATGAAGGCGATGATCGAAGCCGGTGCCGCCGGCGTGCACTTCGAAGACCAGCTGGCCTCGGTGAAGAAGTGCGGGCACATGGGTGGCAAGGTGCTGGTGCCGACCCGCGAGGCGATCGAGAAGCTCAACGCCGCGCGGCTGGCCGCCGACGTGCTGGGCGTGCCGACCCTGCTGGTGGCGCGTACCGACGCCGAGGCGGCTGATCTGCTGACCAGCGACATCGATGGCAACGACAAGCCGTTCGCCACCGGCGAGCGCACCGTGGAGGGCTTCTACAAGACCCGCAACGGCCTGGACCAGGCCATCAGCCGCGGCCTGGCCTACGCACCGTATGCCGACCTGGTGTGGTGCGAGACCGGCAAGCCGGACCTGGAATTCGCGCGGAAGTTCGCCGAGGCGATCCATGCGAAGTTCCCGGGCAAGCTGCTGGCCTACAACTGCTCGCCCAGCTTCAACTGGAAGAAGAACCTGGACGACGCCACCATTGCCAGGTTCCAGAAGGAGCTGGGCAGCTACGGCTACAAGTTCCAGTTCATCACCCTGGCCGGTTTCCACGCGCTGAACTACGGCATGTTCAATCTGGCCCACGGCTATGCGCGCCGGCAGATGAGCGCCTTCGTGGAGCTGCAGGAAGCCGAGTTCGAAGCGGCCGAGCGCGGCTTCACCGCGGTCAAGCACCAGCGCGAAGTCGGCACCGGCTACTTCGATGCGGTGACCCAGGCGATCCAGCAGGGGCAGTCCTCGACCACCGCGCTGACCGGCTCGACCGAGGAAGAGCAGTTCCATGGCGAGCGCAGCGAACGGGCTGCGTGATCCGGTCGTGCCGGCCGCTGGCCGGCAACCCTTTGTGTTCCCGCAGTCCTTGATGCTGTCGGCCAGCGGCCGGCGCGACCAGGGCTCGGACTGATCAGGGTGGCCAGGGAAGGGCCAGACGACGCCGGCAGATCGGGGGATCTGCCGGCGTTGTTGTATCTGCGGCTGCTGCGACAATCGGCGTCGCGGTCACCGCAAGCTATTGATATGGCTTTCTTTCTTCCTGCGCCCAACGCGTGTGAATGGGCACGGTTGAGTCATGCAGGGCGGGGCACCGCTTCTTCACAAAAATGAGAAGCGGCGCACAGTTTGATTCACTGATATGCTCCGCGGCTCACCAGGGGACGCTGGCGGCGGGTGCAGGGAATGACCGGCAGGGGTGCGGCCGAGAACATCGACACGACAACCGGTATCGCCAAGGTGGCGATGGCCGAGATCGTGCATGCGCTGCTTTCCGACGAAGAGGTCGCCCTGTTTGCCCGGTTTGCCCAGCCCTGCCGGCTGCAGGCGGGCCAGTGGCTGTTCCACCGCGGCCATCGCGGCGAGTGCATGTACATCATCCTGGAAGGCCTGATCGAGCTGGATTTCGGCGAGGACCTGGTGCTCAAGACACTCGGCCGGCATGAGTTCTTCGGTGAGCTCGGCCTGTTGATGGGCGACCACCCGCGCAGCGCCAGCGCGCGGGTGATGGCCGACTGCCACGTGCTGGAGCTGGGACCGGCTGATTTCCATCGCCTGGTCGAGTCCGACCCGGGGCTGGTGGCCTACTTCCTGCGGCGCACGATCCTGCGTGTGCTGACCAACGAGCAGGCCCTGATCAGCCAACTGCGGCGGCGCAACCATGACCTGGAAGCCGCGCTGGACAACCTGTACATCACCACCCACCAGCTGACCCACACGCGTGAGCTGGTGCGCACCGACGAACTGACCGGCCTGCACAACCGCCGTGGCCTGGCCCTGTTCCTGCAGGAATGCCGCACGCAGGAAGAGGGGCCGCCGCAGGCGCTGCTGCTGATCGATTGCGACCGCTTCAAGCAGATCAACGACCGCCACGGCCACCAGGCCGGCGACCGGGTGCTGCAGAGCATGGGCAACATCCTGCGCTCGATGGCCGGCGAACATGACCTGGCCTGCCGCCTGGGCGGCGACGAGTTCTGCCTGATCCTGCGCCGGGCCAATGTCGAGATCGTGCAGCACGCGGCTGAATTCATCCTCAGCGCGGTGCACGGCCTGCTCGAGCGCAGCCATGGCACCCCGCACGTCAGCCTGGCCAGCATCGGTGCCAGCCTGCTGGCCCCTGACGCGGACTGGAGCGAGTGGTACGCTCGCGCCGATCGTGCGCTGTACCAAGCCAAGCGCGCAGGCGGCAACTGCCTGCGGTGGGCCAATGGCCCGGATGGACACTGAGCGGAGATCCTGGCGATGAATGGCGACAACGGAACGTCGGCCCCGCATAACGCCCAGCTGCGGGCGCTGCTGTTCACCGACCTGTGTGATTCGCTGCAACTGGTGGAGCGTATCGGCGACGCTGCCGCAGCCACCCTGTTCCAGGAGCACGACCGTCTGGTGCTGGTATTGCAGCATCGCTGGAATGGGCAGTTGATCGACCGTTCCGACGGTCTGTTCCTGCTGTTCGAACGCCCGGTGGATGCGCTCGGGTTTGCACTGGATTACCAGCGCGACCTGCAGGCACTGGGCGAGCAACGCAGGGTCGAGCTGCGCGCACGAGCGGGCCTGCATGTGGGTGATGTGCTGACCTGGGAAAACAGTCCCGAAGCGGTCAAGGTCGGCGCCAAGTCGATGGAAGTCGAAGGCCTGGCCAAGCCGATGGCCGCGCGCCTGATGACCCTGGCGCGCCCAGGCCAGATCCTGATGTCGGCAGTTGCCGAGTCACTGACCCGACGCGCCACGGATGCCTTGGGCGAGCGTGGCCCACGCTTGCTATGGAAGTCGCACGGGCGTTGGCGGTTCAAAGGCATGCCGACCGTCCAGGAAGTGATTGAAGTTGGCGAGATCGGCTTTGCTCCGCTGCGCCCGCCGCGCGCCAACGCCAAGGCACGGCGTGATCTGCCATTGTGGCGGCAGCCGGTGGTATTGCTGGCGGAAAGCCTGATCCTGGCATCTGTGGTGGTGGGGGGCTGGTTCCTGCTGCGCCCGGAGCCGGCCATCGCATTCTCAGAGCGCGATTGGGTGGTGCTGGCCGACCTTGAAAATTTCACCGGTGAGCCGGTGTTCGATGAATCGACACGCCATGCGATCCTGATCGCACTGGAACAGTCGCGCTACGTGAATGTGCTGTCCGAAGGCAAGATCCGCGAAAGCCTGGAAATGGCGCGCTTGTCCGGCGATACCCGCTTGAATCGCGGTGCAGCGATCGATGTGGCCATGCGCGAAGGCGCTCGAGCGGTCCTGCTGCCGACCGTACGCCCCAAGGCAGGGGGCTATCAGCTGGGAATCGACGTGGTGGCCCCCGGCAGCGGGCAGGTGGTGCGCAGCTTCACCGTCGCCGCCGACGGCCCCGACCAGATGATGTTCGCGGTGGACGATGTCGTCGGTCGTCTGCGCCGTGGCCTGGGCGAATCGGTGGCCAGCCTGGAGCAGTCCTTGCCGCTGCCGAAAGCCTCTACCCGTGACCTGCGTGCTCTGCGCGCCTATGCCCTGGCCGAGAATGCCCTGGGCCAGCGCCGCTTCGAGGAAGCACGCAATCTCTACCAGGCTGCGATCGACATCGATCCCGGTTTCGCGCTGGCCTACATGGGCGTGGCCAAGCTGCTGGCCCGCACCGAAGAAGGGCGGCAGGCCCGCGAGGCGATGCAGCATGCGCTCGCCCAGCAGGAACGCCTGCCACCGCGCGAGCGCCTGTACCTGAAGGCCTGGCAGGAAGAACTGGAACCGGGCGGCTGGGCCCTGGAGCAATGGCGGACGCTGGCCAAGGTCTATCCCGATTCCTTCGCCGGGCTGTCCAATACGTCCTGGCTTCTGTTGCAGGACAATCGTTTCAGCGAAGCCGAATCCTACGCACATGCGGCGTCCGTACCGCAGGATCCGCTGCGGCTGTATCCGATGGTGCAGTTGGCACGCATCCAGATCGCCCACAACCAACCGCAGCTGGCCGCCGAAACGCTGATGCAGGCACAAGGGCTGCGCGGCCGCGATGATCCCGATGACACTGGCGTCGATGTATTTGTGGCGCAGCGCCGTTACGTACAGGCCGGCCAGCTGCTTGTGAAGCTGCGCACCGGAGATGCGCTGGCGCAGCGGATGCGGCTGCGTGCACAGCTGCTGCTGGCTGCCGACCAAGGTGATTGCGCGTCGATGCAGGCGGCCGTGCGCGCGGACGCACCGGCACCTGAGCTTGCGGACATGCAGGTACAGCAGCGATTGCAGCACGCCAGCGTGACCACGTTGTGCGCGGCGGGCGACAAAGCCGAACTGCAGGCCATCGCAGCGCAGCTGCAGCCGCTGCTGGAAGATCGCGACGATCCCATGCAGCAGGCCCGCAGCCTGCAGTGGCTGGCCCTTGTCTATCTGGCTCAGCGGCAGGGACAGACCGATGTTGCCGAAGCCTGGCTGCATGCCAACGAGGCGCTGCTGCGCGCCCAGCGCAGCCCGATGGTCGGTAAATGGATGCGCGTGGTTGCGGCGATGGGCGAACTGCAGAGGCAACGGCCGGACGCTGCGCGGGCCCTGATCGAGCCGATGCTCGATGGCAGCGAGCCGGTGCAGGCGCACGTGGTACTGCTGCATGCGCTACGTGCGCAGAGCGATGAAACAGGCGTGCGCCGCGAGCAGGAATGGCTGGCCCGCCACCGTGGCCAGGCCATTGCCGAAGTCTCGGCGATGCAGGTCTGGCAGCCGCTGAACGTGCACGATGTATCGAGCTGGGCCGCACCGGTGAAGGCGGGCGGCGCGCCCTGAGCCGGTATCAGCCGCCGATGCAATCGTCGACTTTGCCCGCTTCGAAGCAGAACACCACATTCATCGCGGTCAGCGAGCTGGCGAGGTGTTTCTGCAGGCCGTCGCGAACGCGGCGAAGCTCCTCCACCGGGGCGAGCGAGTCGATCTTCATGCAGTCCTTCTCACCCAAGGCCGCATCCAGACCGATGCTGGAGAGGGCCTTGGCCGGCGATTCGGCGAAGCGTTCGCGGAAGGCTGTATCGTTGATGAGGTTGTCCAGCAGTACGCCGGCATCTTCAGCGGAAAGGCGGGGGTCGGTAGCCATGTCGATCATCCAGAGTAGAACTTACGGTATCGGCCACCACCGCTCGGCATTTAGGGCGATGTGTGCATTGCACAGAAGCGCCTCCACAGTACCGCGGCCGTTGCGGGCAACCCGCATACTACGGTTTCCACTGGTGGATGATGAAAGATGCAGATCCGACGTTGCGCTATCGTGATGTTCGAACCCCGCAGCGAGGTCTCGCTGGACCTCTCCCTGCTGCTGCAGGGCCAGGCGGGACTGGTAACGCGCATGCATTGGCAGGCCCTTGCCGCCCATCTGGACGCACCCGTGGAGGTGAGCATCGAGGAAATCGATGTGCTGGGCCGCATCGAGCCGGATCGTTGGGTGGAACCTGCACAGGCCGGCCTCGAAGGCACTGCGCTGGCACGCCTGCTGGAGATCGGTCTGGTGATCAGCCAGGAGCCAGGTGAGGCTTCGCATCGTGACCGCGACCAGCGCGTGCGCGACGCCAACTGGTGGCCGCTGTCGGCGTTGCAGCACCGGATGGGACGCTGGGGCGGCATCAACAGCGCGCGTGAGATGCGCGAGCACAAGCTGGTCACGGCGCAGGATCTGCATGCCAGGTTCGGTGCACCGCCCGCCGCAGTGGATGCGCCCGGTACCGACCCCTTGATGTTGCCCGATACACCTGACGATGCGCGCGACGAGCTGCTGCGAAAGCGTGCAACCTGCCGAAACTTCGACGCGCAGCGCACGTTGGCGCTGCCGCTGTTGGCGCAGGTACTCAAGCGGACCGTGCAGGCACACGCCGCATTGCGGCCGGGGGATGGCATGGAGTTCCTGAAGAAGCACATTCCTTCCGGCGGCGGTCTGCATCCGTTGGAAACCTATGTGGTCGCCCTGGCTGTCGACGGTCTTGCGCCGGGCGTCTATCACTACCATCCGCTGGAACACGCGTTGCGACCGGTCGCCGTTGCCACCGACGACCTGCGCACCTTGATGCTGGGTTTTGTGTCCGGGCAGGACTGGTTCGCCGACGCCCCGCTGCACCTCATCCAGGTGGCACGCTTCCCACGCAGCTTCTGGAAATACCGCCACCATCCAAAGGCCTACCGGGCGGTGCTGCTTGATGCGGGGCACCTGTCGCAACAATGGATGCTGTCAGCCACCGAGCTTGGACTGGCCGCTTATGTGACCGCGGCGATCAACGAGATCGACGTGGAGAAGGCGCTGGGGCTGGATGGCATCGATGCCAGCCCGGTGATGATATGCGGCCTGGGGTGGCGCGCGGACGCGCAGGTCACCAGTGAATTCGACCCGCTGCAGCAGGTCTGGCGCGGGAATCCGGCTCTGCAACCTTGACCTCGTGGCAGCAGGTAGGCCGGGCAACGCCCGGCCCACCCTCCATCACGCTGCTTCGAAATCCACCAGCACCGCGCCGTCGCCCACCTGGTCGCCGGCCTTGGCCCGATAGCCCTTCACCGTGCCATCGGCCGGTGCCTGCAGGGTGTGCTCCATCTTCATCGCTTCCAGCACCACCAGCGGCGTGCCGCGCTTGACCTGCGTGCCCGCCGCCACCAGCGTTGCGACGATCCTGCCGGGCATCGGTGCCAGCAGGCTGCCGGCATCGGCGCTGGCCTGCTCGGATTCGCCCACCGGGTCGTGCAGGGTGAAGCGGTGCTGGCCATCGCTGGCGAACAGGTACAGCTGATCGCCGTCGCGCTGCAGCTGCAGCCGCCAACGACGCTCGTCCATCTGCACCGACAGGGTCTGGCCATCGGCATGGCCGACCACCTGTTTCGGCGCGGCGTCACCGCACTGGACGCGCCAGCCATCGGCAGTGGTCCACACCTTCAGCGTGTGTGCCCGCTCTGCCTGCTGCAGCGGCACCGAGCGCGCGGCAGGCACGCCCAGCCGCCAGCCATCCTGTGCCTGCCACGGTGAATGCGGGTCGCGTGCATCGGCGGCAGCGGCAGGTGTGCTTGCCACCGCGGCGATCGCTGCCAGTTCCCACAGCGCCTGCTCACCGTCACCGGTGACCGCCAGTGCGGCCTGCTCGCGCTCGATCAGCGCGGTATCCAGCTTGGCGTTGGCGAACGAGTCGGTCTGCACCAGGCGCCGCAGGAAACCGGCATTGGTGGTTACGCCCACCACCTGGCAGTCGGCCAGGGCCTGGCTCATGCGCCGCAGCGCGGCGTCGCGGTCCACGTCCCAGACGATCAGCTTGGCGATCATCGGGTCGTAGTACGGGGTGATGCTGTCGCCTTCTTCCACACCAGTGTCCACCCGCACGTTGGTCGACGGGGCCGGCAGGCGCAGGCGGCGCAGGGTGCCGGTGGAGGGCAGGAAGCCGCGGTCGGCATCTTCGGCATACAGGCGTGCTTCGAGAGCGTGGCCGTGGATGGTCAGTTCGTCCTGGCGCTTGGGCAGTGGCTGGCCAGCGGCCACGCGCAGCTGCCACTCCACCAGGTCGGTGCCGGTGATGAACTCGGTGACCGGGTGTTCGACCTGCAGGCGGGTGTTCATTTCCATGAAGTAGAAATCGCCGTCCGGGCCGGCGATGAACTCCACCGTGCCGGCACCGACGTAGCCCACTGCACGCGCGGCATCAACGGCGGCCTTGCCCATCGCGGCGCGGCGGTCGGCGCTCATGCCCGGGGCCGGCGCTTCTTCCAGCACCTTCTGGTGGCGGCGCTGCACCGAGCAGTCGCGCTCGAACAGATACACCGCCTCACCATGGCCACCGCCGAATACCTGGATTTCGATATGGCGCGGGCGCTCGACATACTTCTCGACCAGCACGTGGTCGTTGCCGAACGCCGAGGCCGCCTCGCGCTGGCAGCTGGCCAGCGCATCGACGAAGTCCTCGCTGCGCTCGACCTTGCGCATGCCCTTGCCGCCGCCGCCGGCGCTGGCCTTGATCAGCACCGGATAGCCGATGCCGTCGGCCTGGGTACGCAGGAATTCCGGCGCCTGCTGGTCGCCGTGGTAGCCCGGCGTCAACGGCACGCCGGCCTTGGCCATCAGTGCCTTGGCTGCACTCTTGTCGCCCATCG